>CAYYDM010000046.1:0-19719 GCA_964470635.1 uncultured Clostridia bacterium | reverse complement strand
AATCATTGTTTACAAAATCCATATTATCTGTTATCATTATTGTATAAATAATGGAAGGAGTGATGTTTTATGAGAAATAGTATAGCTGATTTTTACTTAAACAAAATTAATTATTTCTTTATGACTACTCCTTTAGATTTTTTGATTTATAATTAATTGTTTTTCACTTTGTAATCAAACCCTAGGGGTAGTCGGCAAAATAACTACTACTAGGGTATTTTTATGCCCTAAATTAATGGGAGGGCTTTATAGTTGACAAACAAATATAACTTATATGATTTAGGCTGGAATGAGAGTTTAGAAAAACAATTTGAACAATACAAGGATTCTTACTGCATTGGAAGAGTAGCCGTAGAATACAGAAATTTATATAAAGTTCACACTGAACAAGGAGATATATTAGCATCGGTATCAGGAAAGATGATTAATTCTGCCTCTGGAATACAAGATTATCCATCTGTTGGAGATTGGGTAGTACTTGATAGAATAAAGGAACATGATGATAGATCCATTATTCGTAGGATACTAGAAAGAAAAAGTAAGTTTTCAAGAAAAATTGCAGGTAACTCATTTGAGGAACAAATTATAGCTACTAATATTGATATAGCATTTTTATGTATGTCTCTTAATAATAATTTTAACTTAAGAAGACTAGAAAGATATATTACAATGGCATGGGATAGTGGCTCTAGGCCAGTTATCCTCCTTACAAAAGCGGATTTATGCGAAGATATAGAGGAAAAGCTTAAACAGATATCAGATATCTTATTTGGTATAGATGTTCATTGTATTAGCTGTATTAATAAATCAGGGCTTGAAGATATTAAGAAATATATATCAAAAGGTACAACTGTTGCTTTTTTAGGATCATCTGGAGTAGGAAAATCTACTATCATAAACGAACTTTTACATGAAAGCAGACAGGTAACTCAAGAAATAAGTAGTATAGGTGATAAAGGGAAACATACTACTACCAATAGAGAACTTATATTACTCCCAAATGGGGGAGTTGTAATTGATACTCCTGGCATGAGAGAACTGCATATATTAGATGTCAGTGATAGCATAGATACTGCATTTAAAGACATTGAGGAACTATCTTTAGGATGCAAGTTTTCAGATTGTACACATACATCAGAACCAAAATGTGCTGTAAAAGAAGCAATTGAAAAAGGTGCTCTAAGTAAAAAGAGATATGAAAGCTACGTAAAGCTTAAAAAAGAAGCTGATTATACAGAAAGAAAACTTAATAGAAAAGCAGAAATGCAATATAAAAAGTCAATGAAAAAAATATCTAAGAATTCTAAGTAAAAATCATATTTATTATCAAAACTACTTCTTTAACTAATAAGAAGTAGTTTTTCTTTACATAAACCTATAGATTTGTGATGATATCCTTATTATAAAAGATTGCATTAAATTAATAAAACAGTTAAAATTATATATCATAAAATAATAATCAAATAAAATGGAAAAAATTTTATAACTATGTTATATTATAAGGTAATAATAAAACGCAAAGGAAAAGAAAGGTTGTGCTACAATGAGTGATAAACCAATATCATCAAATTTTATTAGAAATATTGTAATAGCTGACCTAGAGTCTGGAAAGCATAAAGAAATAATTACAAGATTTCCTCCCGAGCCTAATGGATATTTACATATAGGGCATGCAAAATCTATTACTTTAAACTTTGAATTAGCTGATGAATTTAATGGTAGAACTAATCTTCGCTTTGACGATACTAACCCTACTAAAGAAGAAGTAGAATATGTAGAATCCATAAAAGAAGATGTTAAGTGGCTAGGCTTTCAATGGGAAGAATTACATTTTGCATCAAACTATTTTGACGAAATGTATAAACGAGCTTTAATTTTAATTAAAAAAGGAAAAGCCTATGTATGTGACTTATCTGTAGATGAAATAAGAGAATACAGAGGAACACTTACTGAGCCAGGTAAGGAAAGCCCATATAGAAACAGAACAATAGAGGAGAACTTAGACCTTTTTGAACGTATGAGAAAAGGCGAATTTAAAGATGGCGAAAAAGTGTTGAGAGCTAAAATAGATATGGCATCTCCTAATGTAAACATGAGAGATCCTGTCATATATAGAATATCTCATACATCTCATCATAATACAGGAGATAAATGGTGCATATACCCAATGTATTCTTTTGCACATCCTTTAGAGGATGCTATAGAAGGAATAACTCATTCCATATGTACATTAGAATTCGAAGATCAACGTCCTCTTTATGATTGGTTCGTAAGAGAATGTGAGATGGAAAGTCAACCACAGCAAATCGAATTTGCTAGGTTAAATTTAACTAATACAGTAATGAGTAAGAGAAAGTTAAAGCAGCTAGTGGATGAAAGCATTGTAGATGACTGGGATGACCCAAGGATGCCAACTATATCAGGGCTAAGAAGAAAAGGATATACTCCAGAGGCTATCAGAAATTTTTGTAGAGCCATCGGAGTAGCAAAAAATAATAGCATAGTAGATGAACAAATGCTAGAGCATTTCGTAAGAGAGGACTTAAAGCTTAAAGCACCTAGAGTAATGGCTGTAATTAGACCTCTAAAAGTTGTTATAACAAATTATCCTGAAGGACAAATTGAGTGGCTTGATGCAGAAAATAATTCTGAAAATCCAGAATTAGGTGAAAGAAAGATTCCTTTTTCAAGAGAAATATATATAGAACAAGATGATTTCATGGAAAATCCGCCTAAAAAATATTTTAGACTTTTCCCAGGTAATGAAGTTAGGTTAAAGAATGCTTACTTTATTAAGTGCAATGAAGTAATAAAAGATACTGAAGGAAATATTATTGAACTAAGATGTACTTATGATCCTGAAACAAAGAGTGGAACTGGATTTACTGGAAGAAAAGTAAAGGGCACTATTCATTGGGTAGAAGCAAGCAATGCATTACCTGCTGAAATAAGACTATATGAGCCACTAATACTAGATGATGAACAGGAAGAGGGAAAAACATTCTTAGATAATATAAATCCAAATTCTCTAGAAATTTTACATGGATTTGTTGAACCGAATATGAAAGAAGCCAAACCTCAAGATAAATTCCAATTCTTCAGACATGGGTATTTCAATGTTGACACAAAATATACAACTGAAGAAAAACTAGTTTTCAACAGAATAGTATCATTAAAAAGCTCATTCAAAATTGAAGATTAATATATAATAAAAGGAAATGCAAAATAAATTCGGCATTTCCTTTTTCTATTTATAACGAATAGGAAAGTTCTACTTTTGCTTATATTTATTTAAAGAACTTTCCGCAATGAGTTTCAAAAAAGGCTTCTTTAATTTAATTAATGCTTCGATAGGAGCCTTTTTTACAATAAATATATAGAAATAATGCATATAAGATAAAATATTAATGATATAATGTATGAGAATAGTTTTGAATATTGTATGAGTATCAAGGAGGAAGTAGAATGACAGTACTTGTATGTGGTGGCGCAGGGTACATAGGTTCCCATTGTGTATATGATTTAATTGAAAAAGGAGAGAAGGTTGTAGTTGTAGATAATCTTCAAACAGGGCATATTGATGCAGTACATAAAGATGCTATTTTTTATCAAGGTGATATTAGAGATATTAATTTTTTAAATACTATATTTTCAAAACATGATATTGAAGCAGTAATTCACTTTGCAGCAAACTCTCTAGTTGGTGAAAGTATGTCTGATCCGCTGAAATACTTTAACAATAATGTTTATGGAATGGAAGTCTTACTAAAAGCTATGGTATTAAATAATATTAAAAACATAGTATTTTCTTCTTCAGCAGCTGTTTATGGAGAGTCTAAAAATATTCCTATCCGAGAGACAGATGCAACTGAACCAACAAATCCTTATGGAGAAACTAAGCTAGCTATGGAAAAGATGATGAAATGGGTAGATTTAGCCCATGGTATAAAGTTCGTTTCTTTAAGATACTTCAATGTAGCTGGAGCACATCCAAATGGCCTTATTGGAGAAGACCATAATCCCGAAACTCATCTGATACCTTTAGTTCTACAGGTGCCTTTAAAGAAAAGGGAAAAAATATATATTTATGGTAATGACTATAATACAAAGGATGGAACTTGTATAAGGGATTATATACATGTTAATGACCTAATAAATGCACACATATTAGCTTTAGAATACTTAAGAGAAGGTAATAGCAGCAATATTTTTAATCTTGGTAATGGATTAGGCTTTACTGTAAATGAAGTTATTGAGGCTGCTGAAGAGGTTACTGGAACTTTTATTCATAAAGAGTTTGCATCAAGAAGACCGGGTGATCCTGCTATTTTAGTGGCTTCTTCTGAAAAAGCTAAAAACATTCTTGGCTGGGTACCAGAACATACTGAAATAAGGGACATTATTTCTTCGGCATGGGAGTTTCATAGAAAACATGAAAATGGATTTGACAAATAATTTGGTTAAGGATCATTTATAGGATGGTCCTTATTGTTTTATAGCAAGTTTATATATCATAATGAATCTTGTCATAAATGATAATAAAGATAGCAAATTTATTATTTTCTAGAAAGATATATGTTTATATCGGAAATGGCATAATACTACTTAGCCATTTCCGAATTTTTTTATAACGAGTAGGAAAGTTCTACTTCAGTGCCTATATAAAAGAACTTTCCGTGAGTGAGTTTCAAAAAAAGCTGCTTTATAACGCTTCGATAGAGGCCTTTTTTAGAAGTATTTTGGCTGTATAACTCCACAGGCTATCCTTTTTCCTGAATTTCCTGCAGGCTGCGTTCTATAATCATCAGGGTTTTGATGAATTATCACCGACTTTCCTATAATATTCATAGGCCTAAATCTGTTAGTGAAAAAGCTCATTTCTGCATATCCATTGTTAGAGAATAATACAGGAAAATCACCGGCGTGATTTCCATGTGGTTGATTATCTGGATTCCAATGACCTCCAGCAGACTTAAATGAATCATTTGGATCTCCTATTTCGCATACACCATGTTCATGTATATGAAAACCATGTGGACCTATAGGTTGGTTGCTATTTTTTGCTGGTTCATATTTAGGAAGACCAGAAACCTTAACCTTAACTTCTGTGCCGCCATTTACTTCTTCAAAATATACTACACCCTTTAACTGTGGAGCAAGTGGACCACCATTGATATATGCAATAGCATCAATTTTTTTCCCATATTCATAATATGCATCATAGTTTATATAGGGATTTATATATGGATAATACATCATTCCATTACAATACATAATAATTACTCAACCCTTTCTTTTTTTATTTGTCTGCTAATATATATTTATGTCTTTATTTATCTTAAGGTGCTTTAATATCTTTTTAGTCTTTTTGAAGGAAAAATAATCTATATGTTGAATAAATAAGAGTAGCCAAAATTGTTTTAAGAATACTGCGTTATCCCAAGGAGTGTTCCATGTGATAATTATAGAAATGCTTTATTATGCTACCTTAGTATTATGTTTTTTTCTAATATTAGATGTTATTCTGACTATAATTAATACAAGCTTTAAGTTAGAATGGAAAATTGCTAAAATTACAAACACAATTTTTCTTTCACTACTTTTTGTGTCTGTAAATAGGCTAATAGGTAAAATACCTAATAATAATATTTATGATTACTTAATGGTTGCTTTTAATGGGGGCTTGTTTATAATTGGTAGTATCACATCTAGAAATATTATGAAAAACTAATGTCTTAATATTTTCTTTCAGAAACATAGGATAAAAATTAGAAAAATTTCGAAGGAGGAATAATATGATTTTTAAATGGAAAGATAATTTTAGTGTAGGAATAGAAGAGATTGATAAACAACACAAAAGATTATTTGAGATCGGAGGAGAGATATATAATTTAGCAACTTTAAAGGATGGACAAGATCATTATGATGAAATAATGGCTCTTTTAAAAGGATTAAAGGACTATACTGTATATCATTTCGGATTTGAAGAAAGCTTAATGGAAAAGCATAACTACGATAAAATTGAGGAACATAAAAAACAGCATGCTATGTTTGTTGAAAAACTAGTGGACCTTGAAACTCAAGAGATAGATTCAAGACAAAAAAAGGTTATACTAGACGTTTTGGATTTTGTAGTAAATTGGATATCTAGTCATATACTTGGATCTGATTTTAAATATAAAGATGTTGTTAAATAAACTAAGGTTGAGAATATGGATTTAATGAAGTATGACTTTAATATTGAAAGCGAATTTAATATTAGAGTATTAAGAGAAGATGAGAAAGATATTGATATTATAATTCCTTTGGATAACAGAACAGTAAACTTGTATTTTGAAGATATGCCAACTTATATTGGAGATAGAATTCAATGCTCCATGATTAAAAATATAGTTATTAGACTTAGCAAGCTTGAAGACAATTCATTTTGTACAGTTCATTTTTTAAGGAGTATTGATTTACATTCATCTGTAGTAAACTTTGTAGTGGATTATAAATATAAAAGAATAGAGATAGAGAATTTAGAGTATTCTGTAGTATTTAGGATTGTAGAATATAAATAGGAAGGTGAGATTATGAACAAGGATTTTTACATAAATACTAGGAAAAAAATAATGAATAATATAGAAGACAATTCATTATTAGTTTTATTTTCTGGCACTGCTCCTCACAAATCTGCAGATGCAGAATATGATTTTATTGTAAATAAGAATTTTTTCTACATGGTAGGAACCGAAAGAGAAAAATTTGTTTTATTAATTGAAAGAAGAAACAATAAGCTTAAGGAAACATTATTCATCGATAAAGTAACACCATTAGAGGAAAAATGGACAGGATTTAGAATGACAGAAGAAGAGGCTAAATCTATTTCTGGAATAGAAAACATTAAACCTGTAAACGGCTTCACTGACTATTTAAATAGTTTGTTGTTTAATGATGATTTTTCAAGAGTTTATTTAGACCTTGAAAGACGTGGATGGGATTCCGACGAAACTAAAGCTTTAACTTTGGCAAAGGACATTAGAGAAAAGTACCCACATATTAGTATAAAAAATGCATACAACATAATAGCAAATTCTAGAATGATAAAAACAGAAGCAGAAATAGATATGATAAAAAAAGCTATAGAAATAACTAATCATGGAATACAAAGAATGATGAAAAATTCAAAGCCAGGTATGATGGAATACCAGCTTGAGGCTTATTTTGACTTTGAGTTAAAAACATTAGGAGCCAAAAGACATTCATTTAATACTATTGCTGCTTCAGGTAAAAATGCAATAGTTCTACATTATGGAGAAAATAGTTGTGAGATGAAAGATGGAGACCTTATTTTATTTGACTTAGGTGCAGAATATAATAATTATTGTGCAGATATTTCTAGGACTTTCCCTGTAAATGGGAAGTTTACAGAAAGACAGAAAGAAATATATGATATTGTGTTAAAATCTCAATTAGAAACAATTAAAGCAGTTAAACCTGGCATTCCTTTTAAAGAACTAAATAATGTAACTAAAAAGGTTCTAATAGAAGAATGTAAAAGAATTGGACTTATTAAAGAAGATGACGAGATATCAAAATATTATTATCACGGCGTAAGCCACTACTTAGGCTTAGATACTCATGATGTTGGGGATAGAGAAGCAGACTTAGCACCAGGAATGGTACTTACTATTGAACCTGGATTATATATCGAAGAAGAAGGAATAGGAATTAGAATAGAAGATAATGTAGTTGTAACAGAGCAGGGCTGTGAAAACTTATCAAAGGATATAATAAAAACAGTTGAGGAAATTGAGTCTTTTATGAAAAAATAAAGAGAAGTGAAAAACTTCTCTTTATTTTTTCATATGGCTATTCTATATCAATTTATCCAACAGTTTTAGACTTTTTTCAATAAGAAGAGGTATATTAGCTGTATTTGTTCCTCCGCCTTGGACAAGCTCAGGAGAACCTCCGCCTTTTCCATTTATTATATTTATAACAGAATCAAATATTTCTTTCATGTTAATATTAAGGTTTTCTGATCTACCCATTAATACATGACATTTGTTATGATTTTCAACAATGCATAGTATACAAACAGTATTAGAGTAAGCTAATATATGAGATATAGCATATTTAGCCATTTTAAGATCGAAATCATATAATATTTTGTGTACTATTTTCACATTATTTTTTATATAACTTTCACTAATCAAATCGCTTACTTGATATTTAATTAATTCCGTTTTAATATCTGACAATTCCTTTTCTAAAAGCTTATAATCATCGTATAACTTTTTCACTGCATTGTATGTGTCTATATCTTTAGATGATAGTAGAGTTGAAATATTATTAATATGATAATTTTTAAGTGTATAATCTTGCAAAGCTCTGTTTCCGCATACAAACTCTATTCTAGTATTGCCTTTATATTTTTCCCACTTCCTTATCTTAACCATTCCTACTTCTCCAATATTTCTGAGATGTGTTCCAGCACATGGAGAATAATCAACATTTTCTATTTCAACAACTCTAATATTCTTATCTACTTTTGGAGGTTTTCTTAGAGGAATACTATGGATATCTTTATTTTCGATTTTATAAGTTTTTACTGGGAAATTACTATAAATAATTTCATTAGCAAACCTTTCAATTTTTTCGATATCCTCTTGAGAAAATTTTGGCATCGCCACATCGATATATACATAGTCACGTCCAATATGCATCCCTACAGTATTTGCATTATATAGCTTATAAATAACAGCAGAAAGTAAGTGCTGGCCAGTATGTTGTTGCATATGGTCAAATCGGGTATTCCAATCAATAGCAAGATTTACTGTGTCAGAGTTTACATTATCTTCAAGAACATGAACTATGTTATCCTCTTCTTCATATACATCAATAACTTTTAAGTCATTTATTGTAGCCTTATCCATAGGCTGTCCCCCAGATAAATGAGGATAAATTATGGTTCTATTTAAAGTAATGTAAAATTTACTATTAGAATATTCCTTTTTAACTATTTTGGCAGTAAGTTCTTTTAAATAGGGATTTTCTAGATATACTTTTTCTGTCATAGTATCATCCTTTCAGATATTCATAGATATGATTTACAGCTCAGTTTTTATTGGGCTTGTACACCTTAAAATAATTATAAAATAGATTTTTTCATAATTATTTCTTTATTTTAAGATTTAAAATCATTAATAATCATAATATCATCTTTATTAATATAGCTAATTCTTTTATTCTTATCTATCACTTTATAGTATTTACCCGTTAAATTCAATAGGTAATCTACAGTTTGAGTTGTATCTTCTAAAACCCCTACATCAATGTTTTGTGATGTTATCTTACCTTTGGATAAAATAAAAGAGTTATAAGTTTCACTCCAAACAAATTTATTATCAAAACTATTTTGACTAATAAGCTTATAGTCATTAGGTGTAGAAAAACTAGAGGGAGTTAAGGCTTCAAATTTTGACAGTGATTTTGACACATTAATTATTATATATTCTTTTTCTGTAGTAATATTATCAACTACACTATTTTCAACAATTTTATACCATTTAGGATCTGTAACTCCTGGGTCTCCCCATTTTTCATAATAATATGCAGAGTAATCTATAGATTGCCGGAATACCTCCACAAATTCATTTTCAATTTCTAAAAATATTCTTGTAAAATTATCTATAAAATACGCCCCCATCATTTCATCAAGAACTTCATTAGTAATAATAAAAGTTCTTTTTATAGGTTCTACTCTAACGGTGGATATATTTTTGATATTGCATAGATTATCAATTTTTTTTGAAAGTATATACCTGTCTTCGTATAAGCGATAGATACCTATTACACCTTGATCTTGAGATAAATTAACTGAAATAATAAGATCTTCTACACTATCATGTATTATATCAGAGGGGTAAAGAGATATTTCGATAAATTCTATATAATTTAGCCAATTTTCATACCCTAAATCCTTGAGAACTATTTCTTTTATTAGCTTAGTCGATAATTCTTTTATACTATTATTTTCTGAAAAGAAATTATCTACAAGTTTCTTATTTAGAGAATTGTTGAATACTGAGATCTGATTGAAAACTAGATTGTTAGTTTTAGATATGTAATAAAGTCTGAATACCAGTAGACATAGAACAAATAAAACTAATACAATTGGTAACGAATATTTTTTAATTTTCATAATAAATACACCACCTTAAGAAAATGCTAATCATAGCCTTATATAATTACTATTTTTCCATGCTTCTTTTTATTCAAATAATATTAGAATTCTATTGGATTGATTTGGTATAATAAATTAAACAATTTAAGATAATAAAGAACGGACAGGTGATATTATGTCTATAATCGAATACTTAAAGAAAGTACCATTATTTGAAGGTATGAGCTATGAAAACTTGAAAATACTTGAGAAAATAACTAAGGAAAGACCTTATAAAAAAGGAAGTACAATTATTGTTGAGGGTGAAAAAAGTGAAAATGTGTACATAATTAAATCTGGCAAAGTAAAAATACTTAAAACTAGTAGTGACGGAAGAGAAATAATCCTAGATATTAAGGGAAAATCTAAGATATTTGCTGAGGTAACACTTTTTGATGGTGGAAGGAATCCTGCTACTGTAGTAGCTATGGAGGGCTGTGTTATTTTAAGTATTAATAATGGAGATTTAGAAGAAATTATTAAACAAAATCCAGACATGGCTCTGAATATTATAAAGGTTTTGAATAAAAGATTAAAGGAAGCACAATCAAGAATTAAGAATATGGCACTTAATGATACATATGTTAGAACTGCTCAAGTTCTCATTAGTCTCATGGATAAGTATGGTGTTGAAATTGAAAGTGGAGATATTGAATTGACTTTAAAATTAACTAGAGAAGAGTTGGCAGGGCTGGCAGGTACATCTAGAGAGACAGTAAGTAGAGCATTAAGCCAATTTAGTAAAGACAATGCCATAGAAATAATAGGGCGAAGAATAATTATTTTAGATAAAAATAAATTAAAATCATGGCTAAATCAATAAAATTGTATTAAAAATTTTCACTAAATAACTTCTAAATTAAGTGTATTTCATACAAGTACATTTGATATAGAAGTTATCAATTTTTTATCGTTATTTTTTTTCTAGCGTATAATGAATATACAAGAACACATAATCAACTTTCATTTTGGTAAAAAAGGTATCATCAAAGGGGGTGCTTCCATAAGATGCAAAATGATATAATTCTAGCTTTTAAAGATTTTATTGATTTCTTTATAGTGAAATATAAATATGACAATAGAGGGATTCTAAGAAAAATAAAACTAAAAAGCGGTTTAAATAATCAATTAAGTGAAGAAGAATGGTATGAGTTCTTTATTGCTAAATCAGCTTTAAATTATTGTGCAAAATTTTTGCTTATAAAATATTATGAAGATAAGGGAAAAATAGAATGTAAAATTAATAGACAGGGCTTGGCTAAATGGAAGGCCTTAATATCCAATATTGAGTATCAAACAGGAATACTATATGAAATTGCTGAAAAAGATTGTGGAAGGATAGATGAACTAAAATCGGCTTTTAAAGAGTGTGACTATGATTTATATAAAATTGATGATGAATTGGCATCTTATATTATTGATAAAACTATAGACTATGATTTTGGTGGGTACAATAATAGAACCATATACCAAGTATTTGTATCTTTGTATTACGACGAAAAAAGAACAAGTATGAACTTACAGCTTTTTTACAAACCTGCCAATGCCATAGAACATATATTATCTATGGACTATTAAAAAAAGAAAACCTTCATAGGTTTTCTTTTTAATAGTCATCTTCATATGGATCATCTTCATCATAGCCTTCATCAATTTCGTATAATTCCTCATCCTCAAGATTGTCTTCATAATCTTCACTTAAATAATTTATGTACGTGCTTTCAATTGAATCATCATTTTCTCCGCTTTGTATTTTATCTATTTTTTCCCTGACATAGCCGCTAATATCATATAAACCTTCGTTATCAAATACATCTCCAACTTCATCTAAAACCCCTACTATTGTGTCTACGATATTAGACAAACCATATACAAAATCTTCTTCATCTTCTAATTCTTTTTCTGATACAATATTAGAGATAATATCTAACGCTATCTCAATATTATCAAAGTTACTATAGTAAATCTCATCGTAAAGCTTGTTTAACTCACTTAACTCAATTTTTAACCTACTCATAAAAAACCTCCTATAAATTTTAATAACAATAGATTAGTGAAAAATTTAAATTAGACCTTTTTAAAATTAATATGTTGAAAAATTTAAATAAATGACAATAGAGATTACTTTTGAAATCTAAATATAATAAATTTTACTCAAAACATAGCAGGATTTCAACAATTATTATGCTACAAAATTTGATATTATTTACTAATAATCATGATTTTTAAAGAAAAAATTTATGTTATAATACAATGGGAGGGTGTTATGAATGAAGAAATTTGAATATAAGGTTGAAAATATAAAAACTTTTGGCGTAACATCGCTAGTATTGACGAAAGAACATGAGAAAAAGTTTAATGACTTAGGAGAAGAAGGTTGGGAGTTAGTAACTCTAAATTCACTTAATAATCCAAGGAATTTAATTGCAGTTTTTAAAAGAGAGATAACAGAGGAATAACATATGGAGAAGTTAATTTTATTAGCTGCTTATACCAATGATGTAAAATCTACGGGATATCTTTATAAAATTATAGGATTTTTACTTATTATTTTTTCTTTTAATAGGATGAATAGAAAAAGAAATAAAAAGAGAGGTTAGAAAATTAGCCCTCTCTTTTTCTGAATAGGGAGTATTATTTATTATTCTGTTACAGATTGTTAATTCTTAGGGAAAAATGTAATGAATTTTTAATGAAATAGAAAGGACTAAATTGTTATAATGTAATCAAATCTCATGATAATTAGAAGTAGGAGGTAATAGCATGGATGTTAAAGAAATTAAAGATTTGGCTTTAAGAATTAAAGATAATATCCAAAATGTAATAGTGGGAAAAGATGATGTTATCGACTTAATACTTACAACTATAATATGTTCAGGACATGTATTACTTGAAGACGCTCCAGGATTGGGGAAAACTATGTTAGCAAAATCTTTAGCCAAATCAATAGATTGTGATTTTAAAAGAATACAATTTACTCCTGATTTATTGCCTTCAGATATTTTGGGGTTAAATTACTATAATCCTAAAACCGGTGAATTTCAATTAAAAGAAGGACCCATAATGAGTCAAATTGTTTTAGCTGATGAAATAAATAGAGCTACTCCAAGAACCCAATCTAGCCTATTAGAAGCTATGGAAGAACACCAAGTCAGCATAGATGGCATAACATATAAATTGAAAGAGCCTTTTTTTGTAATAGCTACACAAAATCCAATAGAGACATCAGGCACATTTCCTCTTCCAGAAGCACAGCTAGATAGATTCTTTATGAAACTTTCAATAGGATATCCAAAATTTGAAGAAGAATTTCAAATATTGATAAGGTTTAAAGAAAATAATCCAATAGAGGAAATTCAAGCGGTAGCATCATCAGAAGAAATAAGAAAAGCTAGACAATACTATTCAAAAGTCTATGTACATGAAGATATTATAGAGTACATATTAAAAATAGTTAATGGCACACGTGAGAATGAGGAGCTTGAATTGGGAATAAGTCCAAGGGGAAGTTTAGCATTATTTAAGGCATCACAGGCATATGCAGCTATACAGGGGAGAGATTATGTATTACCAGATGATGTGAAGTTCCTTATAAAACCCGTGTTTGCACATAGACTAATTATGAACTCATATTCACAAATTAAAGGCAGAAGTGTAGATGAGATATTAGATAATATCATTTTAAAAATTAATACTCCTGTAGAAAAAACTAGAAGCTATTAGGAGTTGAAAATTATGGGTATAGTTATAACTATCTTTACGCTTCTTATAATAATGTTTTTTATTTTGAATAGATGGGACAAAATAGCACTAAAGAATTTAGAATATAAGAGATACCTTGATAAAGAAAGAGTTTTTATTGGAGAACCAGTTAGATTAACTACTGAAATAACTAATAATAAGTTTTTAATATTACCATGGATAGAAGTAAATGCTAATGTTCCTATAGAAATTGATTTTAAGGACCAAAGAATAGTTGAGCATAATAACAAAAGCGAAAAAGTATATAAGGTAGTAACTTCTTTGTTAAGCTATCAAAGAATAAAAAAACATAATACTATTTATTGCAATAAGCGAGGATACTATTCATTTCACGATATAAAAATGTCTGTAGGAGATTTTTTCGGATTTGCTGTTGCAGAAAAAGAAATTCATTATCCAATGAAGCTCATTGTTTATCCTGAAGTTAAGCCACTAGGACAACTAATAATACCATCTAAAAGTATACAGGGTCAGTCATCAGTTAGGCGTTGGATAATTCCTGACAATATAGCCATTATTGGAGCAAGAGAATATACACCCTATGATAGTTTTAATACTATTGACTGGAAGGCTACAGCTAGAACAAACAAACTACATGTAAAAAAGTTAGATTATACAGCTGATCCATCAATGATTATACTCCTTAATGTACAAACCAGCGACATATATTGGCAGAATGTAAATCCAGACTTTATTGAAAAAGGAATAGATATTGCAGCATCAATTGTTCAGGAAGCAATTGATGAGAAGATAGATGTAGGTTATTCCTCAAATGCTTTTTTCTATGGAGAAAAGCGTGATGTTTTTATAAAACCTAAAAACGGAAGAAACCAAAAAATGATTATATTTGATGCTTTAGCTAAGACTTCGTATTTACCTATAGATAGCTTTGATGAATTTTTAAATAAGAACATGAGGCTCATTGATAAAAACAATGTAATAGTGATGATTACACCCCATATTACTGATGAATTAATTAAAAAAATAAATCAAATGATAAAATCTGGCTACAATATAAATCTAATATTACTAGATAATTACTTGAATATCGAGGGATTATGTAAAGAAGTAGATGTTATCTACAGCTATGAACTCAATAATAATGAGAAATAAGGTGAGCAAATATGTATACAAGGCTCAATAATATATTTAACTTAATAATTAAGGGACTATTTGAAACAGCTAGTGTTTCTATTTCAGGCATTTTACTATTGTATTTTTTTTCTGGTATTGATAGTGCTTTTACAATTAATATGATATTAACCTTATCCTTAGCTAACTATTTGTGTGCATATTCTTTATATTTTTACGTTTCTAAGAGTAGTAATATTAAACATAAAATGAAATTTATAATTATATTTTTTGCTGTAGCTCTATCATTAATTAGTGCCTTTATCACATCGAGAGAAGTGATGATTATTTATTTTATTATCTATCTTTTTGTATGGTATAAAAGCGTAATAAGTATAACGGGAGAAAGACATATCAATTCCGTAAAAAATAATTTTGTTGTAACTGTAGTTTTATTTTTTGTTATGATTTTTATTTTAACTATATTTGATGGAGATAGTATTACTGCCCAGAAGATAAAACTGCTTTTCCCAATATATGTAGGAGTGTCATTGTCTTATTTTGCAACAGTTAATCTTATAACTGCATATAATAAGAGAAATTCAAATTTTTTAAATAAAACGAAGAATATTAAAATAATTAATCTAATTATAAACTCACTAATACTAATAATTTTAGCATTTGCGCTAACAGGTTTTTGGGGTCTTTGGGATAAGTTGATGTCAAGCCAAATACTCATGAATCTTTGGGGTATAATACTGAAAATTATAGAAATCATACTATATCCTATTGTATTTTTCTTAAGCAAAATAATAGAATTTGTATTTAGAAAAGCTGATTTTTCTATTCTTGACAAACTAAATAGTGGCGAGATACCTGAGCAAGTAGAAGAAATAGCTAACCAAACTTTATCGCCAAAAGCACAGGCTGTTATGAGCACCGCACTTAGTGTAGTTAAATGGGGCATTATGATTTTAGCTATTTATTTAGTCATTTTTTATATAATAAGGGCATTAAATAACAGAATCCCGTTATCAAATGAAGGAGATGACGAGGAAGAAAAGGAATTTATCTTATCTCCAGAAGACATTAGAAAGAAAATAGAAAGATCCTTAAAAAGATTAGCTTTAAATTCATCTAGATTATTTTCAAAATCCCAAAATAATAGTCACAGCCTTCCTATAATTAGACGTATTTATTTAGATACAATATTGACTCTTAAAGAAAAAGGATATGAATTTGAAATTTATCATACGCCTAATGAATATGTATCTAAGTTAAAAAAATCAGAATATATAAATACTGGAATTGAGGATTTAACTTATATCTATAACGAATATAGATATGGGGGAAAAGATCCTACAGAAGAAGAAATCAATCAATGCATAAACGTTAAAAACAATATATATATAATTAGCAAAGAAAAATGAACCGATACAATTGCGAAACAACTCCCTTGAACACCGATACATTTATGATATAATTAAATTATCATAATAACAATCTAACCCAGGGAGGTATAGGAATGAATAATTTTAATGTAAGAAGACTTACTTATGGAGGCTTAATGACCGCACTAGTGTTTGCAACCACTGCAATTGTACCGCAAATTCCAATACCATTTTCAGAAGGTTACATACACACTGGAGATAGTATGATATTTGTCACTTCAATACTGTTAGGATGGAGGTATGGAGTATTTGCAGGTGGTGTAGGTTCTGCAATGGCTGATTTGTTTTTAGGATATGCACATTGGGCGCTTCCTACTTTAATAATAAAGGGAATAATGGGAGCTATAGTTGGACTTATGGCGCAAGACATAAAAGACAACAAGTTAAAAACTTTTAGAAGTATTGTCTCATATATTATTGGAATAGGATGGATAGGATTATCTATATATTTAAAGACAACTCTACACAATATATCAGCTAATCTTGAAACTTCAGAGACAGCTAATTTTCTTGTTGAAAAATTTAATTTAAAGGGAATGGAACAATTACAATCTCTAATTAATAGTGTTCAATTATCTTTAATATTTGCTATTATTATAATTCCAATTTTTATCTTGATATTATCCATTATTCTTAGAAAAAAAGACAAAGAATTATTTAGTATAAATAGTTTAATGGGAATGACATTAGCAGGCCTTTGGATGGTAACTGGGTATTATATAGCAGGAGGTATATTAAAAGGAAATATGATAATCCCTATATTCAGTGTTCCTGCTAACATAATTCAGTTCATTGGTGGAGCAGTTATTGCATTCCCAATTATATTAGCATTAAAAAAAGCAAAAATATCTACAATATTAAGCTCTAGGTTAAACTAGAGCTTTAATTTTTTAAAATTTATTAACAAATCAGAAAATTTAGAATAGATGGGAAATATATTTTTTTTATTGTATATTTATTTATTATTTGCTAAAAAATATAGGAAAACATTTTCCTTAATCTGATAAATCCAATAATAGGTATTTGATTTATTTATTACAAGGTAAGAAAATGTGAATATATATTCATGCTATGAATATATATATAGTTTGTGAATCTTGACAGAATGGTAAACATATTAATATAATCAAATTAAAGGTAAACAGGACATTTGACAAAATTATGAAGATTATGCATAACACCTGTATAAAGAGGGGGTTATTATGATGGAAGATAAAATCAAAACACTTAACGTATATTCAGAAATTGGGAAATTAAAAACTGTATTGCTACATCGTCCAGGCAAGGAACTTGAGAATCTTGTTCCAGACTATCTAGAGAGATTATTATTTGACGATATTCCTTATTTAGATTTAGCTAGAAGAGAGCATGACAATTTTGCTGATATTTTAAGAGGAAATGGTGTTGAAGTTTTATATCTAGAACAACTATCTGCAGAATCCATAGTCAATCCTGAAGTTAGAAATAAATTTATTGAAGATTTTTTAGACGAAGGTAACGTTGTAGGTCTAGGTACTAGGGAAGTTTTGAAAGAACATTTTGAAAAATTAAGTAATAAAGAACTAATCGACAAATTAATGGCTGGAGTTAGAAAAGATGAAATTCCAAAGCTAATAAATAAGTCCCTTGCAGATTTAACTGACACAAATTATCCTTTCGTATTAGATCCAATGCCAAATCTTTACTTTACAAGAGATCCTTTTGCTACAATAGGCAGTGGAATAACCCTTAATCGTATGAAAACTCATGTTAGAAATAGAGAAACAATATTCTCTAAATATATTTTTGAAAATCACCCTAGATTTAAAGATGCAGATATACCTATTTGGTTTAATAGAAAAGAAACTTTTTCTCTTGAAGGAGGAGATATTCTAGTACTAAGCTCTAAAGTTATTGCGGTAGGCTTCTCTGCCAGAACTGATGCAGCAGCTATAGAAAAATTTGCAGAGAAGATTATATATTCGGATCAAGGCTTTGAAACTGTTCTTGCATTCGATATTCCAAAGAAAAGAGCTTTTATGCATCTTGATACAGTATTTACTATGGTAGATTATGATAAATTCACTATACATCCTGAGGTGGAAGGTAACCTAACTGTCTATTCCATTTCAAGAAGCCAAAGATTTTATGGTGAACTTTTCATTGAAAAAGAAGAGTTATCTTTGGAAAAATTGTTACTTAAATACCTTGAGCTTGATAAAGTTAATTTAATTCGTTGTGCTGGTGGCAATGTCATAGATGCGGCAAGAGAACAGTGGAATGATGGTTCCAATACTTTAGCCATAGCACCAGGGGAAGTAATAGTATATGCTAGAAATTATGTTACAAATAAACTTTTAGAAGAGCATGGAGTTAAGACTCATGCCATGTCTTGCTCAGAGCTTTCAAGAGGACGTGGTGGTCCAAGATGCATGAGTATGCCTTTAATTAGAGAAAAATTATAATTAAAATATAAAGGGAGGAATACAAATGGCATTCAACTTAAAGGGTAGACATTTCTTAACATTAAGAGACTTTTCAACAAAAGAAATAGAGTACTTAATTGATTTAGCAGCTGAATTAAAAAAGCTAAAATATGCTGGAGTTAGACCTAGAAATTTAGAAGGGAAAAATATTGCTTTAATATTTGAAAAACCTTCTACTAGAACAAGGTGTGCTTTTACTGTAGCAGCAGTAGATGAAGGAGCCCATGCAGAATATTTAGGAAAAGGAGACATACAATTAGGCAAAAAAGAGTCAGTTGCAGATACAGCAAGAGTTTTAGGAAGAATGTTTGATGGAATAGAGTTTAGAGGTTTTAAACATGAAACAGTAGAAGAATTAGCAAAATATTCAGGAGTACCTGTTTGGAATGGACTAACTGACAAATATCATCCTACACAGATACTAGCTGATTTTCTAACTATAAAAGAGCATAAGGGATATTTAAAAGGAATAAAATTTGCATATGTTGGTGATGGAAGAAACAATATGGCAAATTCACTTATGATTGGCGGAGCAAAAATGGGAATGGACCTTAGAATAGTATCTCCAAAAAAATTATTCCCAGAAGACGAAATTGTTAACGCAGCTAAAGAATTTGCAAAGGAAACAGGGGCAACAATAACTATTACAGACTCAGTTGATGAAGGAGTAAAGGGTGTAGATGTAATATATACAGATGTATGGGTATCTATGGGTGAAGAAGAATACTTTGAAGAAAGAATAAGACTTTTAAAAGCATAC
>CAYYDM010000045.1:9352-21369 GCA_964470635.1 uncultured Clostridia bacterium | reverse complement strand
TGCAGCAGATGATGGTGTTATGCCTCAAACTGTTGAAGCCTTAAATCATGCTAAGGCAGCTAATGTTCCTATTATAGTTGCAGTAAATAAAACTGACAAAGAACATGCTAATCCTGATAGGGTAAAACAAGAACTAACTGAGTATGGCTTAGTGCCTGAAGATTGGGGTGGAGATACGATATTTGTGCCAGTATCTGCACTGAAGAAAATAGGAATTGATGAACTTTTAGAAATGATTCTATTAGTTGCAGAAATGCAGGAGTTAAAGGCAAATCCAAACAGGAGAGCCGTTGGAACTATAATAGAGGCTAAATTAGATAAAGGTAGGGGGCCAGTTGCAACTGTATTAGTTCAAAAAGGTACTCTTAACGTAGGAGATGCAGTTGTAGCGGGAGCTGCTTATGGAAAAGTAAGAGCAATGCTTGATGATAAAGGAAAGAGAGTAAAAAAAGCTGGTCCTTCAACTCCAGTGGAGATACTTGGACTATCTGAAGTTCCTGATGCAGGCGAACATTTATATGCAGTTGAAGACGATAAAAAAGCAAGAGAGTTTGCAGAAAAAAGAAGAGAAGTAATCAGGAGTGAATTATTAAAAGTTAACCAAAAGATTTCTCTTGATGATTTATTTGAAAAAATTAAACAAGGTGAAGTTAAAGATTTAAATATTATTATTAAAGCTGACGTTAAAGGATCAATAGAGGCTGTAAAACAGTCGTTAGAAAAATTAAGCAATGAGGAAGTCAAAGTTAATCCAATTCATGGAGGAGTAGGTGCAATAACTGAAAGTGATATTATGCTTGCTTCTGCTTCAAATGCTATAGTAATTGGCTTTAACGTAAGACCTACAAATGCAGCTATGGATATTGCAAACAGGGAAAATGTTGATGTAAGAACATATAGAGTAATATATAATGCTATTGAAGATATTGAAGCTGCAATTAAAGGTATGCTTGCTCCTGAATATCGTGAAGTAGTTCTAGGAAGAGCTGAGATCAGAGCTACATTTAAGGTTCCGAATATTGGTTTGGTGGCTGGAATTTACGTGCAGCAAGGTAAGGTATTAAGAAATGCCCAAATTAGACTTCTTAGAGATAATATTGTTATTCATGAAGGAGCAATTTCTTCATTAAAGAGATTTAAGGATGATGTAAGAGAAATATTAACTGGATATGAAGGCGGACTAGGAATTGAAGGATACAATGATGTAAAAGAGGGAGATGTTATAGAAGCATATACCTTAGAAGAAATAAAAAGGTAATTATTAAAGCTTAAAAGAAAAAAAGGATAGGTGGACTTCTATGAGCTTAAAAAGGTTAGGAAGAATTTCAGAAGAAATAAAAAGAATAGTAAGTAATGCTATAATGACAGAATTAAAGGACCCAAGAATATCTTCTATGACTAGTGTAACAGAGGTAGAGGTAACTAGGGACCTAAGATATGCAAAAATATATATTAGTGTGTTAGGGGATCAGCAGGATAAAGAAGAAACAATAAAGGGATTAGAAAGTGGTAAAGGCTTTATCAGAAAAGAAATTGGGAGAAGCCTGAATTTAAGATATACTCCAGAGCCACTATTCTACTTAGATAAATCAATAGAGCATGGGTTTAAAATATCTAAAATGCTAAATGAAATAAAAGATAGCGATAAAAATACTGGAAGCAAAGAAGATGAATGATAACATAGAAATGCTTTTAAAAGAAGTTATCTCTGTGATTGATAAACATAAAAATATATTTATTACCGCACATATTAATCCAGATGGAGATAGCATAGGTTCTGTTTTAGCATTAGGATTGGCCCTTAGAGAAAATGGATATAAAAATATCACTATGATAATCCCTGATGAAATCCCTAAGAACCTTTTATTCTTACCAGGAATAGATCTAATTCAGAAAGAGACCAATTTTAATAGAATAGACTTATTAATTGCACTAGATTGTGGGGACAAGGGTAGAATAGGAATTAATAAACCAACTCTAGAATCAGCTGAATTTATCATAAATATTGATCATCATATAACTAATACTAGTTTTGGTAATATTAATATTATCAACCCTAATTCAAGTTCCACTGGAGAAATAATTTATCGAATTTTAGAGCACATGAATGTGGAATTGAATAAAGATATTGCCACATCTCTTTATGTGGCAATATCTACTGATACTGGAAGTTTTAAATATGATAATACTACCTCAGCAACTCATATGATAGCATCTAAGTTGCTTAGCTTTGGAATTGATCTTAACTTTATCAATATTAATCTTTACCAGAGTAGAAGCATTGAAAAAACAAATTTATTAATAAAAAGCCTTAGTACCTTAGAGCTGTTGAAAGATGGAAAAGTTGCCGTGGCTATAGTAACTAGGGAAATGCTAAAGGATTGTAATGCAAGCGTAAACGATGCTGATTTTATAATAGATTTTATTAGAGATATTGAGAGCGTTGAAGTTGCTTGTATAATTAAAGAAATTGATGATAATATTTTGAGAGTAGGATTTAGATCTAAAAATTATATTGATGTTTCATTAATTGCTAAAAACTTCAATGGTGGAGGACATATTAAAGCTTCTGGCTGTACATTATACTCTAGCATTGAAGATGGAAAGAAATTAATATTAAAAGAAATTGATAAACGTTTAGGTGATTAAATGAATGGGATTATAAATGTTTTGAAACCCCCAGGGATGACATCTCATGATGTTGTGAGTTTTATTAGAAAAACTATTAATATTAAAAGAGTAGGGCACACTGGTACCTTAGACCCTAATGCAACTGGTGTGCTACCTATTTGTATTGGAAAGGCTACAAGGGTTGTTCAATACTTTGATGATTTTAAAAAAGTATATAGGGCTGAATTAACTCTTGGTTATGAGACTGATACCCAAGATAAGTATGGAGATATTATTGGAAGCACAAATATTTCTGACACTACATTTGAAGATATTGAAAAAGTATTTGATATGTTTAAGGGGAAAATAAATCAGGTTCCTCCTATGTATTCCGCATTAAAGCATAAGGGTAGAAAATTATATGAGCTAGCAAGAGAAGGAAAAACTGTTGAAAGAAAACCCAGGGAAATAGTAATTCATGATATAAGAATTCTTAAAAATTATGATAATAAAAGAATACTTTTTGATGTAGAATGTTCCAAAGGTACTTATATAAGAACTTTGTGTAATGATATTGGAAAAGAGCTTGGAACCTTTGGTTGTATGACATTCCTTTTAAGAAGTCAAGTAGGAGATTTTAAAATAGAAGATTCATATACGATTGAAGAAATACAAGAGTATGCTAGCAGTAACACACTAGACAGCATTTTGATACCTATAGACAGTGCTATTAAGCACTTTAACTCAATTAATCTTGATAAAGACTATTATGATACTTTAAAAAACGGCGGAAAAATTGAGCTTAGCAACTATCAATTGGATACCAATAATAGTGGTACTGAAAGAGGGATAAGAGTATATTGCAACAATTTATTTATAGGAATTGGCTTTATTGAAGAAACCTTTGATGGAATTATTTTAAAAATGGACAAAGTTTTTATTTAAAGGTGATAGACAATGAAAATTATGTTTAATAATAATGCAAATGCAGACGTAGATACAGCCATAGCTCTTGGAAATTTTGACGGTCTACATTTGGGACATCAGTATTTAATCATAGAAATGATTGAAAGAGCTCAAGAAAAGGGCCTAGCAAAATCTGTGTTTACTTTTAACAATGACACATTAGTCCAGTTCAAAACTAATAAAGCAAATAATATACTTATGAGTAATGCACAAAAAATTTCCTTACTTAAAGATATGGGAATTGAACTGTTATATTTAGCAGATTTTACTGAAAGTCTAATGCATATGACTGCTTATGAGTTCGTAAAGCAAATAATTGTTGAAAAATTAAGAGCAAAACTTGTAGTTATAGGCTTTAATTATAGATTTGGCTACAAAGCTCAAGGAGATGGAGAATTTCTAAAAAAAGCAGGGAAAGAATTTGGTTTTGAAGTAGTTGTTATAGAACCAATAACTAGAGGCAATAAGCTGATAAGTAGTTCTTATATTAGAGAGCTAATTAAAGAAGGTATGTTACATGAGGCTAACTTATTACTAGGAAGACCTTTTACGATTAGTGGTACTATTGTTAAAGGAAAAGGAAGAGGTAAAGGGCTTGGTTTTGCTACAGCTAATTTAAAACTAGATACAGATTACCAAATACCAAAGTTTGGAGTTTATAAAACCTATGCTTATATTAATGGAGAAAAGTATTTAAGTGTAACTAGCATTGGGAGCAATCCAACTTTTGACGATGTTGGTTTTAGTATTGAAACTCATATAATAGATTTTAGCAAAGATATATATGATGAAAAGATTGAAATTAGCTTAATTGATTTCATGAGAGAAGAAATAAAATTTTCTAGTAAAGATGAATTGAGAATTCAAGTTATGAATGATATACAGAAAGTATTAGAAAATAATTAAATATTTACAAGATATATTGTATATGGTACAATTAGGTTTGATAATACCTTATGCTAAGTTTATTGGGCCTCGACTATATACTTGGCTTAAGGTGTAGCATAATATTAAGGAGGAATAAAAATGAATTTAAGTAAAGAAGAAAAATCAAGAATTATTGAAGAGTACAAATTACATGATGGTGATACAGGATCACCAGAAGTACAAATTGCAATTTTAACACACAGAATTAATAAGCTTAATGAACATCTAAAAGCTCACAAAAAGGATCACCATTCAAGAAGAGGATTATTAAAAATGGTAGGTCAAAGAAGAGGATTGCAAAACTACTTGGAGAAAACTGACATCGAAAGATATCGTAACCTAGTAGAAAAATTAGGTTTAAGACGTTAATAAGAGCGGGGAGATACCCGCTCTATTAATTTATTATTCTAAGGTTTGATTTTTTTATAATTTCGAGGCAATAATAATTAATGTGCAATACATATTAAAGGAGGTTAGAATATGGAGAGAAATTTTGAAAGTACTATTAGTGGAAGAAAACTAACAGTTACAATCGGTAAGGTAGCAGAACAAGCAGGCGGTGCATGTCTAATTAGATATGGAGATACTGTTGTTTTAGCTACTGCTACTGCTTCAAAAGAGCCAAGAGATGGAATAGATTTTTTTCCACTAAGCGTAGATTATGAGGAAAGACTATACGCAGCTGGAAAAATACCAGGAGGATTTATTAAAAGAGAAGGAAAACCTAGTGAGAAGGCAATTCTTACATCAAGACTTATTGACAGGCCAATAAGACCGCTGTTTCCTAAGGATTATAGAAATGATGTGCAAGTAATTGCTACAGTACTATCAGTTGATCAAGATTGTACTCCTGATATTGTTTCTATGATAGGTGCCTCAATTGCTCTTACAATATCGGATATTCCGTTTAATGGACCTACAGGTTCTGTAGCAGTAGGGATAATAGATAATAAATTCATCATAAATCCTACTAGTGAACAAAGAGAAAAATCTTCACTGAATTTAGTTGTAGCGGGAACTGAAGACGCAGTAATGATGGTAGAAGCAGGAGCCAATGAAATTAGTGAAGATGTTATGCTAGAGGCTATAATGACAGGACATGAGGAAATAAAGAAAATATGCCAATTCATAAATGAAATTAGAGCAGAAGTAGGAAAACCTAAAAATGAATACAAAGCATTTCATGCAGATAAGGAAATTGAAGAAAAAGTAAGAGAATATGCTAGAGAAAAAATGTTGCACGCTATAAGAACAGAAGATAAACAGGAAAGACAAGATAAGATTGATAATGTAAAAGAAGAAACATTAACTTATTTCATGGAAAAATATCCTGAACATACAAGTGATATTGGGGAAGTTTTATATAATATTGTCAAGGAAGAAGTTAGAAGGCTCATTATCGAAGAAGGCATTAGACCAGATAATAGACATGTAGATGAAATAAGAAAGATCACTAGTGAAGTTGGAATATTACCAAGGACTCATGGCTCTGGACTATTTACTAGAGGACAGACTCAAGTTTTGACAGTTGCAACTTTAGGGGCTGCTGGAGATGTTCAAATTATTGATGGACTTGGAGAAGAAGAAGAAAAAAGATATATGCATCACTATAATTTTCCGCCTTTTAGCGTTGGAGAAACAAGATTCTTAAGGGGACCAGGGAGAAGAGAAATAGGTCATGGTGCACTAGCAGAGAGAGCACTTGAACCTGTTATTCCAAGTGTTGAAGAATTTCCTTATACTATAAGATTAGTCTCTGAAGTACTAAGCTCAAACGGTTCTACATCACAGGCAAGTGTTTGTGGAAGTACATTAGCATTATTAGATGCTGGAGTGCCAATAACTGCACCAGTAGCAGGTATTGCAATGGGCCTAATTAAATCTGAAGAAAAAGTAGCTATTTTAACTGATATTCAGGGTATGGAAGATTTCTTAGGTGATATGGATTTTAAAGTTGCGGGAACAGAAAAAGGCATAACCGCCATACAAATGGATATAAAGATAGCAGGTATTGATAGAGACATACTAAGAAACGCTCTAGAAAAAGCAAGAAAAGGAAGACTTTTCATTCTTGATAAAATGAGTGAAGTTATATTAGAGCCTAAAAAAGAATTGTCTCCTTATGCTCCAAGAATATTGACAATGAATGTAAATCCAGATAAGATAAGAGATATTATTGGACCTGGTGGAAAAATAATTAACAAAATTATCGACGAGACTAAAGTTAAAATTGATATTGAAGATGATGGAAAGATAGTTATTGCCGCAGATAATATTGAGTCTGGAAGAAAAGCAATGTCAATGATAGAGAAAATAGTAGAGGAAATAGAAGTAGGCAAAATATATTTAGGAAAAGTTACTAGAATAATGCCTTTTGGTGCATTTGTAGAAGTATTAAATGGCAAAGAAGGCTTAGTTCACATATCAAACATAGCTAGAGAAAGAATAAACAAAGTAGAAGATGTTTTATCTATAGGAGATGAAATATTGGTAAAAGTAACAGAAATAGATAGTCAGGGGAGAGTAAATCTTTCAAGAAAAGATGCATTGCCAAAAGAAGAAAAAAGTGAAAGTGAACAAAGATAAGGACATGAGCCTAAAGGTTTATGTCTTTTTTTATTATATTTTTAAAGTCGGTGAATACTTATATAGTATATATACTATTATAAATAGGAGGTCAAGCAATGAAAATAATCTATATAAGATTCAAGACTATATCTGTAGTCCTAATAGCATTATTATTAATCCTAACATTAAGCATTCTTCTTTTATTAAAAATATCAACAGATACAAAAGATACTTTTTTCAATGATGATGTCTACTACAAAGGTACTGTAAACGAAAAAATAATTGCTTTCGCATGCAATGTAGATTGGGGAAATGAGTGTATACCTGACATGCTAAATATATTCAAAGAAAACGATATTAAAATCACTTTTTTCATCACTGGAAGATGGGCTGAAAAAAATCCTGAACTACTAAAGATGATATTCGAGAACGGACATGAGATTGGCAATCATGGATACTTGCATAGAGATTATAATTTATTGAACTATGAAGATAATAGAGAAGAAATACATAAAGCTGATTTAATAATAACTAAAACCCTTGGCATAAAATCTAAATATTTTGCACCACCATCAGGGGCTTATAATAATGACACTGTGAAAGCTGCTAATGATTTGGACTATAAGGTAATTATGTGGAGTATAGACACAATAGACTGGAGAAAAGATAGCACAAAAGATAAAATAATTAATAGAGTGGTAGGTAAGCATCATAATTCTGCAATAGTATTGATGCACCCTAAAGAAGAAACAGTAAAAGCCTTACCAGTAATAATTCAAAACTTAAAGGAAAAGGGTTATACAATAGGAAATATAAGTGATATAATAAAGTGAAATCATAAATAAAAGAATAATATAATATGTGCAATAAATAGCTTAGGAGGAGAACATGTATAATAAAGTAACCCTAGATAATGGCCTTCGAATTGTTACTGAGCATATTCCATATGTAAAGTCAGTATCCATTGGAATATGGGTGGAGGCAGGTTCAAGAAAAGAAAATGAACAAAATAATGGAGTATCTCACTTTATTGAGCATATGCTGTTTAAAGGAACAAAAAATAGAAGCGCAAAAGAGATAGCAGAGGCTATTGATAATATTGGCGGTCAAATTAATGCATTTACTAGTAAGGAATGTACATGTTATTATGCTAAAGTATTAGATAGCCATATTGACGTAGCAATCGATGTGTTGTCAGATATGTTTTTTAATTCACTATTTGATAAGGATGAAATTACTAAAGAGAAATCTGTTATATGTGAAGAGATTAAAATGTACGAAGATTCACCTGAAGACCTAGTACATGATCTATTATCACAAACGATTTTTAATGATAATTCACTAGCATTTCCAATACTAGGAAGCGAGAAAACACTTAATAGAATAACAAGAGAAGATTTAATTAGCTATTATGAAAATTTTTATATACCCTCTAATACTGTTATATCTATTGCAGGAAATTTTGATTTTCATGAAACAATAAAAATGATTAAAAAGTATTTTGGTAAATGGACACCTAAGCATGGAATAATTGAAAAATATAATAAGCCAATAATTCATCATAATATATCAAAAAAGAAAAAAGATATAGAACAATTACATTTTTGCATAGGAACAGAAGGGATTCCACAAGGACAGGATGATTTATATGCATTGCTTATATTAAACAATATTTTTGGTGGAAGCATGAGTTCAAGATTATTTCAAGAAATTAGAGAAGATAGAGGATTAGTATATTCAATATACTCTTATCCATCATCATATAAAGATACAGGAATATTTACTATTTATGCAGCATTAAATCCTAACTATTTCGTAGAGGTAATAGATATAATTATTGAGAATATAAATAAATTAAAGAGGGAATATTTAACCGAAGATGAGATATATAAATCTAAAGAACAACTAAAAGGCAATTATATATTAGGACTCGAAAGCACATCTAGCCGTATGACATCAATGGGTAAATCAGAGCTTTTATTTGGGAAAATAGTATCTCCCCAAGAGATAGCTTCAAAAATTGACAGTGTTGAACTAAGAGATATAATAAATGTGACTAATAAAATATTTGACAATAGCAAATATAATGTTGCATATGTGGGCAAATTTGATAATGAGAAAGAAATAGATATGAAGTTAAAAAGGTTACTATTAAAATAGTAATCTTTTTTTTAAACAATAAAGTCATAATAGATGTTATCATAAATGATAAAACATAACAAGATGACATTTTTCATATCATATATAGAACAAAATTTTAATGTAAATAGAAAATAAAGGGAGGTAACTAAATGAGATTAAGCGAATTAGGCGGAAAAGAAATAGTTAACTTAAATGATGGAGGTAGACTAGGAATAATTGCGGATTCTGACTTAATTATTGACGATAAAAGTGGTAAAATATTAGCATTGCTAGTACCTGACAGAAGAAATCAATTAAGAATTTTTAGCTTTAATGATAAAAATGGAATTGAAATCCCTTGGTCATCCATAAGAAAAATAGGAAATGATATGATAATAATTGAATTAGAAGAGGAAAATAGAAATAAGAGGATATATACAGTATAACATCACAATTAAATCGAAAAAACATATAATGAACTATAGATAAACATAATGCACTAACCCATATACATTAGAGGTGAAAATATGAATATTATTGTTCAAAAATTTGGGGGAACATCTGTTGCAAGCGAAAAAAACAGGAAAGAAGTAGTAGATAGAATAATAGAAAAAATTAATATGGGATACAAGGTAGTGGTTGTAGTTTCGGCAATGGGGAGAAAAGGCGATCCTTATTCAACAGATTCATTAATAAATCTAGTTGATGAAAGATTTACACAAAGGAGAGAATTGGATTTACTAATGTCTTGTGGTGAAATAATCTCTGCTACAATTTTATCAAATGTTTTAAATGCCACAGGCTATAGCAATATAGTTCTTACTGGTTTTCAGGCTGGAATCATAACAGATAATATTTTTGGCAATGCAAATGTTTTAGAAGTAATTCCTCAGAAAATTTTAGATGCATTAAAAGAAGAGGATATTGTTATAGTTTGTGGTTTTCAAGGAGCTACTAGTAATGGAGACATTACAACACTAGGAAGAGGTGGTAGTGATACAAGTGCTCTAATACTTGGAGAAGCTATTGATAGTGATTATGTAGAAATATACACAGATGTAGATGGGATAATGACTGCAGATCCCAAAATAGTTCCAACAGCTCAGTTGATCAAAAAAATATGTTATTCAGAAGTTTATCAGTTAGTAGAAGAAGGAGCAGGCATTATTCACCCAAAAGCAGTTGAAGTTGCTAAAAGATGTAATATAAAAGTAATCATAAAAAACACTTCTAACAATTGTACTGGTACTATTATTGGAGGTCTTGATAATAGTAAAGAGAATGATATTCAATCTTCAGACAATATAATAACAGCAATTACTTATAAAAAGAATAGAGCACAGGTTACTGTGTATTTTGATAATAATGATGAACGCCTAAAAAAATTATTAGACTTAACATCAGCTAATAAAATTAGCATTGACTTGATAAATTTATTACCAGAAAGACAAGTATTTACTGTAGATGAAAAAGATATTCAAATTATTGAAAATATATTACAATCTGAAGAATATAATTATAAAATCGTAAAAAAATGTAGTAAAATTAGCATTATAGGGCATAAAATTAATGGATTACCTGGTGTAATGGCTAGGATTATAAGTGCTCTATTAAATGTTAATGTTTCTATTTTACAATCCTCTGATTCCCATACTACTATTTGGTGTCTTGTTAGAGAGGAAGATACAGAAAAGTCATTAAATGCATTACACAATGAGTTTTATTAATAAAATAATTACAAAGCAGACTAGACAGTCTGCTTTTATTTTTACCATTAGCATATAAATCTTAGTTTAGTAAAAACTATATAAATAGTATGAATTCAATTGACTATAGATTAGTATTATATTATTTAAAGGAGGAATTAATAGTGGTAATAGATAAATATAATTCTGACATTGTGTTTTTGAATAACGATGAACAATATGAAGAACAAGAAGGCAACAATATAGATCAAGACTCTGATAATAAGGAAGTTGAAAATGTAAAAAACTTTGGCACACCTAATCTTCCAACTACTCCCCAAGATATTCAATTCATTTCAATTATTGGAGAAGTTGAAGGGCATATAGTATCGCCTCCACAAAAAAAAGCTACAAAATATGAACATATTATGCCATTGTTAGTAGCAGCGGAACAGAATCCAGAAGTAAAAGGTATTTTTATATTCTTAAATACTGTTGGAGGAGATGTAGAAGCAGGATTAGCATTATCAGAGATGATTAACAGTCTGAGTAAACCCAAAGTGTCTCTTGTTCTAGGAGGTGGACACAGTATTGGAGTTCCACTGGCAACATCTAGTGATTATTCTTTTATAACACCTACTGCCACAATGACTATTCATCCAATTCGAATGAATGGATTAGTTATTGGAGTTCCACAAACATTTAGATATTTTGAAAAAATGCAACAAAGAATAATCAATTTTATTTTAAGAACCTCTAATATTGACAGAGAGACTCTCTTAAATCTAATGTATGCCACTGATGAAATAGCTAATGATGTAGGAACTATTCTCATCGGAGAGGAAGCTGTTAATCATGGACTAATAGATGCTGTGGGTGGATTTACTGATGCACTTAAAAAGCTTAAGGAGCTCATTGCAAAGAATAAAGCTAATTAATTTGAATAGAATATTTATATGATTTATGTTATAATTACAACGTAAAAGTGTTAATGACAGTCATTAGCACTTTAATTTTATATGAGGGGGAACATATATGACTATATTACAAGCAGTTATTCTAGGGATATTTCAAGGAATTGCTGAATTTTTACCAATAAGTAGCTCTGGACACTTAGTATTGTTACAAAGCTTGTTCAAA
>CAYYDM010000045.1:0-9342 GCA_964470635.1 uncultured Clostridia bacterium | reverse complement strand
TTCAAAATTCAAGAAGGAAATCTTTTCTTTACAGAAATGCTACATCTGGGAACTCTAATTTCAATATTTATTGTTTATTTTAATGATATAGTAAAAATAATTAAAGAATTCTTTGTCCTTATTTATGATTTATTTAAGCTAAAAAGATTACGTGTAAACAATGAATATAAGAAATTAGGCTTAATGATAATAATAGGTAGTATACCTACTGGCATTATTGGGGTGCTTTTTAAAGATTTTTTTGAAGGACTGTATAAATCAGTAACCTTAGTAGGTATAGCTCTGATTTTAACAGGTATTTTGCTATGGATAGCAGAAAAACTTCCTGCTAGAAACAAAAAAGTTATAGATATGAAGATTTCAGATGCATTATTTGTAGGCTTATTTCAAGGAATTGCTATTACTCCAGGAATATCTAGGTCAGGCTCTACAATAGTTGGAGGTCTTTTTAGAGGATTAAATAAAAAATTAGCAACTAAGTTTTCTTTCTTATTAGCATTGCCCGCAACATTTGGAGCAGCTTTATTGGGTATAAAAGATGCATTATCTGAATCTGTAGCAGTAACAATAGATCTTCCTTTAATATTGGGTATTGTAATTTCTGCAATTACTGGTATTATTGCTATAAAATTTTTAATTAAGGTATTAGAAAAAGGAAAGTTGCATTATTTTTCATACTATTTATGGGTTATTGGTGCAATAATCATAATTAGACAGTTTTTCTAACTATTGCATTATTTGTTTTTAACTAAAGGATTTTAACTTCCTCTGTAGAAATACTTTAAAGAGGTGATTATATGACCAAAGCTAAAAGTAGAGTAAACTCAAAGAACAATAATAAAATAACACGAAACATAAAAATAGAAATTATTGGTATTTTGGTAGTTTCTTTCGGACTATTATCTTTATTAAGTATGTATAATAAATCTATGGGTTTCATTGGAGATATAATAAGAAAATATTCAATATTATTAGCTGGTTTAGGAAGTTATATTTTTCCAGCTATAATATTATTATTTGGCTTTCTTTTTATAATGAACAAAACAGACCATAATAAAAAAATAATTTCTATTATTATTGCTTACTTAGGGCTTATAACTATCATAGATATTAACTTCTTTCCATTTGTTGATGGATTATCTTTTATTGAAAGAATAGGCTTGTCTATTGATGTAAATAATTCTTCTATTGCTGCATCTAATCTACCCTCAGGTGGAGGAATTATTGGTTCTTCATTATCCTATGTTTTCTTGAGCCTATTCGGTATTGTAGGGTCATACATTGTAATTATAGCAATAGTATTAATTTATCTTCTACTGTTTACAAATATAAGTATATTGGCTTTTATTAAAGGTGTTTTTAAAAGAACTCTTATAGTACTTATATCTAGTTTTAGGGATATAAAAAAGTTTGTATACATAGAGGATAAAGAAAAAAATGAATCTCAAGATAATGGTAATAAGGATAAAGAAAGTCTTAAAAAATTAGTTGGGCAAAGTGAAAACAATAATACTGATATTGTTCTATCTAATGATATTGATAGTAAAATAAGAGTATTAGATTATACTAAGAATTCTGAAGAGGCTTTACTATCGGTAGAAAAAAAGGATGAAAAAGCATTAGAAAAAGAGGAAATAATTATTGATGATGCATCTAAAACTCAAAGCCAAGAGAGTTATGATAATTTTAAATTGCCTAGTATAGAATTATTAAAGGAAATAAAAACAAATATTAAAAGCACTGAAAAAAAAGAAGTATTACTTAATGCTAACAAATTAATTGATAAATTAAACAACTTTAGTATTGAGGCAAAAATACTTCAAATAAGTATTGGACCTAGTATAACTAGATATGAAATACAACCTGCTCCAGGTGTTAAGGTGAGCAAAATAGTTGGTTTAACTAATGATATAGCTCTTAGTTTAGCATCTTCAGATATTAGGATGGAAGCCCCTATACCAGGGAAATCAGCTATTGGAATAGAAGTGCCAAACAAAAATAAAGTAGGAGTGGGACTAAAAGAAATATTGGAATCAAAAGAATATTGTGAAGTAGATACTTTAATACCATTTGCTTTAGGTAAAGACATTGCAGGTAAACCGATTGTTACAAATATAGAGAAAATGCCACATTTACTTATTGCAGGGGCAACAGGCTCAGGAAAAAGTGTTTGTATAAATACATTGATAGCAAGTATTCTTTTTAAAGCAAAACCAGATGAAGTAAAACTAATGCTTATTGATCCTAAGGTTGTTGAATTAAGCGTTTACAATGGAATACCACATTTATTGATTCCAGTTGTGACAGATCCTAAAAAAGCTGCTTTTTCACTTAATTGGGCAGTTCAAGAAATGACTAGAAGGTATAATTTATTTGCAAAGTTTAGTGTAAGAGATTTAGTTTCTTATAATAATAAAGCTATAAATAATCAAGAAATGGAGAAACTCCCTCAATTAGTAATTATAATAGACGAGCTAGCAGATTTAATGATGGTCTCAGCTTCTGAAGTTGAAGATTATATATGTAGACTTGCACAAATGGCTAGAGCTGCAGGTATACATTTAATCGTAGCTACACAAAGACCATCAGTAGATATTATTACTGGCACTATTAAAGCTAATATTCCTTCAAGGATTTCCTTTGCAGTATCATCTCAAGCAGATTCAAGAACTATATTGGATATGGGTGGTGCAGAAAAACTGCTTGGTAAAGGAGATATGCTTTTTTACCCTGTTGGAGAATCAAAACCTGTTAGAATACAAGGTGCATTTATTAGTGAAGAAGAAATCATTGAACTTGTTGAATTTTTAAAAGGTCAGTGCAGCGTACAGTATGAAGAAAAAATTGTTGGTGAAATAAATAATAAATTCAACTTAAATGCAAGTGAATCTGATGAGTTATTGCCAAGTGCTATTGAAATAGTAGTAGACGAAGGTCAGGCTTCCATTTCGCTACTTCAACGTAGATTAAAAATAGGATATGCAAGAGCAGCAAGAATAATTGATGAGATGGAAGAAAGAGGGGTTGTAGGTGGGTATGAAGGAAGCAAACCCAGAAAAGTTTTAATTACTAAAGAAGAAATTGAAAACGAGTAATTACCAAGATAAACTTGATTTTATAAGAAGGTGAACTAATGATAAATGAAATAGATATTGAAGAAGCTTTACATCGAGAAGACCTATTCTTTATAGACGTAAGAAGCGAAAGTGAATATGAGATGGACACTATTCCAGGTGCAATTAATATGCCCATTCTTAATGATAGTGAACGAGAGCATGTTGGATATGTTTATACGCAAATTGATACAGAAGAAGCAAAAAAAATAGGCTTAAAATATGCATCTATTAAGCTAGTAGAGTTTTATGATAAAGCAAAGGATATTGAAAAAAGTAATAAGCATGTAGCTTTATTTTGTTACAGGGGTGGAATGAGAAGTAATTCAGTGGCAAACGTATTAGATACTATGGGGATAGATTTGTTTTTAATAACAGGTGGATACAAAAGCTATAGGAAATATGTATTAGAAGAATTAAACAAATATCAAAATAAGTATAAATACATAGTTTTACATGGATATACAGGTACAGGAAAGACAAAGATTCTTAGAATCCTTGAAAAGTTAGGTAAATCAGTTCTTGATTTAGAGAGCCTTGCTCAAAATGCCGGTTCAGTATTCGGAAACATCGTTTTTGAAGGTAAATCAAACTCTCAAAAAAAATTTGAATCATTGTTATTAAAAAAATTCAGTGATTTTTCAAATGCTCATGTATTTACTGAAAGTGAAAGTAAAAGAGTAGGAAAAGTAGTTCTGCCAGAGTTCCTATTTAATGATATGGAAAATGGTTATCATATTTTAATTAGCACTACCTTAGAAAAGAGGATTGAAAATATTGTTGAAGACTATATAAATAGTACATCCTCTACTAAGGATATAGAGATAAGAGATGCAATATACAAATTAAGAAAAAAGATTGGTAATGATGAAGTTAATATGCTTATTGAAGAATTAGATAAAAAAAATTACTCTCTCATTGCAAAAGAACTTATGATAAACTATTATGATCCACTATATAAATATTCTATAGAAAAACTAGATAAATACGATAAAGTTATTCAATACACAGATATTAATAATGTAGTAAAACAATTAATAGAATTTGCTAATACTTTGAATTAATGCAAATTTTAAGCTTAAATAATGTTGTTTGTTAAAGTATTATAATTTGATAGGGGATGTTTATGTTGAATTTAGCTAATAAGTTGACTATTGTAAGAATACTTTTAGTTCCTATTTTTATGCTTTTTCTTATGCTTGAAATTCCATATGGAGACTACATAGCAGCAGGAGTATTTATTTTAGCTGCCTTAACCGACACTTTAGATGGATATATTGCTAGAAGCAGAAATCAAATTACTAAATTTGGTAAGTTTATGGATCCTTTGGCTGATAAGCTCCTAGTTTCTGCTGCATTAATCTCTCTTGTTGAGATGGGAAAGCTTTCTGCTTGGATTGTAGTTGTCATTATTGCAAGAGAATTTGCTGTTACAGGATTAAGAGTTTTGGCAGCTTCTGAGGGTATTACTATTGCAGCAAACTGGTGGGGAAAAATAAAAACAATAACACAAATTGTAGCTATTGTTTCTTTACTTGTAAACAATTATCCTTTCTACAAATTAGGCATTCCTTTTGATAAATTGGCTGTAGGATTAGCAGTTATTTTTACAATTATTTCAGGGATTGATTATTTCTATATTAATAGAAAGGTTTTTCTTGCAAGTAATAAGTAGCAACATCAAGGCTAACGAGGTGATTAGTATGAAAGCAGAAATAATTTGTGTAGGAACAGAATTACTTCTAGGCAATATTTTAAATACTAATGCAAAATTTCTTTCTGAAAGACTGGCAGAAATCGGAATAGATATATATTATCAAACTACTGTTGGAGATAATCAAAAAAGAATTCAAGAAGCTACTTTAAACGCATTAAAGAGAGCAGATATTTTAATTTTTTCCGGTGGGCTTGGTCCCACAGAGGATGATTGTACTAAAGAGGTTGTGTGTAAGGCAATTAATAGGAATTTGTATTTAGATAAGCGAGCATTAGAGAATATTAATTGTTTTTTTGCCAATAAACAAATGCCCGAATCAAATAAAAAGCAAGCTTTTGCTCCTGTAAATAGTAAAATATTGAAAAACGATGTAGGTACAGCACCTGGATTTTATATCGAAGACAAAGATAAAATAATAATTTTACTTCCAGGACCACCTAAAGAATTGACTTTGATGTTCAATAAATATGTAGTTCCGAATCTTAAATTTAATTCTAATTTTACAATAAAGTCAAGAGTAATTAAAACAATTGGCATTGGCGAATCTTCATTAGAAGAAAAAATTAAAGATTTGATAGATGCACAATCAAATCCGACAATTGCAACATATGCAGGCAATGGACAAGTAGACATAAGAATTACTGCAAAAGCTAGCAATATGGATGAAGCTGATGTTTTGCTTAACAATATGGAAGTTGAATTAGATAAAAGGATTAAGGAATATATATATAGCTATAATAACGAAAGTATAGAAGAAGCAGTATTTAAAATGCTCTATGAAAGAAAACTTAAAATTGGATTTTGTGAATCATGTACGGCTGGACTTGCTACCTCTATGCTAGCAAACATTCCTGGCGCTTCTGAAGTTCTTGAAAGGTCCTATATAACTTATAGTAATTTGTCTAAAACCGAAGAGGTCAGTGTTAAAGAGAGTACTCTTAATGAACATGGAGCAGTAAGTAAAGAAACAGCCTATGAGATGGCCAAAGGATTGTTAGAAAAAAGTCCAATTGACATTAGTATTTCAATTACTGGAATAGCTGGTCCTGGAGGAGGAGCTAGCGACAAACCAGTAGGACTTGTATATATTTGTCTTGCAACAAAAGATAAATATTTCATAGTAGAGAATAAGTTTCACGGTGATAGAGAAACTAATAGGCTTCTGTCGGTAAAATCAGCTTTTAATTTAATAAGAAAATATCTATTAAACTTAATTTAATGTTTGACTATTAATAAATACTGTTATATAATTACAATAGAACATCTGTTCGAATACGGTGAAGGTGGTGAGCCCCAGTATTTCTGGGAATACTTTATGCTAGAAAAAAAGAAAGCTTTAGAAATGGCAATAAGCCAAATTGAAAAACAATTCGGAAAAGGCTCTATTATGAAATTAGGCGAAGATTCAAAGCTTAATGTTGAAGCAGTATCTACAGGCTCTCTTGATTTAGATATTGCAATAGGAATTGGCGGACTCCCAAAGGGAAGAATTATAGAAATCTATGGACCAGAATCTTCGGGTAAAACAACTGTAGCTCTACATTCTATTGCAGAAGTACAAAAAATAGGTGGAACGGCAGCATTTATTGACGCAGAGCATGCATTAGATCCTAGCTATGCAAAGAATCTAGGAGTTAATATTGAAGATTTAATAGTATCACAGCCAGATACTGGAGAGCAGGCTTTAGAAATTGCTGAAGCATTGGTTAGAAGTGGTGCTGTGGACATAATAGTAGTGGATTCTGTTGCTGCATTAGTTCCTAAGGCAGAGATAGAAGGCGAAATGGGAGATAGCCATATTGGTCTGCAAGCACGATTGATGTCTCAAGCCCTAAGGAAATTAGCTGGAGCCATTAAAAAGTCTAACACTATAGCTATATTCATTAATCAATTAAGAGAAAAAGTTGGAGTTATGTTTGGAAATCCTGAAACTACTACTGGGGGTAGAGCTTTAAAATTTTATGCCTCTGTCAGATTAGATGTTAGAAGAGTTGAGTCCTTAAAACAAGGTGAAGAAATTATCGGAAATAGAACTAGAGTCAAAGTAGTTAAGAATAAGGTTGCCCCACCATTTAAACAGGCAGAATTTGATATCATGTACGGAACAGGTATATCAAAGGAAGGAAGTATACTAGACGTGGGAGTAGCTGCTGATATTATTAATAAATCTGGTTCTTGGTATAGTTATGAGTCTAACAGACTAGGCCAGGGTAGAGAAAATGCAAAAGAATTTTTGCGTGATAATGCTAATATTGCTAAGGAAATAGAAGATAAAATAAGGGAAAAATTCAGTCTTAAAAATGTCGCTCAAATTAGTAAATCGATTGATGAAAATCAAGAAGAAGACAATAATTAGCTTGTTAAGTAAATGGCGGAGTACTCGCCATTTTTTTATTTACTTGACATATAAATTAAAAAGTAATAAAATTAAATCGTATAGCAGTATACTTATAATTGTAGTATAAAAACATTCTACAAAATAATATGCAGGATCTCATAAGCCGAGATTACTCGGTTTATATTTTTATTAAACTGCTTATTGCATTATGATGAAAGAGTATTAAAAACGAAACTTGAAAACTGAATAGTAAAGGAGGTGCTTTATCATTTTACCACTAGTGATTGCAGGAGCTGTTGGCGGCATAGCAATTGGAACCGCTTTAGGTATTTACCTGAGGAAAACAATTGCTGAAGCAAAAATAATAAACGCAGAAGAAGAAGCTTCTAAGATAATAGAAGAAGCAAAGAAGCAATCAGAAACCTTAAAAAAAGAGCTACTTCTTGAGGCAAAAGAAGAAGTTCATAAGTCAAGGAATGAGTTGGAAAGAGAAATAAGAGAAAGAAGAATGGAAATTCAGAAGCAAGAAAGAAGACTGCTTCACAAAGAAGAATCCATTGATAGAAAAAGTGAAACATTAGAAAGAAAAGAAGAAGTATTAGCAAAAAAAATTAAGGACTTAGAACAAAAAGAATTAGCAATTGATGAATTATATGTTAAACAAGTTGAAGAATTAGAAAGGATTTCTGATCTTACATCGGATGAAGCTAGGGAATTATTATTAAATGACATTAGAAAAGAAATAACCCATGATGCAGCAATAATGATAAAAGATATTGAAAACAAGGCAAAAGAAGAAGGCGAGAAAAAAGCAAGAGAAATAATTGCCTATGCTATTCAAAAATGTGCTGCTGATCATGTGGCAGAAACTACAGTTACAGTAGTAGCGTTGCCAAACGATGAAATGAAAGGTAGAATTATAGGTCGAGAAGGTAGAAACATTAGAACCTTAGAAACTTTAACTGGTATTGATTTAATAATTGATGATACTCCAGAGGCTGTTATTCTTTCTGGATTTGACCCGATTAGAAGAGAAGTCGCAAGAGTAGCACTTGAAAAGCTAATAATTGATGGTCGTATACATCCAGCAAGAATCGAAGAAATGGTAGAGAAAGCTAAAAAAGAAGTAGACAACCATATTAGAGAACAAGGAGAACAAGCTACATTTGAAACAGGAGTACATGGACTTCATATCGAAATAGTTAAGCTTTTAGGTAGATTGAACTATAGAACTAGTTATGGGCAAAATGTACTTAAACATTCTATAGAGGTATCACATTTAGCAGGTTTAATGGCTGCTGAGCTTGGTGCCGATATTAAAGTTGCAAAAAGAGCAGGACTTTTACATGACTTAGGAAAGGCTGTAGACCATGAAGTAGAAGGTCCTCATGTTGCTATAGGAGCAGACTTATTAAGAAAATATAGAGAATCTAAAGAAGTAATACATGCTATGGAGGCGCATCATGGAGATGTGGAACCAGAAACTATTGAAGCTGTTTTAGTTCAGGCAGCAGATGCCATATCAGCTGCACGACCAGGAGCAAGAAGAGAAACTTTAGAAGCTTATATTAAAAGATTAGAAAAGCTAGAGGAAATTGCGAATTCCTTTGAAGGTATTGAAAAATCTTTTGCTATACAAGCAGGTAGAGAGATTAGGATTATGGTTAAACCTGAAATCATAAATGATGATCAAATTATTCATACTGCAAGAGAAATAGTCAAAAGAATAGAAAATGAATTGGAGTATCCTGGACAAATAAAAGTAAATGTTATAAGGGAAACAAGAGCTATTGAATATGCAAAATAGAGAAGACAGCGTCTTCTCTTTTTTAATTCAATAAAATTATAACAATTATATTAATTTTAAGAAAATAATATAATTATTAATTATTTTGAAAATATTTAGTTGGGAAAAGAGGATTTTTTTGTTATTTGTAGAATATTATTATCATGCTGCAATTAATAATATAATTTAAGGGGGCTATTTTAATGGATGTATTAAAAGTATCAGCAAAATCAAACCCAAATTCTGTTGCTGGAGCATTAGCTGGAGTATTAAGAGAAAAAGGCGCTGCTGAAATTCAAGCAATAGGTGCAGGTGCTCTAAATCAAGCAGTAAAAGCAGTAGCTATTGCTAGAGGATTTGTTGCTCCTAGTGGTGTTGATTTAATTTG
>CAYYDM010000044.1:12937-21594 GCA_964470635.1 uncultured Clostridia bacterium | reverse complement strand
TTTATCCCATTTTTTATTATATATATAAATATAAATGCCACTGAAGAAAGAACAATTATTGCACTTAATATAATCCACAGTTTAAATAAAACTGCCTTTGTCTTATCTTTCATAAATATATCACCCTCACAAATTACAAGTTTATGCTCTTTTTTGCATAATATAGTATTATGTTTATCACTAGAAGCATGGCCATCAATACAAATCCTGCTGCAAAAAGTGCATGGTAATGTAAGCTGCCTACTTCTGCCATACCCATTTCAAGAGCAATAAGGGAAGGGATTGTCTGAGCCTTTCCAAGCAGCTTTGGTGCTATAGGTGCATTTCCTATAACCATCATCACAGCCATTGTTTCACCCATGGCTCTACCTAGTGCTAATACAGTAGCTGCTATTATGCCTCTTCTGCTTTCTGGAAGAACAACCTTTCTTATATAATAATTTCTAGAAACACCTAAGGCCTGAGAAGAAGGTAAATGATTATCATAGACTTTCTCCATAGTTTCATCGCAGGTAGATATTATATAAGGAAGCACCATTAATGAAAGAAGTATCCCTCCGGCTAAAACTGATTCTCCAGCTGGAAAGTCAAATTTAACTTCAAAAAACTTAACCAAGACTAAAAGACCTATAAATCCATATACTACAGAAGGTATTCCACCTAATATATCTATTATTCCTCTGATTATAGTTCTTCCTCTGCCCTTAATATATCCAGACAGCAATAATGCACTGCCTACACCAATTGGCAAAGCTATGATAATGGCTACAAAGGATACATACAATGTACCAAGTATTATATTTAGTATTGATAGTTTGTCTGGAGATGATAGGGGGTTCCACTTTCTACCCGTTAAAAAGTTGAATATAGACGCTTCTTTGAAAAAAACAACACTTTCTTTAAGTATAAATATTATTACAAATCCTAGTAATAGCAATGAAAATAGGGTTAGTAGTTTTATTATGATACTAAATGCTTTATCTAAGAATTTATACATGTTAACACCTCTCATAATAACAAAAAAATTCAGAGGAATTTATCCCCTGAATTTTTCTAGTAGCAAAGAATATTTATCTTACAGGCACAAATCCCATTTTTTCAATAGTTTCTGCTCCCTTTTCAGATGTAACTACATCCATAAATGCTTTTTGCTCAGGAGTTAATTCTCCCTTTTTAACTACTATAAGTGGTCTAGATATTTTATAAGAACCATTTACTATGTTTTCTTCTGTAGGTTCAATTCCGTCTACTTTTAAAGGTATAAGTTTACCTGCGTTTTGATTAACCATACCAAATGATGCATATCCTATAGCATCTTTATTTTCAATTACCTTTGTTACTAATGCGCCCATTGATGGTGATTGTATAGCATCTTCTCTAATTTGAGCATCTTTCATTACACTTTTTTGGAATACTTCGTGAGCTCCGCCACTTAAGTCTCTAATAACTACTACTATTTCTCTATGTGGAAGGCTGCTTTCAACTTCATCCCAATATTTATATTCACCTGAGAATATTTTTCTAACTTCCTCTGTAGTTAAATCATCTTTTATTTTTAAAATAGGGTTTTCTGGATTTACAGACACTGTTAGAGCATCTATCCCTAGCTTAAATACTTTTGCATCTCCTATTTTTTGCAATTCTTCTTCTTTAATTTCTCTCGCTAACATACCAAAATCAGCAGTGTTATCTAAAACAGCCTTTACACCTGCTCCTGAACCTCCAGCTGATACGTAAATAGCTATATTTTCTTCTGGAAAACTTCCATCTACTTTATTCCAAGTAGTATTTCCTTCAATAAAATCAGTCGCTATTGCTGACATTACTGGCGCTAAGGTAGATGAGCCATTAAAAGTCATTTGAGCTTTAAATGTACTTGTTTCTGTGGTTCCTTCATTAGCTGCTTGATTTTCTTCTACTTGGTTATTTTCCGCATCAGTTGATGAAGGAGCTTTACTTGAGCATCCTGTTAAAGTTAGTGCAAAAATTAACAATAAAGTTAATATAATACTTATAGATTTTTTAGCTTTCATGATATTCCTCCTAGTATAGCTTGTTTTATGTTCCAATAGAATCTTATTACGAATACTAGGTTTTTACTAATTGTTTTTTTCTATGACTTGTCTTATGTATATAGATAAATTCTATTTATGCAAAAAGAACCGTCCCCAGTGCATTCCCTTTGTTATTTTATCACCTTTACTACGACAACTAGTAATAGCAGAGATAATATACCACTAATTATAAACACTTCAAGGCCATATTCAGTTAGAAAATCCACTATTACATCAATAGCAGATTTTCCATTGTTATACTCTGTAATAATATCATTAAATACTCCAGTATCATCAGACAAATCTCCGGACTCATTTTTATTTTCAGTTTTCGATTGGGTATGAGATACATATTCAATATCTCCTATAATATTTCCATTATCTGATACCTTAGTACCCCAATCTGATGACAATTTATTAATGAGGTTTATTATTTTTTCTTTATCTTCTCCTTCAGATATAACTGGTTTCCCTGACTTTATCATTCCTGGAATTATGCTAGTATTTATTATTCCATCCTTATTTATTTCCATATTAAATATCATGGTCTGAGAAGTTCTTTCGTTCTTAGATCCGAATATAAAATTTCCTAAACTATAAACTATAGGTCTATCTTTATAAAATTCAATACCTTGGAGTACGTGAGGATGATGCCCCATTATGCAGTCAGCGCCATTATCTATCAGTTCTTTAGCTATGGCTACATCATTGTCCCTAGGATAATCAGCTAGTTGAATACCCCAATGAAATGATACTATCAAGAAATCTACATTTTCCTTTTCCTTTGCCTGCTGCACTGCTTTTATCATGTTTTTTGAATTACCATCATAGCCGTTGACAGTTCCTGCTCGTTTTTCTGTAGCATACCAATCTACATGAGGCGTTACTCTTGAAAAGCCAAGGAAGCCGATTTTGATCCCATTTATCTCCCATATAGCAGGCTCAAATGCAGCATTTATATCCCTGCCTCCGCCAGTATATTTAATATTATGTTTCTCTAAGTTGTCTAAAGTCTGTACAAAACATTCTCTTCCAAAATCAAGAGTATGATTGTTTCCGATACTAACTCCTTTAATGCCTGCATTGACAAGGCCTTGTAGAGCTTTAGGATTTGCTCTATATGTAAACTCCTTATCCTGTGCTTCACCAACAGTGCCTACTGAACATTCCAGATTTACTAATGATAAATCAGAATCTAGAAAAACTTTACTGACACTTTCCCATGGGTAATCTACACCATGGGTCTCCATATGTTTTCCTATCCATGAGCCTAAAAGCACATCACCTGCTAATGAAATAGTTACGCTGCTTTTTTCTGCATGTGAAAAGGTCGGGAGAGTCATTATTAATATTAGAATTATCAATATAATTGCTTTGTTTTTTTTATCAAAAATCATTATACAATTCTCCTTTGGAGGATTTGTTTTTTATTAAATATTTAAGTTATATATATAATTACTAATTACATCTAATTATTAATAATACACTAGTATTTGTCAACTATATTTATAGACGCAATAGTTTGATATTTGGTTCCTATTTTTTAACTTTAATATACCCCGTGCAGGTATAGTTTAGAGAAAATATTTATGGGTAATATATCTATAATGATAATATAAATAAAAAGAATACGGGAGGTTATAGTATGAATTACGAAGTAAAAACGGATAAAACTTTCGATGAGGCTGTGGCTAGTTTAAAATCCTCACTAGCTGATGTTGGATTTGGAGTATTATGGGAGCTTAATTTTAAGGATAAGCTGAAAGAAAAGGGATATGATTTTGGTACAGATTTTAAAGTTTTCGAGGTATGCGATCCTAAACAGGCAAAGGAGGTATTAGAAAAGCATATTGAAGTTGGATACTTTCTGCCTTGTAAAGTAGTAGTTTATGAAAAAGACGGAACTACACGTATTGGTATGCCTAAGCCAACCCAATTGTTAGGGATGATGGGAAAAGAAGATTTAATGAGTATAGCTGAAAAAGTTGAAGGTGAACTGAAAAAAGCTATAGATAATGCAAAATAATAATAAAAAGGTCGGGATTATTCCCACCTTTAATCTTGATTTCATTAGGTTAATGTAGAGCAAAAAAAACTGCCCCTTGTTCTTCTTATTGTCATTCTGAACGCAGTGAAGAATCTGTATTTAAAGCCATTAGAGACCCATTCGCTACGCTCAGGGTGACAATTAACACACAATCTACAGTCCTGCACATTACTTTTTCATCTTTTCTCTATAATAACATTCTCCGCAAAGTGATTCGTATTCAATGTTGTTTTCACGATCTATAGCTACTTGTTCACCTTCGAATACAAATTTTCCATTGACTTTCCTTCCATTAAATACTGCTTTTTTGCCACATGAACAAATAGTTTTTAATTCTTCTATGCTATGAGATATAAGTAATAGTCTTTCACTGCCTTCAAAACCTTTCATTTGAAAATCAGTCCTGAGTCCATAGCAAATGACTGGAATATTCATCTTTACTGCTATTTCAAAAAACTCATCAATTTGCTTCCTTGTAAAAAACTGTGCTTCGTCCACTAGAATGCAATCTATCTTCCAATTTTCTCTATTCCATTTTTCAACTTCTTCATAGATATTCTTATCTTTTCCTAGTAGAAGGTCAACATCACGAGTTATACCTAGCCTAGATACCGTCTGGTTTCCGCCCTTTGTGTCTACTAAAGGCTTAATTATAATGACCTTCATGCCTCTTTCTTCGTAGTTATATGCTACCTGCATCAAGTTAGTTGATTTCCCACAGTTCATTGCTCCATATCTAAAATATAGCTTGGCCAACTTACATACCCCCAAAGTATATAATCAAACAAAAATAAAGGTTAGAAGCCAACGGCAACTAACCTGTCAAACAGACTTAAGTAGTTATTATTCAATACCATATTTTTTCTTGAACTTATCAACACGTCCGCCTTTATCAACAAATTTTTGACGTCCTGTGAAGAATGGATGGCATTCTGAACAAACCTCAACTCTTAATTCTTCTTTTACTGAACCTGTTTCAAATGTGTTTCCACATGCGCAGGTTACTTTGGATGTTTTGTAGTCTGGATGTATTCCTTGTTTCATTGATTTCACCTCTCTTCAAACTCTTGTTAATGTATATTCAAAAGTAATCAGTTTTCAACTAATATAGTATAGCATAAATTTTTTATGATTTCAACAAAATAAAATTGTGGCTGCTAATTTTTCTATTTTATTCCCACATCTTGTTTCTAATACTGTTTATAAACTCTTCATTATTCTTTGTTAGCATTAATTGATTAATTAAAGTTTCTGTAACCTCTGTTACTGGAGAATTGCTTAAAGCTTTTCTTATTCCCCATATTGTTTCAAGTTCTTTTTGGTTCATAAGTAAGTCTTCTCTTCTAGTACCAGATTTATTTATATCTATAGCAGGGAATATCCTCTTCTCTGAAAGCTTTCTGTCTAGGTGTATTTCCATGTTTCCTGTTCCCTTAAATTCTTCAAATATTACGTCATCCATTCTACTACCTGTCTCTACAAGGGCTGTAGCAAGTATCGTAAGACTTCCGCCTTCTTCTATATTTCTCGCTGCACCGAAAAATCTCTTAGGTTTATGTAGTGCTCCAGGGTCCAATCCTCCAGACAATGTCCTACCTGTTGGTGGTATTGTAAGATTGTATGCTCTAGCAAGTCTTGTGATACTATCTAAAAGTATAACTACATCTTTACCATGCTCTACTAGTCTTTTTGCTCTTTCAAGAACTATTTCTGCTACTTTGATATGATTTCCAGGTAATTCGTCAAATGTTGAATATACTACGTCGCCTTTAACGGATCTTTTCATATCTGTAACTTCTTCTGGTCTTTCATCTATTAATAATATTATCATTTCGATTTCAGGATGATTTTGTGCGATTCCATTGGCTATTTTTTTAAGAAAAGTAGTTTTACCAGCTTTAGGAGGTGCTACTATCATTCCTCTTTGCCCTTTTCCTATTGGTGCTATTAAGTCGATTAATCGTGTAGACAATTCACTGTGGTTTGTTTCTAACGCTATTCTTTTATTAGGGTAAATTGGAGTCAATGTTTCAAAATCAGGTCTTCTAGTAGCAGTTTCTGGGTTCTCTCCATTAACTTTCTTTACGTATAACAATGCCCTATATCTTTCTCCAGCCTTTGGCGGTCTAGTTATACCATAAATCTTGTCCCCAGTTCCTAGATTAAATCTTCTTATCTGAGAAGGAGATACGTATATATCTTCATCTCCAGATAAATAGTTTTGAGAGCGTAAAAAACCATACCCATCTGTATGAAGCTCTAATATACCTTCTGCTTCAGTTGATTCAGCACTTTGTATGTTATCATGTGTTTTTTCATGTGGTCTTTTTGCAATAGTTTCGGTCAAGATATACCCATTATTTTCTTCTACGCTCACTGGCTTTAGAACCTGAGGTTCTTCTTTTGCAGAATTCTGTAATATAATATCTATTAGCTCGTCTTTTTTATATTTTGTAATGCTTTTAATTTCCAGATTTTTAGCTATCTGGCGAAGTTCTTCTAACTTCTTTTTTTGTAAATCATCGGGATTCAAACCTACACCTCCAAAAAATATTAAATATATATTAATTGATACCATAGTATTATCATAATATATGGGAAAAATTAAGATTAACTAGAACCCAATTTCAGAATGCTTTTAGGCAACTATCAAGATTATAATGAAATAATCACGAGAAAAGTAAAAGAGAACGGTATTAATCATATTTATAGTACCATTATAATGAATTTTAGTCAACATCTAGGGAAGTAGATAATACAAAATGCCCTATAGAAGGGCATCTTTTATTATTTTGCATATTCAGGCTTTTTATCTAGTTTATGAATAGTTTCGATAAATCTAACAGTTCCTGTTTCCGATCTAGCCACCATTGAATGAGTCTTTGCTACATTATTTTGATGATACACTACTCCTCTTAGAAGTTCACCGTCTGATATTCCTGTTGCTGCAAAAAATACTTCATTTCCTTTTACTAGATCGTCCATAGTAAGTACTTTGTTTATATCACCTATACCCATAGAGATACATCTTTGTTTCTCTTCATCATTCATTGGGTAAAGCTTTCCTTGAAATTCTCCGCCCATGCATTTCAATGCTGCTGCTGCAATTACGCCCTCAGGAGCTCCACCTATTCCTAAAAGTATATCTACACCTGCATGTTCAAAGCAAGTAGCCATAGCTGCTGCCACGTCCCCATCAGTAAATAGCTTAATTCTAGCACCTGCTTTTCTTACCTTGTCTATAAGTTCGGCATGTCTTGGTCTGTCTATTATAGTAACTGTTAAATCAGATATATCCTTGTTCAAAGCCTTTGCTACTGCAATTAAATTTTCTTCTACAGGTGCATCTATATTAATTTTTCCAGCTGCTTTTGGTCCTACTGCTATTTTATCCATATACATATCTGGTGCATGAAGTAGACAGCCTCTAGGCGCCATAGCTACTACTGCAATGGCATTTGGCAAACCCTTTGCTACTGCTGTAGTACCATCTACTGGATCAACTGCTATATCAACTTTTAGGCTATTGTTTATACATCTACCTATTTGCTCACCTATATAAAGCATAGGAGCTTCGTCCATTTCTCCTTCGCCTATGACTACAATGCCATCAATGTTAAGAGTGTCAAACATCTTTCTCATGCCATCTACTGCAGCCTGGTCTGCGGCATTTTTATCTCCTCTACCTAAGTATCTTGCACTGGATAATGCAGCTGCTTCTGTAACTCTTACTAAGTTCAAAGCTAGATTTCTATCCATATATATTAACCTCCTAAGTTTAGTATTATTCAGTATTTATATAATATAGTATATTCCATTTAGTGTTTATTTGTCAAAAAGTATATCATTTAAGCAAAGAAAAGCCAAAGGGACAGTCCCTCTGGCTTTAATTTACTACTCTATTTTGGCACACCTTCCCAATCCTTTAAAAATTTATCTATTCCAATATCAGTCAAAGGATGAGCTACCATAGCCTGAAATACTTTATATGGTACTGTGGCTATGTGAGCACCTGCTTTTGCTGATTGAATCACATGGATAGGGTGCCTTATACTTGCAGATATTATTTCTGTTTTTAGTCCATGTAAATCAAATATATCTACTATATCTTGGATTATATCTATACCTTCGTTACTTATATCATCCATTCGTCCTACAAATGGGCTTACATATGTGGCTCCTGCTCTTGCTGCAAGAAGTGCCTGACTTGCAGAAAATACAAGGGTTACATTAGTCTTGATGCCATTTTTGCTAAGAATGCTAACTGCTTTTAAACCTTCCTTTGTCATTGGAACCTTTATAACTACATTCTTATGAATCTTAACTAGTTCTAAGGCTTCCTTCACCATTTCATCAGCATTTAGACTTATGACTTCAGCACTTATAGGTCCATCAACTATACTAGTTATTTCATTTATTACCTCTTTAAAGTCTCTGCCTTCTTTGGCGATAAGGGATGGGTTTGTGGTAACGCCGCATATTACTCCCCAATCGTTTATTTCTTTTATTTCTTCTATATTGGCTGTATCAATAAAAAGTTTCATTAAATCACCTCT
>CAYYDM010000044.1:0-12837 GCA_964470635.1 uncultured Clostridia bacterium | reverse complement strand
GATGACATCACTTCTTCTTTGTATCATTATTTTGATTAATAGCATCGATACATCCAAAGCTACTTTCACGAAGAACTATTCTTTCCTTGGATACAAAATTTTTATAGTCATCGTTATTTTCTGCATATATTAATTTTATACCCTCACATTTCATACATTTTAACTCTATTCTATCTGGAAATATATTCATCTCTATATTGTTATCTCCACAGCTACAACTTAGAAGACCTTTACTATCTAGTTCTTTTATTCTTTCAAGAGATTTCATCATTATTTCAGGGTTATTAAAATAATCTAAAAAATCTAAATCTCTATAAAGGTCCTCAGAATTCACTTCATATTTTTCAACTATTTCCTTAACATCTCCATGACTTACTATGAAGCATATCTCTATTCCTGATTCAATGCATCTAGTAATTATATTTCCTCTCAAAAGCTGTTTTAATGTGTATTTAAATGTATGTTTATCTTGGCATACAAAGCAATCTATGTCCATCCACAAAGACTTATTATCACTAGTCTTAATGATAGCATTACGCTGACCACAAGTACATACTAACTCTGTTTTTTTGTTAGTAAAGAGTTCAAACAGAGAAGTATTATGCACCTCAAAGATACCGCAGGTACTGCACCTTACAGCAATTGCTACATTGGTATTAACAAGCATCACATTCTACCTCCTTACTATTATTTTAATTCTTCATTTGAATAATAATTCCTTCTTTTTAAAATATATATTCGAATAAAAAAAGTAGCTAATATAGGTATTAATACCTATTAGCTACTTTATGAACAAAACTTAATATTTCTAAATTTTCTGACAAAATCCTACTTTTCTAACTCTCCACTCTCAACTATTTTAATCCAAGTATTTCACGTGCTTCGTCTGGTGTGGCTACTTCTCTGCTTAATTCCTTTGCAAGTCTAACTATTCTTTCAACAAGCTCTGCATTAGATTTTGCAAGCACTCCTTTACTATAATAAACATTGTCTTCAAAACCAACTCTTACGTGTCCACCAAGAGTTATTGCAGCAACTGCCAATGGAAGCTCAAATCTACCTATTCCTGCAACGGTCCAAGTAGAATCAGCTGGTATGCTTTCCACTAAGTACAGAAGATCTCTAAGTTCGGCTGTTATAGCCCCTGGAACTCCCAAAACAAAATCAAAATGTAATGGTGCATCCACAAGACCTTTTTTAACAAGCTTTAAAGCATTGTTTATCATGCCTCTTTCAAATACCTCGATTTCAGGCTTTACACCTAACTCCTTCATCTTCTTTGCGAAGGTTTCCATGTATTCTTCGCTATTCATAAATACATCAGGTCCAAAGTTACATGTACCACTGCTAAGTGTTGCCATTTCAGGCTTTAAGTCAACAGGTTGGAGCCTTTCCTCTGGAGAATGCCATACTGCTCCTCCTGTAGAAGGTTGGAATATAACTGGACATTTTGCTTCAATCTTTTCCTTTATTTCTTTATATACTTCGTAGTCTTGTGTAGGGTTGCCGTCCTTATCTCTAGCATGGACATGTACCATGGCTGCACCTGCTTTATATGCTTCATATGCAGCTTCTGCTATTTCATCTGGAGTTAATGGTAAATTAGGCTGTTCTTTTCTAGTCACCTCAGCCCCTGTAAGTGCAGCTGTAATTATTAACTTTTGCATTTACACTATTCCCCCTTTTTTCTTTGCTTATCTTTAGGAACTACACAAGTCCCTACTGCTTTACATACTACTATAGGCTCTTCTAAAACATCACATGCAGAATCATTTATGTCTGGTCTTGGTACGATGACTTTTCTAGCTTCAAATACCATCTTTCTAGAAGAATTGCCAGTTTGGGTTATTTCACCTACAGCTTCAATATAATCTCCTGCATATACAGGCGCTTTAAATTCAACACTTTCATATGCTACAAAAAGTCCTTCGTCTCCATCATGTCTTATTAACAATTCAGTTGCCACGTCTCCAAATAACTGAAGCATCTTTGCTCCATCAACAAGGTTGCCACCATAATGTGCATCATGCGAACTCATTCGTACTCTTATCATAGACTTCATGTACATCCCTCCTGATTATTTCACTTAAGTACATTATACAGGATACTCTCAGTAATTAGCAATTAATTAAACAAATATGACAATTATTTAGCAAAACAAAAGAGAACAAAACATTATGATTTTTGTTCTCTCTTGCTCCCCTTATTTTTTTAATCTATTTATTAGTGCAACTCTTATTTTAACTAACTAGGCCTTTGTCCTTAGAACTTGCTACTAACTCTTTAACACTGCTTTTAATCTGTTCTACCTCAAATGGTTTGATAATAATCTTTTCAGGATGGGATTGTTCAATTTCATCAATTAAGTCACGATCTTGATATCCAGTTAGCATAATAGCTCCAATATTGCAGTTTATCTGCTTTATTGTTTTTAGAAGCTCAGTACCTTTAGTTTTTTCTAGCTTCATATCAAGTATTACTACTTGAGGCTCAAAGACTCGGATGCTTTCTAAGGCTTCTTCCCCTGTTTCTACAGCCACAACATCATAGTCACATTTTAATATCTCTTTTAGTAACAACCTTATGCCATATTGATCATCAACACATAAGACCCTTGGCTTCATTGATACTACCCCATTATACTTCCCCCTTATGATACTTGAATATGTTATATATTCCCTTTTTGTAACAAAGTTCCTGCAAAACATATGTTTTTTTCTTAACAAATTTATCGACAAATTTTGAAAATATGGATAAAAAAAGTCGGGCATCATCACTTGCCCGACTTTTTCTCAAATATATGGTTCTAATCCTCAATAGATATTTCTACAATAACATTGTTGAGTATTTCAAATTCACCTTCGTCCCCGATTAGTAAATCTTCTATCTTAGCATTTCTTAAGTTTTCTATATATATTTTAGCATCTTTGTTAACTGCATAAGTGTATTCCTTTTTAGTATCATCTTCTTTAATTTTTAGTGTAGTACCTAGTTTGTCTTTAGTGATATCTATTATTTTACCTTCTATAGTTTTCTTCGCATTTTCAGCATCCACAGATATTACTACACCGTCTTCAAGTACTAGCTCAGCATACATTCCTATTTTTAAATCACTTAGGGATTTAGTTTTTCCATCTATTTTTACCTTTGCATTTGAGTCTAAGTCATATGTTTTCTTATCTATTGAAATCTTATTGTATCTTCTAGTTAATTCTAAATCTGTTATATATCCTTCTATTTCTTCAACTACTGCTGCTGTATCAATATATATTTCTACGATAGTATTATTGAAAACCTCAAATTCACCTTTATCGCCTTTTCTAAGATCTTCTATCTTAGCATTTCTTAAGTTTTCTATATATATCTTTGCATCCTTGTGAACTAAATAAGTGTATTCCTTATTAGTTTTATTTTCTTTTATTTTTAATGAAGTACCTTGAGTAGATTTTGTAATGTTTGTAATTTCACCTTTGATAGTTATTTCTTCATTTTTAGCATCTATAGATATTACTGTGTTATCTTCAATCTCTACTTCAACATACATGCTTACTTTTAGGTCAGTTAATTCTTTACTTCTTCCATCTATTCTTACTTTTGCATCTGCATCTAATTCATAAGTTTTCTTGTCTATAGAAATCTCATTGTATCTTCTTCCTAGTTCTATATTAGTTATATAGCCTTTAACTTTCTCAATTGGCTTTACATATTTTCTACCAACTTCTATTTTAATCACTCTATTTCTTCTATCAACCGTTACAGTTACTTCATCATCTTTTTGAATATCTGAAAAACTACCTTTTTTGTCTTTAAAGCTTACTTCTACATCATCTACTACTTCGAATAAAATTACCATAGTCTCTGCTTGTATAGCAAGCTTATATGGTTTTGTCTTGTTTATTTCTTTTACAAGGCCAGTATATCTTGTAATTATTTTATCATCTTCAATTTTATCTACTACTTCGATAAATACTACTTTACCATCTTTGACTTCCACCTTTACCTTTGAGCCTATTTTGATATCATCTATATCTATTCTTTCGTTATTTTGGTATACTCTTACTCTACTATCTAAGTCAAAAGTTTCTACTTTATCTTTCACCTTTACTGATATTCTATCACTATAGATTCTAGTTACTTCACCTGATACAGCTCTATCTTTTCCTGTGTCTACTTTATCATCAACCCTTGAGAAAAGTACTGCCATTTCTGCCCTAGTCATAGTTCCCATTGGATTAAATCTTTTTTGATTGTCTCCTTGCATTAGTCCAAGGTCATTTATTAGATATACATATCCTACTGAACCTTGTGGTACTAAAGAAGCATCAGTAAAAGGTAATTTCTTATTCATATTTCTTTGAGCCTCTTTTTCGTAACCTAAAGCTCTTATGACATATTTAGCTACTTCATGTCTTTGTGCAGGGTCACTAGGTTTAAAGTACATCATATCTACATCATCAAGTATGCCTTTTTCATAAGCAATTGCTACATAGCCTACTGCCCATTTATCTACTTTATCACCCTTATACTGCTTTGGTAGTTGTGTAATCCCCTTAGCATCATCTTCCCAACCCATTACTCTTAGTGACATAACAATAGCTTCAAGCTTTGTAACCGGAGCCTTAGGAGCAAATTGGTCATTCCCTATTCCAGTGATAAGACCTTTTTGGAACATTTTTTCTATAGCCTTTTCTGCCCACTTATATGCATCGGTATCGTTGAAGATTTTTTTTGCTAATCCTGGTGGAACCTTCCCATTTCCCCAACCATTGGCATGTACAGATGGCATACCTATACCAAGCACTAGTACCAGTGCTAATGTAATTGAAATCAATCTCTTCATTTTCATTAATTTTACCTCCTTGTATTTGTTTGTAATATATATTCGGGAGATTCTATAGATAATTCGAGGTAATAATATTTCATTTGTATTACAAAATTATGTCAAAGCTGTTAAAATACTAGAAAAACATACCAACCTGCGGTCAAAATGTGAATTAGTAAAACGAAAGGACAAGGATTATTTCCTTGTCCTGACTTAGTCTCTACTTTGCTACTTTACTACTTTTCTATTTTTATAGGATTTACATTTTCAAATATATATATTGTGTTTTTACGAATTGTGCCATCCATAATTACAATCTCAATATTAGTTGGATCTATTTGACCGCTTCCTATTTGTACTTCTTCCCCTAGCTTAACAGTATTAGTAGATACTTTTTGACCTTGGGCGTTTATATATCTAGCTCTGAAGTATACAGCATCTTCAATATTCTCAACATTAACTATTAACATTGTATTAGTAACAAAAGGTGATACTTTATTATGATAATAAGTTGCATATAATGTTGGTTTTGGTTCTTCTCTTACTATACTTACTTGTTTTTCAGTTTTATTTCCAGCACCATCAACTAGAGTATAAGGAAATACATTTTCACCTATAGCTAAGCTTACAGTTTGTGTTATTGTCTGGTTAACAGGATAGCTGTAGTTTCTATCATATGTATAAATATTGCTATCGAATTCATAAAGCCTTAGATAACCAAACATATCCTTCATATTTATTTCTAGTTCTGCTGTTGCTGAGGTGACATCTCTTTCCTTTACTACTATATTTAGTTCTGGAGCTGTTGTATCAACGTAGAATCTTCTTGCTATACTACCACTTTTACCAGACTGTGAAATAACATTTACACTAATAGCATGAGCCTTATCTTCTAGCACTAAGGTTTTGCTAAATTTATACGCAGATCCCTTATGTACTATACTTCCATTACTTATTACTTCAACGTAATCTACATATTCAACATTAGCTTCCTGTTTATTTACTAAAATTCTATCAAGATATTTTATATTTGTTACATAGCCTTCAAACAGTATTTCTGAATGTGCAAATGTAACTAGTGATTCAGGAGAATGCATATATATTGAAGGGAAGAAATAGTTATCTGCTGCTTCCTTTTTTAGATATTCAATCTTTTCTAACATTTGAGCTAATAATCTTTCTCCTTTTACTACTGCATTCTTATCAATTTCCTTTACTCTCTCCACTTTTTCCATTGCTTCTAATACTGCTTCTTTATGCTCAATTCTTATATCTTCAAATGATGGTAGAGATTCTATTTCTCTTTCTGCTGCTTGTATCATTTCTTGCAATAGTAACTCATGTAATTCTACTAACCTATACTCTACTGCTACCAATTTATCATAATTTGTAACCAGTTCTTTCTCTTCAGGTAATAATGCATCATACTTCTCTCTTACTCCTGCTACCATATCCTTGTCTTCTAAAGTCAACATATTAACATCTGGTAGTTGTTCTATTAGGCTTATTACCTCGTTAACATGGGTTTTGTCCACTACATAATTTAAAATTCTACCTAATTCCACAATCTCATCTTTTCCTGTGAACACCTTTATTTCTATTTCAGATGCTTTAAATATTGATTTTGTGAATGAGCCATCCTTGTCTAGGCTTACAGGGGAACCATTGATCTCTAATTTGATTTTCGTGTTTCCTTTATAACTTTCAGGTATTTCTAAAGCTCCATATACGTCAATTTTCTTACTGTCAAAATCAATGATTTTTGGTTCAGAAACCCACTTAATATCGTCATAAATACCTTGGCCAAATACAGCAATACTACTTAAAAGCATAGTAGCTACCATCAATAATGATAGTATTCGTTTATTTACTCTCATACTAATCCTCCCTTATTTAACTAATATAAATAATACTCTACCCTCCTTTTTAGCATATTTCCCTTATAAGTAAACATATACATCTCGTCCTTTTTTTATGTCAGATAAAATAAAAAAGTTAAAAATAAAAAATACTAAAACTCACTTAATTACTTGTATCATTTAGATTGTACAAGTAATTTCATGAATGATTTTATCAACATATCTCTATAATTTCTGTAGAATCTTGTTAATATCTTGCCATTATTTATCTACAGAAATAGACAAAAAATAAAAGAGACAAGGTTTTTTCCCTTGCCTCCGTCAATTTACCGTAGATTACTTTTTATACGGTATAATTATACTTTCCGCTTCGATAAACGTATCGTTATAGTTTCCTATGATTATTACTTCATCTCCAACTTCTAATCTACTTTCACGTACTGTATTTCCATATAAATCTATGAATGTAGTGTCTCCTGAATATACTATTGTCTTTTCAGCATATGCATTGTCCTCATCACCAACTGTTACAGTAATGATACTGTGTTTTGATGATATACTAGTTATATTTCCTATTATGATTTGATTTTTTTGTCTAGTGATAGCATAAAGAGATACTATTTCATCGCCCTCTGCTGTAAAATCTAAGAAATATCCAGGTTTTAAATCATAAATTTCTGCTCTTTCCTTATCTAATCTTATAGTTGCCCCTAATCCTAGATAATAAGTCTCCTTTTCTCCTTTACTATTCATTATAGTAATCTCAGGTTTTTTAGCTTGGAGTATAGAAACTATAGAGCCTTCTCCTTCTTTCTTAACTATCTTAGATTCTATATCAGTAATGATACCATCTTCTACTTCTACAGTTACATCGTCACCTTTTCTAAGGTCCGTAACCTTTGCCTTGCTCTTATTTCTATATATTGAAACATTCTTATCTATAGGATATTCGAATACTTCTTTATCCTTATCTTGAATAATTAATGAATATTCACTTGAAGTAAGCTTAATGTCCTTAATAGTTCCTGTAAGCTTTAAATATTTGCTTCTAGCCTTTATTACAGTTATCTTGCTGTTCCTTACTTTAACTTCAACAGAATCCCCTTCTTTAATATCTCTGAAAAATGCATTTTCCCCATTTAAAGTAATATCTACATTAGGGTCTAGATAGAAGGCTTTTCTTTCAGTTGTTTTAGATTTCTCGTCAGTAGTATATTCTATAGTAAGCATTTGAGGGCTAGTCTGAATAAGAGATCTTACTCTACCTTTGTATTCTTCATTTATTCCATCTGCATAAAGTGATACAACCTTACGATCCTCAGTAACCTCTGCTTCAAATTTAAGTCCTTCAATAAGTTCTTTATAATCTATTTTTTTATTGTCTAATTTAACATCAGTTTTACTATTAACTACGTATGTAGTTCTATTGCCTATTTTATCTTCTATTGTAATATATAGTTCATCAGTCATTCTCAATATACTGGATATAGTGCCAGTTATAGTTTGTGTCTTGACAATAACTGTACTATTGCTATTGTTAAATGGTCTATTTAATAATAGATTTGAAACCATATAATCATATCCTATGGACAACATCTTTGCCATAGCATCTCTTGTAATAGGTGAAGTAGGGTTAAATTTCCCCAGTCCGTCTCCTTTAGGGTCTACTATGCCTTTTTTTATCATCATGTCTACATATCTAGAGTCTTCAGCTCCTATGTTTTCAGAATCTTTAAATGGAAGAGCTACTATAGCAGGTTTTTTCGCTTCTTCTTGAAGACCCATTGCCTTTGTTAACCAACGAGCTATCTCTACTCTTTGAGCATTTGTTACTTTACCATTTAAGTAAAAACTTCTTGCTTCGTTTTCAGATATTACCCCTGCTGCTAATGCTACTGCTATCTGGTCTTGAGCCCATGCTGGAACACCTAATTGAGTTAAAAATCCTTGATGCGCCTGTTTAGCTTGTGCTGTTTTGGTAGAATCCATGCCCATCATTCTAGCTATCATAAGAGTAGCTTCTACTTTATTAACATTTGCAGTTGGTCTAAAGTTTCCTGCATCGTCACCAGTAATTATACCTGCTTTACTTACCTTTTCTATGTAGTCTTTTGCCCAATGATTATTAGGAACGTCTTTAAAGTTTTGTGCATATACTGCTGTATTTGCAAATATAAACAATAGAGCTAGTACAAGCGAAAGTTTTTTTACATGTTTTTTTGTTGTGAACATTGACTATTGCCCTCCCCTTCAAATTTAATAAATTATATATTCTTTAAATAATGTTTAAATCCTTCTACTTTCGATAAAATATATAATTTTAGGCCATGTTTCCCAATAATATATTTCATCCATAGTATTAGACGCTAAAAAAATATTTTTGTTCCATTACCTTATGAATGTGAGGTACACCCAAACCTGAAGGCAATAAATCATCTGTATAAAATCCACTTACACCATTAGACTCTAGTTCTTGCCTTAGTCCTTCATTGTTTATTGTGTGGGTGTATACAAACACATTTTCTTTTCTAAGCTTTTTTGGTAACTCTGTTCTCCCTCTGTCTATAGGCATAGTAATAGCACAAACTTCATGCTTTTTTACAAAATCTATTAGTTGGTCATCTGAATATCTAGACAAATATAATGTCAATATTATGTTTTTATAACCTAAGCTTCTTACAGGATTATATTCATCTATTTTGTATATCTGAGGGATAATCTGGTGCACTAAATCAGGATATCTATAGCTTATAAGCTTCAATGCTTCGACATTGTTACTCTTTATATCTGTGATAATATATGCGTCTTTATGTTCATAAAGCCACTTTGCCAAATCTTCTAAAGTCATCTGAGTAAGGCCTGCTATCATCTGAAAACTTTTAAATTCTTCTGTGCTATACATTTTGGATTCTACCCCAAAAGCGCTTTTTACATATCCTTCCCAATCATGGATAAGAGCTAAATTCCCATCAGTAGTCCATTCAAAGTCCAATTCTATAAACCTATACCCATTTTCATAGCTTTTATCCAAAGCTTCCTTAGAATTAGTATAAGATAATCCATTCACCCTTCCTCCAGCATGGACAACTAGGGTTTCAGGTATAACCTTTAAAATATCAGCATACTTATAATTCAGTGCTCCTCTTCTGCCTATTGTAGAAACTTCACCAGTCGTATAAAATCCATCATATTTATCACTTATTCTATTATCAGAGGCATGTACCATATTAGCTGATGACACAGTTAATAGCATAACGCCTGCTATAACACCAATGGTTTTATTTTTTCTCAAACTAAAACTATGTAGTTTTCTAATTATATTCATTGAATCATCTCCGTACAATTAATCATAAGTTCATGGTTTTTGAAATCTATTTTATTTAGGAACAACTAGTTTAAACAATGGTGTCCTTTGTAAAATCGCCACTATAATATAAGATACTAGAAATGTAATGATGCTTACTAATGGTATACCAACTACAGGATTAAATGAAGAAGCTTTAATGACGATTTCAATATCTCCTGAAGAAATAATGTCTAATACCAGTAAATGCACTAGATATATTCCAAAACTTGTCTTATTAAAGCTTGAGATTATCTTATTTATTATAGGGCTTTTGCCAACAATCCTACTCCAATTGATATTCTTAAATAATAAAAATACCATTACAGACATGAATATAACATTAGGGGCTAAATATGAATACATATGTGGCACAAGTATCCCTGCATTGTTTTTAGTTAATACATACGTTCCGTATAAAGTCATTGCTAGTCCCAAAAAACCAAGAACATATATTGTTTTTCTTTGTTTTTTAGAAAGACAATATCTTTCAAAGAAAAAGCCTAATATATAGTATCCTATACTCCAGTGAAAAAAGCTTAAATTTAAACCTATATTATACTCTGTGAATTTTTCTAAAAATCCTATTATTCCATTAGAAGCAAACCAAATGATTATAAAATATGTTAAGTTTGTCTTTTTCACATTATTTACATAGGGCTTAATAATAGGTGTAATCAAATATAGCCCAACTATCATATAAAGATACCATAAATGAATATGTACATTGCCTGTATAAAGATTTTTGAAAAATGATATAAATAATGACATATTCCATTGAATATTGGATTTGTTTTTTCTTAGCATATATATGAAACTCCAAAATACCAAAGGAATAATTATCTTTACAAGCCTTTTTCTTAGAAATTGAAATATCTTTTCCTCTTTGTCATTATCTAGCATAAGCTTTCCGCTAATTAGTATTAGCACAGGTACACTCCACCTAGTAGCAGAATCTACTAGATTACCTACCCACCACCATTTAACTCCATAAGTATTCATATTTGCTGCAAATGGCGCTGAGACATGTAATAACACAACTGCAAATATTGAAGCAATTCTCAAGATATCTATATATAAAATCCTAGAAGTTTCTTCTGCTTTAATGCAAATCACCCCTTATTACACTTGGAATATTCATGGTCTCAGGAATATTATAGCATATGTAGGATATTAAGTGTTAAAAAGAAGTAACAGATGCCTTGTACCTATCTTTGTCCTATTTTGTCCATTTTTGTGCTTATTTGTCTCTAAAAATATCTTCAGCCACACGTTTGACCTTTGTAATATATGGTATTAATATAATACAAGAGAAAATTTAACATAAAAAGGCAAACTTATGGTAACATAAGGACGCAAAGCAGAGGGTCCTGAATTGTCTCAGGATAGCCTAGCTACTATGTTTATTAAAATAAAAACATGGTAGCTTTTTGTTTTTGTGGTATGCCTCAATAAAAGTAATTTACAAATGACATAATATATTATCAGAAGTTTTAAACAACACAAGTAAAATTATAATCTAGAAAGGAAGTGAAATAATGTTAATGAAGAACATCAAAATCAACTTGGTAATGGTTTTTGTCTTAGTTTTTTCTATGTTCTTTTCTACATCAGCATCAACCTTTGCTACAGGTAATGAAAAAAGCTGCGTTGTTGAAGGGAGCTATAACGTATATGCTGGTCAGCATATCAATATAGGCAACGTAGATGTAATTATGGATAGTGATTATATTACTTTAGCTTTTTCCTTAGTAGGTGGATGGGAAGCAACTGCCTATCATGTTTATGTGTTAGATTATTTACCAGATAGCAGGCCTGCACCAGGTCAAACACTTAATAAGGGTGATCTCAACAATAAATCTAGCTTTTCAATAACAGTACCAACAGGATATGCAGAAGGAACAGATATATATATCTTAGCACATTTAGATGTAAATAAAAGCGGTCCTGATGGCGGTAATAAAACAGCTTATGCTGGTACTATTACAGGAAAATGGTTTGGGTATATTAAATTGACAGTTCCAGAATGCCAAGATCCTGAAGAACCTGGGGAGCCTGAAGATCCAGAGGACCCTGAAAATCCAGAGGACCCTGAAGATCCAGAGGACCCTGAAGACCCTGAGGACCCTGAAGATCCAGAAGACCCTGAAGACCCTGAAGATCCAGAAGATCCAGAAGACCCTGAAGACCCTGAAGATCCAGAAGACCCTGAAGATCCAGAAGATCCTCAAGATCCAGAAGATCCAGAAGACCCTGAGGACCCTGAAGACCCTGAGGACCCTGAAGATCCAGAAGATCCTCAAGATCCAGAAGACCCACAAGAGCCTGAGAACCCAGTAGTCCCTGAAGATGATGAAGAAATAATTATAGAAGAGGAAGAAACTCCTTTAGGAGAGCCTGAAATAGAAGATAAAGTTATAAGTGCAGTAAAAGAAGTTGAGGATGTAGAAAACACTGAGGAAGTTGAAGAAGAAATAATAGTATTAGATGAACCTGTACCAGCAGGAATACCTAACACTCTCCCTCAAACTGGGGAAACAATCCCATTCTTTGAATATATTGCTGGCAGCTTACTTATAATTATAGGAATATTCTTAAGAAGATTTAAATAAAATAGTTCCATCTAAAATATCTGGATAGAAATATCCAGATATTTTAGACCTAATTTATAGAAAAGGAAAATCATATATGAAAAAACTAGCTAATTTAATTGTATTTTTAGGAATATTAGTTATTTTTTCTCCTTTTATAGTGAAAAAATACGCTGATTTTAGAAGCCAACAAATACTTGAATCTCTAGAAAATGAGATGAA
>CAYYDM010000043.1:0-21704 GCA_964470635.1 uncultured Clostridia bacterium | reverse complement strand
ATTCTAATAACTCTAACATATCTAATAATTTGATTAAGAAGATATAGGTAGTTTGATATCATGGCACTAGTAGCAATAAATGATACAATACCTGAGAAGAATCTTATAATGGGAATTCTAAAAAATATGTTCATCACAATTAATAAAGCAATATTAAGTACTGTGTATACGAAACCAGTAAATACTATTATCCAATTGCTTAAAAATAGTTTTGAAGTTTTTTTAAGTGTACTTTTATTCACTAAAAGCAAATCCTTTAGAATATTCAAATTTATCACTCCTCATTCATAAATTCATCAGTTACTTTAAAATACTTACATCTTTCAAATACTTTTTTATCATTATCATAAATGAATAATATTATAGTACTTGTTGAAATAGCTTCATCTACTATATAGTCCTGATCTATAAGTTTAAGTATATCATAATTAAACTTCTCAATATCTACCTCATTTACTACTTTCTTTGTTGGTGTTTCTAAGTAATCTGGTAAATATTTTTTTAGATTCTCTGGATTTTTCAAAAAATCATGTTTATTTTGTTTCGGTATATCTTCTCCTGAATTCTTCATAAATTCAGGAATTGTAGGAGATTTTGAATTACATATAAAATCAAAACGAATAATATCTCTAAACAGTTCTTGATTTTTTATTATATTGCTATTATAGAATTCTAGGAGTATATTATATAATTCTACTCTACTGTGAGCTTTGCTACTAAGGCCTGCTTTCTCCCAATACTCTGCAAAGCATTCAAAAAAATCAAAAGGCTCCTCATAAAAATTATTTATAATATAACTTATACTATTTTCAAAATAAAGTTCATTTGCATATTTTTCTACTAAATCTTCAATTCCCTTTAGCTTAAGCATCTCACTGTACTTAATATAATTACTTTCTAAAACTTCATAAGGTGGCTTATCTAAAAATTTATAACCATATAAGTCTTTTTTATACCTTAATTCAGACCCCTTTAAAAGTTTTAGAAAGCCCAATTGCAGTTTTTCAGGTCTTAAAGCGTATATATCATTAAATGATTTTCTAAAGCTATTAATATCTTCATATGGCAGCCCAGCTATTAAGTCTAAATGTTGATGTATGTTATTAAAGCTTTTAATCCTTCTAACTACATCCATTAATCTTTCTGTATTAGTTTTTCTATCAATTGCTTCAAGAGTAAGAGGATTAGTTGACTGTACTCCTATTTCAAACTGAAATAAGCCTTCTGGAGCCTTTGCCAAAAAATCTAACACCTCTTCATCTAATAAATGAGCTGTCACTTCAAAATGAAAGTTTATATTTTTTACATTCTGGTCAATAATAAACCTCATAATTTCAAGAGCATATTCTTTTTTTGCATTAAATGTTCTATCTACAAATTTAACTTGTTTAACTCTAGCATCTATTAGCTTTCTCAAATCTTCCTTTACTCTTTCAAGTGGAAAAAATCTTACTCCTTTGATAGTAGATGATAAGCAAAATCTACAATTAAAAGGACAACCCCTGGAGCTTTCAAAATACACTATTCTATTTTTGAAAGCATGAAGGTTGCCGTTAAAAGGAGAGGGTATAATGTCTAGATCTTGTATTAGTAGTCTAGGTTCATTAACATACACTTCTTCTCCATCTTTAAAGATAAGTCCTTTTATACTATTAAAATTGTTATCTTTATTATTCAGACTCAACAATAACTCTCTAAATGTTTCTTCTCCTTCACCAAAGATAATAAAATCAATAAAAGGATTATCTTCAATTATTTTCTCTCCATCAAAAGAAACTTCTGGGCCACCTAATATAATTTTTATATCAGGCTTAACTAGCTTTAAGGTTTCGGAAATCTGAAGTATATTATCAATATTCCAAATGTAGCAAGAAAAAGCAACTACATCTAAGTCTTTCTTGAATATATCGCCTACTATGTATTCAATATTCTGATTTATAGTATATTCTTCAATTTCTACATCAGGAAAGTCCTTTTCAACAAAACTTTTTAAATATCTTATTGAAAGTGAAGTATGGATAAACTTCGAATTTAAAGTAGTTATAAGTGTTTTCATTATTAAACCTTCTTTCATTATTACAATATTGAGTTACCTAAGAATAAGCTACAGAGTCTATGAACTACATTCTTTAGTATTGTTAACATAATTTTTCAAGTTAGACCCTTAGTCCCTATGTTTTTCCTTAGCTATATTATACCAGAGAATATGTAATATTTTAATTTTTCTACTGTTTAGTAATTTTAAATAATTCTTTCTAAAAAATTTGTAAATAAATGAAGGTATTTATCATTTTTTATAGAATAGATATTTTAACGATAACATTAGATAGCGCTAGAGGAGGGGATTTAATAAAATGCAAGAATTCGAAAAAATATCAATTGCTGAAATTTCTAAAAAAGACATGTTAGTAATATTAGAGGCCCTAGAGTATACAGGAAAAAACACTAATATTGATACTTTTCTAAAATTGAAAGATAGTATTATTAAAGAATTAAGTGAATTAGCAGATACTAGTGAAGATGAATTCATAAACTATTTAAATAAAGACTTATAATTGTGAAAAGTGGTCAAATGGCCACTTTTCTCTCTTTCTCAATTAATTTTTTATTCTTTTCCAAAACCTATGAGCTCCTGTTTTGGTCCTTATAAAGCTTATATCTAAATCAGCTTCTTTAATTATCTTAATTACTTGACACTTCTTTAATAGAGTATGGAAAAATACATCTCCTTCTTTATATTGAAAAACATCAGGCAGTATGTATTTTTCTACTTGCAAACTTTCAACTGATATTCTTCCTTTTCTTAACTTCACTAAGAAACTACAAAGATTTTTAATAAAAACCTCATCTTTTATAGGATTAGTCTCATAGCTTGTCTTTAATCCTTTCAGTCCAGCAATAAAAAAGCTAGATTGCTCATTGTTTTTTTCTGGTTCTTGCAATATATCTAATGATTGCTTTAATGTATTATATTCTTGGCACTTACCTATTCCATTTAATACATTAAGTAATTCAATGCGCTTTCTTTCAAATTCAATATTATAGTTACTTTTATATGTACTAGGTGAAAATTTAAAATACCCTGTGTAGTCCTGTATAAATTCTTTTTGAGAAAAACACACTATTTCTTCTTTAATTTGACTAATTAAATCATCATAGCTAATATTGTTTTTTTCTGGTTCTTGCAATATATCTAATGATTGCTTTAATGTATTATATTCTTGGCACTTACCTATTCCATTTAATACATTAAGTAATTCAATGCGCTTTCTTTCAAATTCAATATTATAGTTACTTTTATATGTACTAGGTGAAAATTTAAAATACCCTGTGTAGTCCTGTATAAATTCTTTTTGAGAAAAACACACTATTTCTTCTTTAATTTGACTAATTAAATCATCATAGCTAATTTGGACATTACTTATTAGGATAAAAAGTAACTTTGCAAGAGTTAAGCCTTCAAAGATTGAAGATATTTTCCCTGTAGTGTATAGTATATTCTTTAATACCTCATCTCTAGTAACCATCCAGTTTTCATTTGCAAAAACTATTGGCACAATCCTTGAAAATATACTATCATCTTCATATTCCCAATAAGCCTTTTCATCATTATTTAAGCAGCCTAATAGGCAATTATTCTCTCCATGTCTATAATAGTACCATAGTTTAAATTCTTCATTGAACCTTTTATAATCTATAACTGAACCGTAACTAGAATCACAAGGAACTAAAGACTTTATTGTAATAATCATAATCTCTACTATATATGTCCATTGATTTTTATCATAATCTGGTATACTAGATTGGCTCCAATTATTCCTATATCTTTGTACTTCTTCACAGCAACCACTAACTATGAACTTTTCAATATGAGTTTCAAGCATGCTAACACTCCTTAGTATAAGCTATATATAGTATAGCAGAAACTTTACCATTTAAAAAGCAAAAGCTAGGGCAACCCTAGCTTTATTCATCAATGCTTTTCTTAGACTTTTTAAGTATGAAAAATCCAATTACTATTAATACTAAAGGAAATATAGAATCTCTTAATAGTCTTATGGTAATTCTAACAGATTCAGAGTCTATATTCATTCTATTAGTTAAATAAACTAGCTGATCAAAGAACTCGTTTAATAAAATTAAACCACCTAAAAATACTAATCCTATTCCCAAGTGTCTTGCATCAATGGTTTTGATATCTATGGGAAGTATGAGTTCTTCATCTACTTGTTCGCCACGTTCTAGTTTTTTTCTTGTATGATAACAATCGAAAAAGCTATAAAACCAAATTACTACAGAAAAGAATATGAGGAAATCTGCCAAATAAAAAAAGTTAGTTAAGGCAATTATTCCGAAAAAGGCTAGCATAAATTGTAATCCTCTTTTCATAGCACCTAGATACATATGCCCCCCACCTGGAATAAAAGAAAACACTGTAGACCAAAATGTACTATATCTTCTTGTAGGTTTCCCATTATAATAATTTGTTGTACTAGCCTTAGGGTTGCTTGCATTAGGGTTATGATTACTTTCACTACCTTCATATGATATATTCTTTATAATTGGTAAGCCATTTTTTTGTGCACATTCAATACACACTATTTTTCCATTGTGATTAACTGCACAATCTTTACATATGCTTACTCCACAACTAGAGCAAATATAGTTCGCTTCTAAGCCATTATGATATTCACATTTCATTTCTGTCAACCTCCTACTATCTATTTATTAATGTCATTTGAATAATAATTTGATACAGTTCTTATGCCTTCTGATAATTTTTTAATGGGGTTCGTTACTACTTGATTAATTTCAAAGGCACTTCTAAACAAACCTCTTGCTAATACTTTATGATCATAGTTTGAAAAATTAAGTAATGTAATCATTATCCCTGCGGCTACAAAGCTAGCTCCTAGATTTCTTAAAATCTTTGCACTTACCTTTTTAGGATTTTCAATGCTAGTGATTTTCATCATTATTTTATCTGCTAAATCATTTGGTGCATTAATATAATGATTATCTAGGATACTAAATGTAAAGCTCATGTCCTCATATTCTTGTCTACAATTACTGCATTTTTCTAAATGCTTTTTAATATGAAACTTTTCAATGTCACTAAGTCTATTTTCAAAGTATCCATTAACTTTACTTAAAGCTTCTTTGCATTCCACTTGTATCCACTCCTATCACTTAGCTTAATTAATTCGTCCTTTAATAATCTCCTAGCTCTATATAGCCTAGTTTCAACAGTCCTTTCAGGGATATCAAGAGCTGTTGATATATCTTGGTAAGACATATTGTTAAAATGGTACATAATAATTACAGCCTTATATTTATCGGGAAGTCCATAAATTAATTCATGGACCTCCCTTTGACTTTCAGAACGAATAAATAGTTCATCAGGCAAAGGACCGTCGTCTTTAATATCAATATCAATGGTTTCATCATCATCATTGAGTACGTTGGTACTTAGTATTTTTACTTTACTATTTTTTCTTTTCCAGTCTAGACAAGTATTTATAGAAATCCTATATATCCAAGTCGAAAGCTTGCTTTCAAATCTAAAACCACCTATCTCTTTGTATATCTTAAGAAATATTTCCTGTGATAAGTCTTGAGCTTCATCATAATTATTTGTAAATTTGTAAGCCATTCCAAATACCCTGTTCTTAAATAAATCAATTATTTCTTTAAAAACCGTATAATTTCCATTTTTAAGCTCACAAACTATACGTTCTTCATTCAATTGTTACCACCACCCCAATTCTTAAGAAGCTAGTTTGTGTAAAGATTTACGTTTCCATTCCTACTTCTTATATAAAATTTTATATTACTATTACCTATTAAATCATTTATACTTTGTTCTGTAATTCCTTCAGTTACATTCAATCCCAGTTTGTTTTTAATTTCACCGAACTCTGCCTTAATATTGAAGCTGCCTTTTTGGTTTGATGGTACTGATATATCTATATTGCCAAATTCGTTTTCTATTTCTACACCTTTTTCGATTAATTCATCAGTTTTATATGAGATATTTCCGTTCTTAGAAATTATTTTTGTAAATTTATTAGCATTATCCACGTCAATGTTTCCAAATTGATTGTATGCAAAAAGATCGCCCTTAACATTTTTAACTACTATATTTCCATGCTCTGAATCTACTTCAACATCTGCACTAATATTTTTTACAGTAGTATTCCCAAAGGAATTCTTTAGTTTTGCTGCTCCTGTAATGTCTACTACTTCAATATTACCATGTTGATTGTTAATTTCCACATCTTTCTTATTACTTTTTACAGCTGTATTTCCAAATTTATTATCTACATTCACCTTAATAGGTCTTGGTACACGAATATTATAGCTGACACCTATGTCTCCAGCTCTATCTCTATCATATTTAGAGCTATCTATATCAGATAATACATTAATAACACTCCTAGTTTCATCAATCTTTACAATACTCTTTGACAATTCTTCAGCATAAGCCTCATCATTATATCTAATTCTTATTTCTGCTGTTATCTCAATATTTTCTCCTAATCCTTCTGTTATTTCAACATTTCCAAAGCTATTTATTATTTGAAGTTCCTCTTTATTTTTAGAATCAATACTATAACTATAATTATAGATTGATTCATCCTTATAGTTTGATACTACTCTTGAAATATCCCCTAAATCAAAGGACTTAATAATTGTAGAAAAACCAAATCTATCATTAAAACTGAAACTTGAATAGATTGATGCTATAACTATTATTATTGATAATAATATAGTACTAAGTGGATCTACATAAGCCCTTATGTCTTCTTGTTTCTTGGAAAGTATTATCTTAGTAATAATAAACTCTATTCCAAATAATATAATAATACATGGCCAAGCAATAGAAATTATTGTTTTAAGATTAATATTTAAAAAATTTCTCATTAAGAGTAAGACGCCTAACGAAATAAGTGTTATAGCAAATGTAATTAAACCAATTCTCTTTTTTTCCACACCAAAATCCTCCTTCATAACTTACTCATGATTATAGACGGAGAATAATAAATAAACCCTTCAAAAAAGTAAAAGATGCCTAAGCATCTTTTACTTACTATATTTACATTTTTTGTGGTGCTTCAATTCCTAACAATCCTAGACCTATTTTAATAACTGTTGCAGCAGCATACACTATTAATAGCCTTGCTTTTTGAAGTTCCTTATCTTCTACTATTATTGGACATTCATGATAAAATTTATTAAAGGCTTGTGCTACATCAATAATATGTCTTGCTATAAATGATGGTTCGTTTTTCTCCATTGCTGATATAATAGTATTTTGGAAAGAATATAACAGTCTTATTACATTTACAGCCTCTTCATTTGTAAGTAATGAATAATCTACATCTGGAGTTATTTCATACTCTGCTTTACTTAAAACACTATTAGCTCTAGCATGAGTATATTGTACATAAGGACCAGTTTCGCCTTCGAAGGAAAGGGTTCTGTCCCATGAAAATACATAATCTTTTATACGACTATTAAACAATTCTTGAAACATTACTGCACCAATACCAACTTGTTTTGCTACTTCATCTTTGTTTTCTAAGTTTGGATTCTTTTCTTTAATTATTTCTTTTGTCTTCTCTACCGCATTTTTTAACACATCTTCTAAAAAGACAACTCTCCCTTTTCTTGTTGACATAGTACCTTCCTCTAAGCTAACCATACCAAATGGAACATGAATGCAATCTTTTACCCAATCGTAACCCATGAGTTCAACAACTTTGAACCATTGCTGAAAATGTAAATTTTGTTGTGAGCCTACAACATAAATATTCTTATAAAAATCATAAGTTTCTTTTCTATAAATGCCTGCAGCAATGTCCCTAGTTATATATAAAGTAGAACCATCCTTCTTTTTAATTAGAGCTGGAGGCATATTATAAGCTCCTAGATCTACTATTTGAGCTCCCTCTGATTCCATTAGAAGACCTTTTTCTTCCATCATTTGTACAACTCTTGGCATTTTATCAGAATAGAAGCTTTCCCCAGCATATGAATCGAATTCAATATTAAGCATATCATATACTCTACTGAATTCTTTTAAGCTAACTTCTCTTATCCATTGCCATAAGTTAACTGCTTCCTCATCCCCATCCTCAAGCTTTTTAAACCACATTCTAGCTTCATCTTCAAGCTTAGGATCTTTTTCTGATTCTTCATGGAACTTCACATATAATTTCAATAGTTCTGGAATTGGGTCTGACTCAACTTCTTTCATGTCTCCCCATGCTTTTATAGCTACGATTAACTTACCAAATTGAGTCCCATAATCTCCTAAGTGGTTTATAGCTATAGCATTGAAGCCTAAGAATTTGTAAATTTTATATAGAGATTGACCGATAACAGTAGTTCTTATGTGCCCAATATGAAATGGTTTTGCTATATTAGGAGAAGAAAACTCGACTATAACATTTTGAGCTTTACCAATATCAGTAGACCCAAAATTATCTTTTTTAGCTATTACTTCTTCAAGTACGGTTTTGGCAAATAGCTTTTTATCAACAAAAAAGTTTACATAGGGACCTACATTTTCTGTTCTTTCAAATAAGTCATTTTCTTTTATGTTTTCTACAATCTCCTGTGCAATAATATTAGGTGCTTTCCTAAGCTCCTTTGCTAATTTAAAGCATGGCATTGCATAATCTCCAAGGTCATAAGTTGGAGGAACTTCTAAAAGTTCTATTACTGTATCTTCGTTGAGATTCTCGAAGTTTTTACTTACTAGTTTTGCAATTTCTTTTTTAAAGTCAATCATGGTTTGCCTCCTCTATATTTCTTTATTATAATTTTAAATTATGATAGTCTTTCCTAAGTACCAGATACTATTATATGTTCAGTATAACAAAGTGCTATCAGTCTGACATTTTCGCAGTCTCGAAACACAAATTTGTTCACTCCCTACGGTCGTGCAAATTTGGTTCTCGTTGCGTTTGACCTACCTGCGATTCTTTCGGAAAAGCATCCGAAACAATCGGGTTGGTCATTTGCCTCAGTCTCGCAACACAAATTTATTTGCTCGCTATCGCTCGCATAAATTTGGTGCTCGTTGCGTTTGACCTACCATCGATTTTCTGACAAAAGCATTCAGAAAATCGGGTTAGGTCATAAAAAAATCCCGTCTCTTAACGAAAGAGACGAGATTTATCCCGTGTTACCACTCTAATTGGCATACATTAATAGCATGCCCACTCAAGCCCTTTAACGCTGGGTATCGGCAATATCCTACTCATTTCAGATAGCTTCTCCGAGGCTCTCTTCAGATGTACTTATGTGTCAGCTCCCACCAACCTGACTCGCTAGGACATTCAGTACAGCATACTTTCCTCTTCCTTGAATTTCTATATTTATTGTTTTAAATCATAGCATATTTTGTTAATCTTTTCAAGAGGTTGATTTATTTATCTGGAATAAAATCACTGCTAAAAGTAAAGTCTTTATCTAGACTTATACCATTAACGTCCTTAATAGTCTCTCCTTCTACCTTAAACACAACCTTCTCATTTTCAGGAAAAAATGTTAGAGTATTTACTATTGAATCGATAGCCATCTGAGTTAGAGTTTTATCCTTAGGCATATTGTCAATAAACTCCTTAGATAAATTTAAGTAAATTGTACTGCCTTTCTTCTCTAGTTCTAATACCTTCGTACCTTTAGGAACAGGTGATATGAAGCTATCTTTATCATAATTAAAAAGTTTATCTAATGCTATTTCTTCAATGGTTTTTTCTTGAAGTATAGGATCATCAGATTTAATTTCAAATCTTTCTCCAAAAATATATGGCATATCTTTATGTTTCAAATATACTGCAAAGTCTATATATTTTTCTTTATTTGTACTAGTGCTATTGTCCTGTTGTTCTATTGGCTTCTGATTGTTGTCAGCAGAAACAGAATTGTCAGTATTGTTCTTTTTGTTTTTAGAGCATCCTACCAAACTAAAAATTGAAATAATTAAAACAAGAAAAAATAATAACCTTTTTTTCATCTCTACACCTCCGTATTATTCTATGTCTCTAATATCTTCCTCTTCTGTATATACCTTGATGCCATTTTTTTCTAGGAGGTCAGTAGTTATTCCATTTCCTTCAACTAATCTTTTCGCAAAATGTCCATCATATACTTTCCCTTTGCCACATGATGGACTTCTTGCTTTTAATATTGCCCCTTTTGCTCCGATGAGTTCTGCAATTTTTAATGTCTCCTCCGCACCTTTAAGAAACTCTTTTGTAAAATCTTGTCCTTCAATGTTTACTACTTTTTTGTTGCCATTTTCATCCCAAACAATTTCGCAAGGAAGTCTAGGTGTTGTTAGACCGCCAAGTTGTTCTGGACAAACTAAAATAGCTTTTCCATCTTTAACTAGTTTGACGATTTCTGGTTTAAGATTGTTCCCTCCATCATATCTACAATTTAAGCCGGCTAAGCATGCACTTATTATATACATAAGTTCTATTTCACCTCTACTACAGTTACTCCTGTACCACCTTCCCCATAATTTCCTAGCCTATGGGATTTAACATGTCTATGCCCCTTTAGAAGCTGATTTATACCTTCCCTTAATATACCTGTACCCTTTCCATGTATTATATAAACTGTTTTCAGTCCAGCTATATAAACATCATCAAGATATTTATCAACATCAAGCATTGCTTCCTCTAGGTTTTTTCCTCTTAAATCTAGTTCATTTTTTATGAAAGAAGATTTGGTTTTTACAATTGATTTAACAGCTGTTTTTTCCATTGTTTTTTCATCTTTATTTGATCTAGCTAATGTAGAAATATGAACATTTATTTTCATTATTCCTGCTTGAATCATTACATTGCCAGCTTCATCTGGCCCATTTATTACTATACCCTCTTGATTTAAACCTAGCAATATTATTTTTTCTCCAGGCTTTAAGTTTTTAGGAGGCTTAGTATTCTTTTTCACTATAATGTTTTCGGCTATATCTCCCTCTATTGTTTCTATCTTATTCTTTAATTTATCCTTAGCCTCTTGTAGCTTTTTACTTTTCTCTTTTTCAATTTCAATAGATATTTCTCTTATTTCACTTATTATATTTTCAGATTCTTCTTTTGCTTCTCTTAATATTTTCCTAGCTTCTCTTTTAGCTTCTCTTATGATTTCATCCCTCATGCTGTCTGTTTTTTCTTTTTTCTGGAGAAGCTCGCTTTTAAGCTTTTCAATTTCTTCTTTTAGCCTTTCAGCTTCTTCTCTATTTTGTTCACTTACTCTTCTATCTTTTTCTATTGTAGCTAAAACATCTTCAAATTCAATATTTTCTTTTGAAACTAGATTTCTTGCACTTTCTATAACAAAATCATTTAAACCTAATCTTTTCGATATTTCAAATGCATTAGATTTACCTGGCACTCCAATCAAAAGCTTGTATGTTGGACTTAATGTTTCTATATCAAATTCCATAGAAGCATTCTTTACACCTGGTGTAGTTAGTGCATATATCTTTAATTCGCTATAGTGAGTTGTAGCAACAGTTCTCACGTCTCTGTTGTATAGATAATCTAATATTGCCATGGCTAATGCTGCTCCCTCAGTAGGGTCAGTACCTGCTCCTAGTTCATCGAAAAGTACTAGGCTATTATCTTCAACATTAGCTAGTATATCCACAATATTAGTCATATGAGATGAAAATGTACTTAAACTTTGCTCTATGCTCTGTTCATCCCCAATATCAGCAAACACATTTTTGAATACAGCCATTTTTGTACCATAGTCTACTGGAATTTGAAGACCTGATTGTGTCATTAAAGTAAAAAGTCCTAGGGTTTTTAATGTAACAGTCTTTCCTCCTGTATTAGGTCCAGTAACTACTAAAGTACTAAAGTCTTCTCCTATATAGATGTCTATAGGTACTACCTTGTCTACATTAAGAAGAGGATGACGACCATTTTTTATTCTAATATAGCCTTTATCATTTAAATCTGGTTTCATACCCCTCATACTCAAAGATAGCTTTGCTTTTGCAAAAATAAAATCAATTTGAGCTAATTTCTTTTGATTATCTCTTATTCCCTCACTTGCAGATGCAACAAATTCTGTAAGCTCAGCTAATATTCTTTCAATTTCAGCCTTTTCCTTAAGCTTTAATTCCTTTAACTCATTGTTTAACTGGACTACTGCCATAGGTTCTATAAATAGGGTAGCGCCACTTGAGGATTGATCATGTATTAGCCCTTGGAAACTACCTCTATACTCTTGCTTTACTGGCACCACGAACCTATCTTCTCTAATAGTTATGATTCCATCCTGCAGCATCTTTTTATTTGTTGAAGAGCTAATTATAGAATTTAGTTTATTTCTTATTGCATCATTTTTTGATAAAATCTGCTTTCTTATATTTCTCAAAAGAGGACTTGCACTATCGGATATTTCTTCTTCACTAATAATAGCATTGAATATGGCGTCTTCTATGTCCTTATAAGTGCTTAAGGAATTTGCTAGCTCATGCATAATTGGATATTCAGAATCTCTATCTCCTTTATCTTGTCCCAAAAAACCTTTTATCCTTCTCGCTGCTCTTAGTGTATCTCCAACCTTAAGTAACCCTCCTGGAGATAGGACTGAGCCTATTTCAGCTCTTTTAACTTCAAGCAATATATCATGTATTCCACCTAAAGGTGGACTTCCTCTTTTTATTAATAGGCTTGCTCCCTCATCTGTTTCCTTTTGATAATACTCAACTTGGGCCAAATCTGTACTTGGAATTAACTTCTCTGCTATAGCTTTCCCTAAGCTAGACTCAGCCTTATCTATTAGTAACTGAATAATCTTTCCATATTCAAGTACTCTTAAAGTCTTCTCGTTCATACTTACCTCCTTGTCAGGCAAATATTATGCCTTAATCATAAAACTCCTCTAACAAAGTGTCCTGTTGTATTACCAGTTTTCTTTTTTAATTCATCGACAATTCTTCGCATTTCATTGTCGCTAATTTTGTCATTAATGTAATTATAATATAATTCTTGAATTTGTTTAATATTATCTTTTTCTATAGTGAAATCTAGCCTTATCATATCTATGCCAGAGGAAAATATTTTATTAATATATTCTACAATTATTAAAGGTTGACTGTTATATATTATAGTTGAACTTCCTTTTCTTTTCATTTCAAATGTCATGCCTTTTCTGTCATATAATCCATATCCACTAGCTAGCTCACATGTAGAACAGTTTTCGTCATTTTTGCAACCTCTGATAAGAGACATTGGGCAGTGCTTTGTTGTCATTAAAGGAAGATAGCCATATCCAATAGTCTCATATTCTACATTATTATTTTTGCAGATATTCGATATTTGGCTTAGCTTTAGCTCTGGTGAAAGCGTTAAGCTACTTACATTATTTTCTGTAAGTAATTTTACTGTAGAGCTGTTAAATACATTAAGACCTATATCACAATGTATGTTTGTATTGTATTTACTCCTAACATATTCTAAAGTGCCAATATTAGACGCACTTATTCCATCTATATCATCAATTATTTTATTAAATACTTTTTCAAGTTCTTCAAATTGCTCATTAGAAATAATCTTTTCCGTAGATACATACAATTCCTTATTATGTTTCTTTACTTCTTTTATTTGCTCTTCAATATTATTATTGTAGTCTATATAAATTCTATCAAGCTTGTTAAAGTCAAGTTGCTTAAACTGAGAATGTGAATCTACCTTTATACTTATTTTTCTTCGTTTATTTACTTCATTACTAGTATAATTAAAAACGTCCTTTATTTTTTCATCTAGTCTCTCTTTGGTTATTTCTATCCGTTGATTAAAGTTTCTTCTTTTTTCATCAAGTTCTTTTGTTCCTTCTCTTCTCAAACCATTTAGAACACTTACTGGAATCATTGCTCCATCTTCCAATTCAATATCTATACTTCCTAATGAATATGGAGTGTCCCCTAGCTTATTCATTTGCTTTATTATCTTTTCTTTATCTATGGAAAGCTTGATACCCTTCTCTACAATTTCTTCACTTAATACACTTACATAATATTGATCCTTCCATATTACAAGCTTTACTGGCTCTCCTATTTTAACTTCTATTGCCATGTTTATTGGAATCCTTTTTAGATTATCCTTCTGTATGTAAGTCTCTGCAGCAATAGTATTTAGTATTGAATCAAAAGTTTTATATACTTTTGAACCAGTCTCTACGCCATTAATATATTTAATCTTTATAATTCTTCCCTTATTATCATTATCCCCATCAGTGATTCTATCAATTATTTGACCATACCCTTCTCCGTTTTTGTTAATTATTTCTATGCCGTCTCCTTTGCTGAGAGTATCCTCCAATCTGATATGGATAAAGCTTTTATCTACTTTAGTAACTTCTCCTATTAATATACCTCTGTTATTGGGTTTGTCAAAAGATATTAGTTCTTTCCCATAAGCATCTCCTATATATCCTTTTGTAAAACCCCTATTAAACATTTGAGCTATATCTCTATAATCTTTTTCAGTTAATTTTTCATTATGCTTACCAAGAATTCTATCTAATTCTTTTCTATATCTGCTTACTATGACAGCCACATATTCTGGTTTTTTCATTCTTCCTTCTATCTTTAATGATACAATCCCAGAATCAATTATTTCTCTTAATTGATCTATTGTATTTAAGTCCTTTGGACTAAGAATATACTTTTCTTCAAATTTAGGACTAATAATTTTATTCTTTTCTATATCTACGATTGAATAAGCCATCCTACAGGGTTGAGCACATCTTCCTCTATTCCCGCTTCTACCTCCAATTAAGCTGCTCATCAGACATTGTCCAGAATAGCATACACATAATGCACCGTGTATAAAGGCTTCTAGTTCAATATTAGTATTTTCTTTTATATATTTTATTTCATCCGTTGACAACTCCCTAGCAAGTACTACTCTTTTAATGCCTTGTTGTTCTAAAAATAAGGCACCCATGTAATTATTAATTGACATTTGTGTACTTCCATGGACTTCAAAGTCTGGTAAAAGCTTTCTAATAATTCTTGCAACGCCTAAATCCTGCACTATTATAGCATCAACATCAATATTGTATAAAAAGATTAAATAGTTTATTACATCCTCTAATTCATTATCATCAAGGAGAATATTTACAGTGACATATACCTTAACATTTCTTAGGTGTGCATATTCTACTGCCTTTTCTAATTCCTCATCAGTAAAATTAGATGCGTATTGTCTTGCATTAAAGAGTCTACCTCCTAAATACACTGCATCTGCACCATTTTCTACTGCTGCATATAGTGCATCCATACTACCAACTGGTGCTAATATTTCTATGTTATCTATCATAAGTTCATCTCCTTGCAAACTGTAAAATATTTATAAAAAATAAAGAGTAGTATACTACTCTTATTAATTAGCCTAACTTCTATTATAAGATTGTTAGTTTTTTTGTCCAATAATATTTTATCTAATCTTATTACTATTATACATTAATCCATGCCTAACATTTTTAAAGCTTCTCTTAACTCTTTTCTAAGTTGAACCATTTCAACTTGGTCTTCAAAAAGTTTATTTTGAAGGTCATCAATAGATTTATTTGCTTTAACTAGTTCATCTTCCTTATTTTTTGAATTCTGCTCGTGCTGTCTAAGATTTTTATTTAGATTTTCTATTTCTCTTTTGGACTGTAATAATTCATCTTTATAATTATCGCATTCACTTTTCAATGATTTCAATTTATTATTTGTATTATCTAAATCATTTTTTATATGGTCAAACTCCTTTAAAGGCTCAACTACATTTTCATTTACTTCCTTTAATTCTTTAATAGTTTTTGCGTATTTATCAGCAATATTAAATGCCGCTAATATAGCAGCCGCAGATTGACTTAGTTTGCTGTTTTTCTTCATAATTTCTTTTATATTGTCATCTACAATCTTTGCTATGCTCTTTATATATTCTTCAGATTCATTACCTAATACAGAGAATTCTTGACCATTTATATTAACTATAACTTTTTCTTTACTCGTCATAGCTACACTCTCCTTTTAAACATCGCTTAATAGTATTATTCTTTGTATTTATGTAATTTCCTTCTATTTTTCAAAAGTATTTAAATAATTATTTTTTAAATTTAAAATCAATTTAAGAAAAGCTTCTAACGAAGCGTTATAAAATCAAGGAAGCTTTTCTTGAAACTCATTAACGGAAAGTTCTTTTATATAGAACGCTAAAGTAGAACTTTCCTATTCGTTATAAAAAGAGCAGTTGCCTGCTCTTTTTTTAGCTTCTTAATGTAGCATTTAGATTTTCTTTTAGTTTTTCTACAATTTTATCATGAACTTTGGATACATCTTCATCTGTAAGGGTCTTGTCGTGAGATCTGTATATTATTGAATATGCTACACTCTTCTTACCTTTTTCTATTTGGCCACCTTTATAAACATCAAATAGTTTAATAGCCGAAACTAGATTTTTGCTGTTTTCCATAATTATCTTCTCTATTTCTTTAACCATAATATCTTCATCAAGAACTAGTGCAATGTCTCTAGAAACTGAAGGATATTTTGGAAGTGGAGTATATTTTCTCTCTAGATTAGATGCTAGTACCATTAATTCAAAATTCAATTCTGCTACATAAACTCTTTCTTTCATCCCAAAGTTATCTAATACATCAGGATGGATTTCTCCTATTGTTCCTAATACATGATTTCCTAATGTAATGCTTGCAGTTCTCCCAGGATGAAATGCTGGGTTGTTTTTCTCTCTAATATATTCGTACCCTTTAATTCCTAGTTTTTCTAATACTGTATCTAGTACTCCTTTAAGAGTAAAGAAATCACTATTTCCGTACATTCCCATAGCAAGAACTTTATTTTCATATGGTAGTTCGGTGATCGGAAGTTCTCTTGGTGTGAATGTATTTCCTATTTCATAAGCCCAAGCTTTCTCTACACCATATTTATAGTTTCTTGTCATCACTTCAAGAATGTTTCCAACAAGAGTAGTCCTCATCACACTAAAGTCTTCTCCTAATGGATTTCTTATCTCAACACATTTTCTCTTCATACTATCCTCTGGAATGTTTAGTTTATCATATTGCTTAGGACTTATGAATGAATATGTTGTTATTTCATTTAATCCTATGCCTGTTAGGATACTTTTTGTCTTATCTTCAATTTGTCTAATTACTGTTTTCTCTGCTTTTGTTAAAGTTCCAACTAAAGGCTGTGGAGTAATTTTATCAAGTCCATATATTCTACCTACCTCTTCAATTAAGTCAGCCTCTATTCCTAAATCTCTTCTAAATGATGGTATAGAAACAGTTATCTTGTCACCTTGAAGGCTTGCCTTTAGTTCTAGAGAATTTAGCATCTTTACCATTTCACTAGCTTCAATATCTGTTCCTAATAGCCTGTTTGCTTTTTCTGGTGATAATTCCATTGTTTTTTCTTCTGACTTACCATCATATATATCAACATATTCTGATACTACAGTACCTGCATTTATTTCCTCTATTAGCTGACAAACACGATTACAGGCAATATCTGATAGGTTTGGATCTAAGTCTTTTTCAAACTTTGCTGATGCTTCTGTTCTTAAACTAACTTTCCTTGAAGTCAATCTTACGCTTCTTCCGTTAAAGTTAGCAGATTCTATAAGTATATTTTTAGTTTCCTTAGTAACCTCGCTATCTTCTCCACCCATAACTCCTGCAATAGCCATTGGTCTACTATCATCTGCAATAACTAACACTGAAGAATCTAAACTTCTCTCTACGCCATCAAGGGTTTTAATCTTTTCATTTTCCTGTGCTCTTCTTACAACAACATTCTTGCCTGATAATTTATCAAGATCAAATGCATGTATTGGCTGCCCTATTTCTAACATGACGTAGTTTGTAATGTCTACTATATTATTTATAGGTCTTACTCCAGCTTCCATAAGTTTTCTTTGCATCCACATTGGAGATTGGCCTACTTTTATATCTTTTACTACTTTTGCATAGTATCTATTACATAAGTCCTTAGCCTCTACCCTAATTTCATTAACATAGTCATTAATATCATCTACCTGATTATTAATTTTTATTTCAGGATACTTTACGTTTTTACCAAGAGTCGCTGCTGTTTCCCTTGCCATTCCAATAATACTTAAACAGTCTGGGCGATTTGGAGTTATTTCGAAATCAATTATCTCACCATGTAAGCCTAGAACTTCTTTTATGTCAGTGCCTAGAGTGTACTCTTTATCTAGTATAAAAATACCGTCTTTATTTTCCTTTGGCACTACGCTATCGTTTATACCTAGTTCCCCAGCTGAACAAAGCATTCCGTTTGATTCAATGCCTCTTAGTTTTCCTTTTTTTATTTTAACTCCTCCTGGAAGCTTTGCTCCAGCCAATGCTACAGGTATATAGTCTCCTACCTTTATATTATTAGCTCCAGTTACTATTTGAACTTTCTCATTGCCTACATCAATAATTGTAACTACTAGCTTATCCGCATCTGGATGCTGATTTATCTCCAGTATTTTTCCTACTACTACATTTTCAATTCCTTTATCAATACTTTCAATGGAATCTACATGAGAGCCAGACATAGTCAATCTATCTGCTAGCTCTTTTGAATCTATATCTATATCAACGTATTCTTTAAGCCATTTTACAGGTACTAGCATGTTTCAGTCCTCCTTCTTTCTCTAAAATTGATTTAAAAATCTCATATCATTTTCAAATAAAAGTCTTATATTATTTATTCCATACTTAACCATGGCAATTCTATCTACACCTAATCCAAAAGCAAATCCACTATATACTTCAGGGTCTATGCCACAGTTTCTAAGAACATTTGGATGTACCATTCCACAGCCTAGAAGCTCCATACTCCAACCAGTTCCATTACATGCATCGCAGCCTTTACCCATACACTTTAAGCAAGAAACATCTACCTCAGCACTTGGTTCAGTAAATGGAAAGTAATGTGGTCTAAATCTAGTTTTCATCTCACTGCCGAAAAGTTCCTTTATAAACATATCAATTGTATGCTTAAGATTTGCCATAGTAATATTTTTATCTATTACTAAACCCTCTAACTGATGGAACATAGGCGAGTGAGTATCATCAACATCATCAAATCTAAATGTTCTACCAGCAGATACGATCCTCAATGGTGGTTTACATTGTTTCATTGTTCTTATCTGTACTGGAGATGTATGTGTTCTTAGAAGAATATCGTCAGTTATATAAAAAGTATCTGATGGGTCCCTCGAAGGATGGTTTTCTGGTGAATTCAATGCGTCAAAGTTATTATATACTGTTTCAACCTCTGGCCCCTGTACAATACTAAATCCCATGCTCATGAAAATATTTTCTAGCTCCTCCATTACTCCTATTAGAGGATGTCTATGTCCTTTTTCTATACTAATCCCTGGCATTGATATGTCTATTATTTCTTCCTTTAATTTTTCATTCTTTGATTCTTCTTTAAGTCTTTCTTTAACTTTTTCAATCTCACCTTCAATTAACTCTCTTACTTCATTAGCTAGTTGACCAATAATTGGTCTTTCTTCAGAAGATAATCCTCCCATTCCCCTTAAAACTTGGGTTAATTCACCTTTTTTTCCTAGATATTTGACTCTTAATTGTTCTAAATAATCTAGTTTGCTAGTATTGTTCAATTCATTTAATGCTCTTTCTTTTATGCTACCTAGCATTTCCTTCATTTTTATCGCTCCTTTCTGTACTAGTAAAACAATTTTGTAATTAATATAATAATTATATAAACAAGGCTAATCATTAAAGAATTCTTTAGAATCCTATAAAATTCGCTTTTGTCTTTCTGTTTTGAATTAATGATTTTACTTTTTTTACTTTTAGTATTACTTTTTTGATTATTGCTATTTGATTCTTTTGTCGTAAATTTTCGTCTTATAATGCTAAATAAGTAGTTTAGGCTAAAGTAAATAATAAAAAAAGCTAGAAAGCTTACTACATACTCCATTTAACCACCCCTCCTAACAATAAGCGGTATGCAAATACGCAGTCTCGTAGCACAAATTTATTCACTCCCTACGGTCGTGCAAATTTGGTTCTCGTTGCGTTTGACCTACCAGCGATTTTCCGAAAAAAGCATTCGAAAAATCGGGTTAGGTCATAAAAAAAGCCTCCGTCATAAAGGGACGAAGGCTTTCCGTGGTACCACCCTAATAATTTGATTGCTCATCAAATCACTCATTATGTTAACGGTAAAAAACCGGCCTAAGTTTACTACTACTTCAACCTAGCAGTTCAAGAGTGAACTTCCGCATTTTTCAACTTAGAAGTGCTTGCAGCCTATGACACTTCCTCTCTTAAAGTATCTAAATACATACTTTCTCCATCATAACTTTTAGATATTCATTTATTAGTCCATTAAAAGCGCTTTGTACATTAGATAGGCGTTAATAGAGCCAGTAAGCTCGAACATTTTCCAGAAAAACTCTGCATTGAACATAGTGTAAAACACCTCTCTAAGCTATTTACTAAGATTATAGCATGAGGTATAAAAAAGTTCAAGGAATATGTAAACTAAATTTTAGTATTTTTTAAGCCTTTAGCCTCTGCCTTAAAACCTCATACATTATTACAGACGAAGCAATTGCAGCATTTAATGACTCTGCTTCTCCTGGCATAGGTATTTTGATAAGTAAATCTGAATCTACCATGACCTCATTTGACACTCCAGAGGCTTCATTACCTATTACTAAAGCAAAGCTTGTCTTGAAATCTACGTCAAAGCAGTATTTTTCTGCATTTAAGGATGTTGTAATCACTTTTATCTTGTTTTCCTTTAAATCTTTAATGGCTTCGTTAGTATCTTTATAGTATAAAATGGGGACATGGAATATTGAACCCATAGTTGAACGGATTGTTTTAGGATTAAATATATCAACACACCCATCAGTTACTATAACTCCATTTGAACCAAAAGCATCTGCTGTTCTTATAATAGTACCCATATTACCTGGATCCTGTACCCTATCTAAAAGTATTAGAAAGTTTCCTTCTTCTTTCAAGACCTCATCTATTTTCTTCAAATCATATTCTACTACAGCTAAAATTCCTTGAGGTTTTTCTGTGTCTGATATTTCGTTGAAAAGCTTATCTGATATATAATTTAGCTTATAGTTTTCTAGACTTATTTTATCAAATAATTCTTTTCCACCTTTTATACTAAAAAGCATATCTGAATAAACCAGATACACTATTTTAGTATTTGATAAAATGCATTCTTCAACTGCTCTTATACCCTCAATAAAAAAGCTTTTTTTCATCCATCTATCTCTTTTTCTATGAAGCGATTTGATTTCCTTTATTATTGTATTAGATGAGCTTATTATCATTTCATACATATCTAGTACCTCAATCTACATTTCTCTCAAGCTTGTTTAAGTCTTGGTTGTTTCCTAGCACTATAAGTATATCTCCGGATTGTATAACATCATCAGCATTAGGTGAAATGTTCATATCTCCTTTTTGCTTTATTGCCATTACATTTATTCCATATTTTGTTGGCAGCTTAAGCTCCTTAAGTGTTTTATTTTCCCATTCTTTAATAGCTGAAATTTCAATGATACTATAGTCTGGAGCTAATTCTATATAGTCAATTACATTTGAAGAAACTAAATTATGTGCAACCCTAACACCCATAT
>CAYYDM010000042.1:0-22532 GCA_964470635.1 uncultured Clostridia bacterium | reverse complement strand
TCATGTCAATTTTTTTATCTATCATGGTTGCAAGAGCAGTTGCTGCATTTCCAGAGCCTATATTACCTAGCTCTTTTAGTACATCCAACAAGATAGAATTTAAGTTGTTAATATCCATGCCATTCACTCCTAACTTACCAACTCAATCTCCTTAATTCCGATAACCTTTTCAACATCAACTAGAATAATTAATTTCCCATCTTGTTTCCCTATTCCTTTAATAAAATCTTCAGATATATTATCTTTTACCATTGGAGGACTGTCTACATCTTCATCATTAATTTCAATTACTTCGGAAGATGAATCTACTAATAATCCTATCTGTATTTCATTTATAAAGGTAATTATTATCCTTGAATTAGAATCTAGTTCTTTTTGAGGTAATTCGAATCTTAATCTTAAATCGATTACGGGAACAACCTCTCCTCTAAGATTAATAACACCTTTTACATATATGGGCGCATTAGGAACTCTAGTAAAATGCTGTATTCTTTCTATAGACTTTACATTGTCAATATCTATTCCGTAATACTCATCACCGATCTTAAAAACCACATATTTGGTAACATTATTTATACCACTCATATTAAACCTCCTTCCTATTAGAATAAAGAATTCACATCTAAAATTAAGGAAATTTTCCCATTTCCTAAAATAGTTGCTCCAGCTAAATATGGTATTCCTACTAGATACTTCCCTAAAGATTTAATTACAATCTCTTGTTGACCTATTAGTTTGTCCACTATTAATCCAGCTTCTTTTTCACCTTTTCTCACTACAACCATAATTATTTCTTCATTATCTTCTGAATCATGGATTCCTAGTACTTCATTAAGTCTAATTATTGGAAGCGTCTTATTTCTAAATAGAACAACTTCTTGATTTTGAACTTTTCTAATTTCTTTACTTTGAACTGGAGTTATTTCTCTAATAGAACTTAATGGTATTGCATAAATTTCTTCTCTTATGTTAATAAGAAGGGCTTGAATAATAGCAAGTGTTAGAGGTAATCTAATGCTAAACTTACTACCTTTGTGGTAGCTTGTTTCAACCTCTACTATACCATTAATAGATTCTATTTTACTTTTAACCACATCTAAACCTACACCCCTACCAGATACATCTGAAACTGAATCTGCTGTACTAAAACCAGGTTTAAACAATAAATCAATTATCTTATCTTCAGTTAATTCTTTTGCCTCTGCTTGAGTTACTAATCCTCTTTCTATTGCCTTTCTTTTGACTTTATCAGTATCTATTCCAGCTCCATCATCTTCTAATTCAATAACAACATTATTTCCATCCGGATAAGCCCTAAGTTTCAGCATTCCTATGGCATTTTTTCCTCTTTCCTTCCTAATTTCAGGACTCTCAATACCATGGTCAAGGGAATTTCTTATTAAGTGAATAAGAGGATCACCTATTTCGTCAATTATAGTTCTATCAACTTCTGTCTCTTCGCCAGTCATCTCCAATTCTATTTCTTTACCAAGTTCCTTAGCCAAATCTCTTACCATTCTTGGAAATCTGTTAAACACTCTTTCTATAGGTACCATTCTAACTTTCATCACTGCATCATGAAGACTTGTAGTTATTCTCTCTAAATATTCAATTGCTTCGTTCATATTATCTTTTTCAATAGCACCGCCGTCTTCAAGCCTAGTCTTAATAATAATGAGTTCACTTACTAAATTCATTAGATTATCTAGCCTATCAATATCAACTCTAACAGTTTTACCAATTATGTTAGTAGCTCTTTTTTTCTCATGAGCAACTGGCCCATTATTTTGAGTAGCCTCAAAATCTTCTTCTTTATCGGTTTTGATTTCTTCCTTGTCTTCAATAAATACTTGATTTTCTTCACTATCAATAATGTCTTTAAATGCTATTTCATTAATCTCAACCTTATCTATCTCAGAAATCATTAAAATATCATTTTTTATCTCTTCTTTAGTTTTTTCTGTAATTAAAGTAAGTGAAAATTCTAAATTAAACTTTTCATCTTCAATATCTTCGGTTGATGGAATAGAGTGGATTATCTCTGAATAAGATTCTAGCGTATTAAAGACAATAAATGCCCTAGCGGATTTAAGCAAGCAGCTTTTACTTAGTGTAATAACAAGATTATAAGCATTGAGGCCCTTGCTATTAGCACTTTTAATAGCATTCATAACATATTCGTCTAAATCATTTTTCTTTGAGTCTTCATTTTTTTTAGGAGAATTAGTAGAAGCGATGATATTTCTACCATTCAACTTATCGTTTAATTGCTGAATTAATTCAGTACTATCTTGTTCACCCTCACTGCCATTGTTTATAATGTTATTTATGTATTCGTCAAGTGCGTCAAAACACGAAAATAACAAATCCACTAGTTCAGAACAAACTACCATCTTATCACTTCTCACAGCATCAAGTAAGTTCTCCATTTCATGGGTTAAACTTGCAATTTTACTAAATCCCATAGTTCCTGACATTCCCTTTAAAGTATGTGCTATTCTAAAAATTTCATTAATTAAATCTTTATTGTCAGGATTTTTTTCAAGTTCTAACAAATGTTCATTCATAAATTGTAAATGCTCTTTAGACTCTTCAATAAACATGTCAAGATACTGATTCATATCCATTTTTTACACCCCCAATACATTTGTCAATTCATTGCTTATTTCATTTAAAGATAGTACTTTATTAATGGAACCATTATTGATAGCAGCCTTAGGCATACCAAATACTATACTGCTATCTTCATCTTGTGCTATGGTATATCCACCCGCATCAAGAATTTTTTTAATTCCCTTTGCACCATCAGAACCCATCCCAGTCATAATAACACCTATTTTCTTCATTGATTTCAATGTAGCAACAGATTCCATCATTACATCTACGGATGGTCTGTGTCCCGACACCGTAGGATTTTGGTCAAGCTTTAAAACGATATCTCCTTTTTCTTCACGAGCTGTTAAGTGATAGTTTCCAGGAGCAATGTAGCAATATCCTTTTCTTAATTTTTCTCCATCTTCAGCTTCTTTTACTCTAATATTAGACATAGAGTCCAACCTATTAGCTAAAGATTTAGTAAAACCCTCAGGCATATGTTGAACAACTAAAACGCTGCCATTTATATCGGATGGTAGCTGAGGAATTACCGACTGTAAAGCCTTTGGTCCACCTGTGGATGTCCCAATAGCAATTATGTATTTTGCTTCTTCATTTTTATTGAAAAGTTCACTCTTAACAATAGGTTTTGATTTAACAACTGCAATATTAGGTTTAAAGTTCCTTTTGATTTTTGAAGCAGTCTTAACTTTTTCTATTAGATTGTATTTCTCTTCACTTTGACTCAAACTAAAAACATTAGTAGGTTTTGTAATAAAGTCTACAGCACCAATTTCTAAAGCTTTTAAGGTTGAATCTGCTCCTTCCACAGTTAAACTACTTAGCATTATTACTGGAATATCATATTTACTTATTATTTCTCTTAGTGTTGTAATTCCATCCATAATTGGCATTTCTATATCTAGTGTAATAACATCTGGCTTAGCACTAGTTAGTTTCTCTAATGCATCTTGTCCATTTCTTGCAGTCCATAATACGTCAATATCTTTATCCTCTTTCAGAATATCAGATATTATTTTTCGCATAAAGGCAGAATCATCAACTACCATAACTTTAACTATCATTTATATCAATCCTTTTTTTCTAAGTTCTCTTTGTTGATCAAAGATATACTTAACAATTATATCTCTGTCTGTATTATCTATATCTACAAATTTAACTGCGACTTCGTAGTGATAGGAATTATTACTAGATTCTGAAGTTCTTACAACTTCTCCCAAAATATTTATTTCTTTATTATCTATATATAAAGTAAGCAGTAATTTATCATTTTTTTTATGATTAAAGTTAGAAAAAATTCTTGTACCTCCACCACTAATATCAGTAGTTTTACATATTTCTTCCATAGTTATTTCTTTATTTCCTTCTGTGACCTTGAACTTTTTATTAATCTCAAGTGACAAAGGCAACCTAAAAAAATTTCGTTCTTGAATTCTAGTAATATCGCTAAGTCTTTCTATTTTTAATTTATAAACTCCTTTTTCATTTTTATCTGTGACTAATGCTTTGAAAACAAACTTGCCTTTTTCTTCTTTATTGTAGCTTATTTCAAGGATAGTATTAAGCCTAATATTTACTATAGTACTTCTACTAATTGGTCCACTTATTATATATTCTTTTTCATTTAATATATCTAATATTTGACTTTTATGTTTAATTGTTTTTGAGCCCATCCTAGATATCTCGATTTTATCACCTATTTTTAGTTGTGACGATTCTTTAATCACTTAGGCTTATTCCTCCCTTCAGAAAATTATTGTTAATATAATTTTAATTCTAGCTAAGTTCTGTTGCTTGCAAAAAAATTCTTAAACTTACCAAAGAAGCTAGAAAAGCTACTACTATCATCACTAATCATTGAGATGCCTGCTATTTTAATTGCAATACTATTAATACTTTTAGATATAGGTGAATTAGGGTAAAGATTAATAAATGGGTGTTGATTTTTTACAGCTTCAACAACTAGTTTGCTATTTAATATATACCCTAAATTTTCTATCTTTGTATTTAAAAATTTGTTTGATGCAATATTCAACTTCTCGAATACTCCAATTGCTTCATTTTGATTTTCAGCTCTGTTGACTACTAGATGAAGCTTGTTATTACATCCTTTAATCCTTAGTGCTTTTATAAGCGCATATACATCAGTTAACGAAGTAGGTTCAGGTGTCGTTACCAAGACTACCTCATTGGCTGCTGTTACAAAGCTCATTACAATTTCAGAAATCCCTGCACCAGTATCTATTAATACAAAATCAAATAAACTTTCTAATTCTATTAACTGATTTTTTAAGTACTCAAGGCTCTCATGATTTAACTGAAATAAATCATATATACCAGAACCACCAGCAACTATTTTAATTCCATTAGGACCATCAATCATAATGTCAGTTATTTTTTTGTTCCCATTTAAAACACTACTAATTGTTTCCTTTGGGAATATACCTAATAAAACATCTATATTAGCAAGACCTATATCTGCATCCATTACCATAACACTGTATCCAAGGTTACTAAGTGAAATAGCAAGGTTAATAGTAAAGTTAGTTTTTCCAACTCCTCCTTTGCCACTTGTCACTGATATAATTCTTGTATTATTGGTTCTTTTTCTGAAGATATTTTCTACTTGCGTACTCTCTTTTTTCTTTAATAATTGACGTAGTTTTTCCGCTTGATCATACATCTTGAGATTCTCCAATCAGTATTCTACTTAATTTTTCACCATTGAATACTTCAATGTCATCAGGAACATTCTGACCAGTTGTTAAATACGATATTTCGTTATTAAAATAGAACTTAGTATTAAGTATATTCCCAATGTTATTTGCTTCGTCAATCTTAGTGAATATTATTTTAAAATCTTTAATAAACTCATACCTTTTTATGATATCTTTAATACTTGCAAAATCTGTAGCCGCATTTATAACTAAATGAATCTCTTTATTATTTACTGATTCTATTAATTCTTTTATTTCTTTCATCTGTTCGTCATTTTTATGGTTTCTTCCAGCCGTATCTACAAGAATAATATCTTTATCTCTAAAATTCGACAATGACATATAAATATCCTTCAATTCATATACGATTTTGATTGGAATATTCATAATTTCAGCATATACTTTTAGCTGTTCAACAGCTGCAATTCTATAAGTGTCCGCAGTTATCATACCTATTGAATAATTTTTATCTAAAGAAAAGTTTGCAGCAATTTTTGCTAATGTTGTTGTTTTTCCAACACCAGTTGGACCAACAAAAAATATTATTTTTTGATTTCCGTTATAAATGATTGGAGAAGACTCCCCTAAATAATCTTTTAAGCTATATAAAACAATTTCCTGAACCTGGTTGCTGTCTTTGTTAATAACATTAATTTGTTGGTTTATTTTGCTTAATATTTGAAATGCAACTTCCCTATCTACTCCGTTATTAGTAAGATAATTCATGTAACTAGAAAGCTCCTCCGGTAATTCCACTTTCTTTGAATCTAAAGTATCAACTACAGATTCAACCATAGTTCTAATTTTTTTCAATTCATTTTCAAGCTCGTCCTTTGCCTTTAAATAATTTGTTTCTTGCCTAATAGTATTCTTAATTTCATTATTCGAATTGTTATATGTGTCCCTTGAACTATGTCTATACTGCGTATTAGTTTCCTCAAGTGCTGCAACAACTTCTACCATGTTTTTTTTAAACAATCCTATTAATCCAGGTTGTCTAATATTTCTTGTGTGCAATATTATGGCATCTGAACCTAATTCTTTCTTTACTTTATTCATTACATCTTGGGTTGTACTACCAATAAACCTCTTTATCTTCATTACATAGTCACCATCCCAATAGATTGAACTTCTACAGAAGGCTCAATTTCATTATAAGATAATACTACTAAATCTTTAGTTATCTGCTCAGTCAGTTTTTTCAAATAAATTCTTACAACAGGAGCCGTCAATATAATAGGCTGTAATCCTATAGAAGTCATTTTCTCTATATTTATTATGATTTTGTTTAATATACTCTGAGCTTTACTTGGTTCAATTGACAGATAAGACCCTGTTTCAGTCTGATTAATTGATTCCATAATTAATTGTTCTAATTCGCCATCTAATGTAATTACTTTTAGTTTGTTTTTTTCAACATATTTATTTGTAATATATCTAGATAATCTTTGACGTACATATTCCGTTAACATATCAGCATCTCTAGTAATAGCTCCATAATCTGCTAAAGTCTCGAGTATGGTTACCATATCCCTAATTGAAATCTGCTCCCTTAATAAATTAATTAAGACTTTTTGTATTTCTCCTATAGATAATAATTTAGGAACTAACTCTTCTACTAAGGCAGGATGTTCTTCCTTTACATTATCTACTAAGACCTTAACATCTTGTCTGCTTAAAAGTTCACTTGCATTTCTCTTGATTATTTCAGTCAAATGAGTAGCGATTATTGATGGTGGATCTACTACTGTATAACCTAAAACTTCAGCTTTTTCTCTTTCTTGTTCTGTTATCCATTTTGCTGGCAAACCAAATGCAGGTTCAATAGTATTTATACCAACAATATCTCCTTGAGCAGTTCCTGGATCCATAGCTAAAAAATGATCAAATAGAACTTCACCTTTTGCTATCTCAACGCCTTTTATCTTAACCACATATTCATTAGGATTAAGCTGAATATTATCACGTAACCTTACAATGGGTACAACCATACCCAACTCTAAAGCCACCTGTCTTCTTATCATGACAATTCTATCCAATAAATCTCCACCTTGATTAATGTCTGCCAAAGGTATTATTCCATAACCAAATTCAAGCTCTATGTCTTCTACTTTTAGTAGATTCATAACATTCTCAGGTTTTCTTATTTCCTCAATTTCAGCTGATTGAGAAATTTCTACTTCTTCACTTTCGCTTTTTTTCTTATTGGAACTCATTGTATAACCAACGAACAAAAATATACTTCCTAGAATTAAATAAGGCACTGTAGGCAGGGGGGTTACAATTCCAAGAAACAGCAAGAAACCGCCAACTATATACATCAGTGTTGGATTATTCCCAAAAAGCTGCGTCAAAATATCTTGTCCAAGATTTGATTCAGAAGCGGCTCTTGTGACTACAATACCTGTGGCAGTGGAAATTAAAAGTGCAGGTATTTGACTTACTAAACCATCACCAACAGTTAGCAATGTATATCTAACTAAAGCATCTCCTATAGGCATCTTTTTTACCACTACACCAATAACTAAACCAGCGGTTATGTTAATAAGTGTAATAATAATTCCCGCAATTGCGTCTCCCTTTACAAACTTACTGGCACCATCCATTGCTCCATAAAAATCTGCCTGCTGCTGAACTTCTTTTCTTCTAGTTTTAGCAACTTGCTCCGTAATTAGCCCTGAGTTTAAATCTGCATCTATGGCCATTTGTTTTCCTGGCATAGCGTCCAAAGTAAATCTGGCAGCTACCTCTGCAACTCTTTCAGCACCTTTAGTAATAACAACAAAATTAATAACTACAATAATAAGAAATATAATAAGTCCGACAAAAACATTTCCTTGTATAACAAAGTTACCAAATGCTTCAATAACATTTCCTGCTTGACCTTCACTTAGAATATACCTAGTAGTAGAAATATTTAAAGATAACCTAAATAACGTTGTTAGCAACAATAACGAAGGAAATATAGAAAATTGAAGTGCATCCTTTGTATACATAGAAATCAAAAGGATGAGTAAACCCAGAGAAATATTTAGACTTAGCAAAACGTCTAAAGCTCCCATAGGAACTGGTATTATTATAAACATTATTATTGCAATTACTGCAATTGCTACGAAAATATCTCCTTGTTTCATAAAATCCTCCTTTTAATATCTAAGACTATAAACATAAGCAAGCACTTCAGCTACTGCTTGATAAAGCTCTTCTGGTATAATTTGACCTATTTCTACTGTTTTATATAATGTCTGGGCAAGAGGTTTGTTTTCAACAGTCGGCACTCCGTGTTTCTTAGCTATATCTTTTATGTTTTTTGCTACTAAATCTGCTCCTTTAGCTAATACATAAGGTGCTCCATACGTTTCTTTATCATATTTAAGAGCTATAGCAAAGTGAGTAGGGTTTGTAATGATTACATCGGCTTTAGGAACATCCTGCATCATTCTTCTCATAGCCATTTGTCTCTGCTTTTCTTTTATCTTTGATTTTATCTGAGGATTTCCCTCTGTTTGTTTAAACTCTTCTTTAATTTCCTGTTTGGACATTTTTAAGTTTTTCTCGTAATCCCACCATTGATAACCATAATCAAATATTGCTAAAACTAATAAAGCTATTCCAGATCTAATTCCTATATTTACAACCATGTTTCCTATATGAGTTGCTATGCTTTCTACATTAAGATCTATTAGCTTAAAAATATTATATATTTCTTTTATTGCATAAAGATATACTAAATAACTAATAACAATTATTTTGAATATAGATTTAAATAGTTCTACTAGAGCGCGTTTTGATAAAATTCTTTTAAAACCTTCTATAGGGTTTAACCTGCTAAATTTAATCTCTAGAGTCTTTGTCGTAAATAAAAAACCTATTTGTAGATAACTTGATGATACTCCTAATATCAATACTATTGCTGTTAATGGGCCAACTGCAATTACTATAATACTAGCTACTCTCATCATCAATATATTAATGTCTTTGATATTAAAAATATCTAGATTAGAAAAATAGTCTTCATAAAAACTATTCGAAAAAGACAATAATTTATTAAGCATAAAGCTCCCAAAAATTTTTAAGCTTAGGAATGAAGCTATAATAATAATGGCAGAGTTAATTTCTTTGCTTTGAAGTACCTGACCTTTTTCTCTAGCTTCTCTTCTTCGTTTTGGAGTGGCTTTTTCTGTCTTTTCTTCTGAAAATAATTGAAGATTAATATTAAGATTAAAATTCACAATTATCATCCTTTTTGAATAACCTTTAAAAAGTTAAAAATCTCCTCATACATATTAGTAAATATATGCTGAAGAGTAGCAATAAACAAAGGTAAAGTAATTATTATTGTTGCTATTCCTACTAGTATTTTCAAAGGCATTCCAACTACGAATACATTCATCTGAGGCATGGTCTTTGCTAATATACCTAATAGTACATCAGCTAATAAAATAGCAGCTAATACAGGTCCACTTATTTTAAATCCAATAATAAATGTTTGAGTAAGAATTCGAATCAACTGATTAATAATGCCATCTGCAAATTTAAATTGTCCTATTGGAACATATTCATAAGATTTTACTAATGCTTCTAATAGAGTATGGTGACCGTCTAAAGTAAGGAAAATCAATAAACTAATTATGTAGTAAAGGGTTCCAGTCACAGGTACTTGAATGTTATGTTGTGGATCCAATACATTAACCATTCCAAACCCCATCTGCATATCAACAATTTGTCCAGCTAAATATAACGAAGTAAAGAAAAGATACGATATAAATCCCAACATTAAGCCTACTAATAATTCTTTTATAGAAAAAATAATTAGTTCATAAGGAGTAATACTTAATGCTCCTACATCTAAAACATTGATCAAAATTACTGAACAAAAAAAAGCTAAACCAATTTTAAATATGCTAGGCATATTATCTCTACTAAATACAGGAGTTATAATAAATAGCCCTGTCATTCTTATTAAAATTAATAAAAAAATCTGATATTTGTTTATGATATTCACAAATAATGCTTCCATATTAATACCTCAATTTAATTGATGTATGTATTTATACTTGTAAACAAATTTTGGGTAAAACCAATTAATACGTTTAAAATCCACGGTCCAAATACTAGTATTGAAATAAATACTGCAACTATTTTGGGTACAAATGCTAGAGTAGCTTCTTGTATTTGGGTAGTTGCCTGAAAAATACTTACTAACAGTCCTACTAGTAATCCAATTCCAAGCATTGGCGCTGACACCATCAAAATTGTTCTAAGGGCTTGCTGTGCAATACTTAATACTTCACCTTGACTCATATTATCTCTCCTTAACTATTTGAAACTAGACACAAGTTGTCCAATTATTAGATTCCAACCATCTACCATTATGAAAAGTAGTAATTTAAATGGCAATGATATCATAACAGGTGGAAGCATCATCATACCCATAGACATTAGTGTACTAGCTACTACCATATCTATAACTAGAAAAGGAATAAACAAAATAAACCCGATTTGAAAAGCAGTTTTTAACTCACTAATTATAAACGAAGGAACTAGCACTCTTGTTGGGATATCCTTTATTTCATTTACGTTATCAATTTTAGCAATTCTTAAAAAAAGAGCAATGTCCTTTTCTCTAGTCTGTTTAAACATAAATTCCCTAATAGGTTCCATTGCTATATCTAAAGCTTCTTCTTGCCCCACCTCACCTGCTAAGTAGGGCTGAATCGCTTCTTGATTGATTTCTGTTGCAATAGGCGCCATTAAGAAAAAAGTTAAAAACAAAGCTATTCCAATCAAAACTTGATTTGGAGGAGTCTGCTGTGTTCCTATTGCGTTTCTAAGAAAAGATAAAACAATAATTATTCTAGTAAAGCTAGTCATCATTATCAAAATAGATGGTGCTAAGGATAGAATTGTGAACAATACTAACAACTGAAGAGCTGAAACATAACCTTCACTATCTGTCTTATCACCAATAATATTTAAAGCTTTACTAACTGATGGCAATTGAGGTTCGGCGTAACTAATTCCTGTAATAAAAAGTAAAAATACTAGCAACATAATAGTTATTCTTAAAGTTGACTTCATAATCTCATTCCTTATCTTTTCTCAACTAATATAATTTACAATTAAAAAATCCTTTGGTTGTATCTAATCTTTCTTTCCTTTACCAAGTTTTTCAATAATACTATCTTTCTGAAGTAAAAGTCTTTCAATTATAGTGTCAAAACTATCCTTTCTAGTTTCAAGGTTTTCAAATTGAATATCAACATCTTCTTTGTCAATCTTATCTAACAATAGTGAATGCGAATTATTGTCATAAACAATATAATAAGCTTCTAAGATTTCCATAATAATTATCTTTGTGTTACTCCCTAATGAAATAACTTCTATTATCTTAATATGCTTACTTTTGTTTAGAAAATTTGATTTTCTAGCTATGTATTTTGTAAAGAAAAAAGCTAGAAATATGACAATAACAAATGACAATAAGAAAAATATATATTTGAATATTTCAGCTACCATTAAACATCACATCCAATTAAAAGCATCTTGCCTAATTAGGCAAATTAAGTGTTTAGGTAAAGCCAGTTTAACTATCCAATAACCTTTTTAACTGCTTCAATTACCCTATCGGCTTGAAAAGGCTTTACTATGAAATCCTTAGCTCCTGCTTGTATAGCTTCAATAACCATAGCCTGTTGCCCCATAGCCGAACACATAACTACTTTAGCACTACTGTCAATTTTCTTGATTTCTTTTACTGCTTGTATACCATCCACTTCAGGCATTGTAATATCCATAATTACTAAATCAGGTGAAAGTTCCTTGTATTTTTCTATAGCTTTCGCGCCATTTTCTGCTTCACCAAGTACATTAAAACCATTTTTAGTGAGAATATCTTTTATCATCATTCTCATAAAAGCTGCATCATCCACAATTAATATTCCGTTTGCCATATGAATTCCTCCTAATTTTTGTTTATTCTTTTTGATGGATTTACGATGTCAGTGATTCTAACACCAAAATTATCATCAATTACAACAACTTCTCCTTTTGCAATAAATTTTCCATTTGCAAAGACTTCTAAAGGTTCCCCTAAAAGCTTGTCTAATTCAATTATAGTTCCTGGCCCATACTCAAGAATCTCACCAATTTTTCTTGTAGTTCTTCCTAATTCAACAGTTATGTCAATAGGTATTTCTTGAATTAAATCAATGCTTTCATTATATACTTTATTTTCAGTTGAATCAAATTGGTGTAATTCAAATTTTTTTACATTTACAGGATTTTGTTTAATACTATTCGTTTTTTCTAGGTCAATATCATAAGGTCTTGTATTATTCATATGCATATTATCTACACTTAAAGGCATTTCGAATGACTTATTGTCCTTATTATTCACTAGACCCTCATTCCTATCATTAATATCCATATTTGTATTTTTTATTTCGCTCTTTCCTAAAAGCTGGTCTACCATATCTTGTGCAAATTTTAATGGTATCAATTGCATTATTTCACTATCTATTAGGTCCCCAACTTCCATCCTAAATGCAACTTTTACAATAGGTTCATCATATCCGAATACGTCAATATCAAAGTTTCCTTCATTTAGGTTAATCTGAAAAGCTTTTGGTGGTTCAATGTCTATTAGATTTGAAAATAACTCTGATAAAGATGTACATGAAGAACCTACCATTTGATTCATGGCTTCACTAATAGCACTAATATCCATTTCATTAATATCTCTATCAATATTTCTTCCATCTCCACCCATCATTAAATCGGTGATTACTTTAACATCTTGGCTTTTCAATATTAATAAATTTGTTCCTTCTAATCCTTGCTTATACTTAACGTTAACAGCTATAAAAGGTATTGGGTATTGATCGGCTATTTCTCTTATAGTGGTTATAGAAACTTTAGGAGTAGTAATGATTACTTTTTGCCCTAAAAGTGTAAATAATGTAGTTGCAGCGGTGCCCATACTGATATTTCCTATCTCTCCCAGAGCATCTTCTTCAACTTCATTAATTAATTCTTCATCTGTACTATCATAGTTTCCTTTCAATAGCATATCAATTTCTTCTTGACTTAGCATGTTATCAGTCATCGATTACATCACCGTCCTTTTGAACTCTTGTTATTTGAACTGCTACTTTATTTCTATTGGTACCTGGTTTGCCATAAAACTTTAATTTAGTTCCTACATTTATACAGACTTCATCATCAAACATATCATCCAAAGCAATAACGTCACCTTCTTGAAGGTTAAGTAAATCACCTACTGTGATTTTTGTAGAACCAAGATTTGCATTTAAACTAACATACGTATTTTTTATTCTTTTATGTAGAAACTCTTTATCTATTTCAGTTGACTCTTTTTTAGTTGTAGAAAACCACAATTTGGTGCTTAACTTATCCAAAATTGGTTCTATGACAATATGAGGGATACATATATTAATTAACCCTTCAATATTTCCAATTGACAAATTCATAGTTATCAACGCTATTGTTTCATTTGGAGAAATTATTTGAGCAAACTGGGAGTTTGTTTCAATCTTATCTAGTGATGGCGTTAGTATAATAACATTATCCCAAGCTTGAGCCATAAGATCAATAATTCTCTTCATCATATTTCTCAATAAAGTTAACTCTATCTCTGTAAAGCTTCTGATATCTACTAGTTTTTCTCCATCGCCACCTAATAAACGGTCAATAATCGTAAAAGCAATATTTGTAGAAATATCAACAATAATCTGTCCGTTTAAAGGGTCAAAATTAACAAGCGAAAGAAAAGCTGGATTTGAAATAGCATTTGTAAATTCACTATATGCATATTGGTCAACTGTTAAAACAGAAATCTTAACTGGAGCCCTTAAATATCCTGATAAAAAAGTCTGTAGAAGTCTGCTAAAGTTATCGTGTATAATTTCAAGTGTTCTTAGCTGATCCTTAGCTATTTTCTGAGGATTTCTGAAATCATACTTTACAACTTTTTTCTCGAAACTATTATCTTTAATTTCTTTTACATCGACTTCACCAGAACTTAAAGCATTAAGTAGGGCATCTATTTCATTTTGTGATAAAACTTCAGCCAATATAGTTACCTCCCTACTGTACAATAAATTCTTCAAAGTAAACTTTCGTAATTTCCTTGGTATTAAAAATATCAATTAGCTTATTAGTTATCTCACTTTGAAGTGCCAATAAACCCTCTTTTCCCTCTACATCTTTTTCTGTCTTATTTACCATTATAGTATTAATCTCGTGCTTAATAGAAAAATTTCTTTTACCAAGTTCCTCTATAATTTTTTCATTTGTTAATTCAATTGTTATTTTCATTTTTACAATTTTGTTACTTCCTTTTAGGTTGCAGTATAATTCACCAACGTCATAATAATATAGTTTTGAAGGACTATTTTGAACATTGTTAGCCTTGTATGTAATCAATAAGAAAACTGCTCCTATTATTAACAAAATCATAATAAAGGAAATAATAGCTATCAGAAATATCTTTTTAGTACTCATTTCTCTAACTCCTTTTTAATTAGGTTCTAATTGACTTACAGCGGATTTTAAGATAACAATATCCACTCTTCTATTTTTAGCTTTATTATCAGGACTATCATTTGGAACAACTGGCCTATAATAACTATATCCACCTGCAGATATTCTATCTCCTGATATGTTTTGTTTTTCCACTAAAAACCTTAATACATTAGCAGCCCTAATGACAGACAATTCCCAATTTGTAGGAAATGATGTTGAAACTATAATAGGATCTGAGTCAGTATGTCCTTCAATCTTAATTTGCTTATCTTTAAATTCATCTTTATTAAAGATTTCACTTAAAAAAACTAAGATTTTTTTCGCTTCAGGTTTAATTTCAGCTTTTCCTGAATCGAAAAATACATTATCCAAAACTCTTATGACTAATCCTCTTTCGTCAATATGAGCCACAATTTTATTGTCTAGTCCAGCATCTTCACTATATTCATCTATCAATGTCATAAGTTTCTTAAAATCTTCCAACTCTTCTAGTTCCTTTGTTGTTAACTCCTCTGGAAGATTACTTGTACTTACGTAAGGAGATGCTTGTATGGTAGTGCCTCCAGGCATAACTCCTAATGAACCTTGAAAAGACTTCATTATGGCTTTAAACTTCTGTGCATCAATCTCAGAAAATGAAAATAGCAGCACAAAGAAACATAAAAGTAGAGTTACTAAATCACTATATGTAAGCATCCATTCTGGCGTCCCTTTACTTTCTTCTTGTTTTCTTCTTCTCACTATATTTCACCACTTTCAAGCCCTTTTTTATAGTCTTTTCTCATTTCAGGCGATAAGAAGGTTTTAAGTTTTTCTTCTATTATTCTTGGATTTTCACCTGCTTGAATAGAAAGAAGTCCTTCTACCATTAGTTCTTTAACTAAAATTTCTTCACTACTTCTGCCTTTAAGTTTATTTGCTATAGGTATGAAAACCAAGTTAGCTAAAACAGAACCGTAAAAAGTAGTAATCAAAGCAACAGACATATTAGGACCAACACTTGATGGATCATCAAGATCCTTAAGCATATTGATAAGACCAATGAGTGTCCCTATCATACCAAATGCAGGGGCATAGCTACCCATTGCTTCAAATACACTTTGTCCTTCTCTATGTCTTTCTTCCACGAAGGCTAGTTCTGTCTCTAGTATATTTCTTACAAGCTCAGTGTCAGTACCATCTACTATTAGCATAATCCCTTTCTTTAAAAATTCATCCTCTATTCTCTCTCCTGCCTCTTCTAAGGCTAATAAACCCTCTCTTCTCGCAAGATTAGAAAGTTCAATTAGCTGATTAATTACTCCGCTTGGATTCAATGTCTGCACGGTAAAAGCATGTTTTACTACTTTTAGAGTTCCAATAACTTTTTTTAATGGGAAACCTATTAAGGTAGCTGCTATTGCTCCTCCTAAAACTATAACAACTGAAGAAAAATCATAAAAGTTCCATAAGCTTCCTGATAATGATATACCCCAAATAATAAAGGCAGTTCCGGATAAAAAACCAATGATTGTTGCTAAATCCATTAGTCACACCTCTTTTCTATTCCTTAAATCTGTAAATATAAATGTTGTTTTTGTATTCAATTATTCTTTTAATTATTTCTTCGGCAGTCTCTTTTACAACAACCTTTTTCCCCGTAGTTAATGTAATAACAGTATCTGGGGTTTCCTCTATAAATTCTATCAGCTCACAATTCAGTATAAACTCAGTATTGTTTAACCTCCTAATTCTGATCATAATATCATCCTTTATGTTTCCTAGGCAGCTATTGCTGCCTAGGCTAAATTAATTAGTTATTATCTTTTCATATTTACTAATTCTTGTAGCATTTCATCTGATGTTGTTATTATTCTAGAATTTGCCTGGAATCCTCTTTGTGTTGTTATCATTTCAGTGAACTCTAATGATAAATCCACATTTGACATTTCAAGGGAACCTGGAGCCATGTCTCCAAATCCACTTGCACCAGCCTTTCCAATTTGAGGTTCTCCAGAGTTTCTAGTGTCTATGAAGAAATTGTTTCCTATTTTTTGTAGTCCTGCTGGGTTGTCAAACTTAGCTAACATAAGTTGACCTAAAGCTTTCCTCTCACCATTAGTAAAGCTAGCTATTACAGTACCTGTAGCATCTATGGCAAAACCATCTAGATTACCTGCAGTATTGCCGTTTAACGCATGAGGTTTAGCGTCTGCTTCGTTAGCGTATTGGGTTAGCTTTTCTAAATTTAACTCAACTTTCCCATCAAAAGTACCAGGTGTACCAGTATCTTCTACATAATCTCCAAAACCAACGCCAGAGCTTTCTATATCGATTGTTAATTTTTTACCATCAACTAAGCTTCCGTCTACATTAAAAACAAGTTTGTTTATCTTGTTACCTGGGTTAAAATCAATTGCACTTTCACCCTTTAAAGGTTGAATATTTGTTATGATGTACTCCCATTCGTTTGGTTTTACTGATATTTTTGTTGTATCTATGCTATCAGGTAGCTTAAACTTTCCATCTTCATATTTGTACTCAATTTTTGCACCCGATTCATCTTGTAGACTTCTAACAAAAGCAAACTCTACTTTATATGAGTTTCCTAGGCTGTCCTTAATTATAGTATCAGTTGCATGAATACTTTCTGGGTTTAAATAATATACTGGTGACGTCGCACCGTCATTATCTAACTTCAGATTCATTCTAGGATCTAGATTTCCCCTCATCTCCAAATTTTTAGTAGTTGAAGGTGGAGATGTTTCTGTTCTATTAATAGTTATTGGACCTATTTCGCTTGTCCAGTTTCCATTTCCATCGAACTTGTATCCTAAAACTTTGAATCCATCTGCTGTTACTAAGTTTCCATCTCTATCTAGATCAAAATTGCCTGCTCTTGTGTAGAATCTGTTTTCAAAATTAGCATCATCAGATACTACAAAGAAGCCTTCACCATCTATCATTAAATCTGTTGGATTGTCTGTTCTTTGAACAGCTCCTTTTGTATGTACTGTGTTTATTGAACCGATATTGACTCCTAATCCTATTTGCTGTGGGTTAGTTCCACCTTTTCCTCCTTGAGGTGCTGAAGCTCCTCTAACTACTTGGCTAAAAACTTCTTGGAATGAAACTTGTCCTCTTTTAAAGCCTACTGTATTTACGTTTGCTATATTGTTACCAATAACATCCATCTTTGTTTGATGAACTCTGAGTCCAGAAACTCCTGAGTACATTGATCTCATCATGTTAGTTTACCTCCTTTTTTAGGCTATTATATGCTATCTGTCAGTCAAGCATATATAACTTCCTTCTAAAGGTCCAGTTATATTATTATAGCCCCATCAATATTAGTGAATATATTATTTTTAAGTTGTTCTTTACTTACGGTAGTAACAATAGTCTTATTCTTTATGCTGGCTATAAATGCTTTGTCATCCATTAATATTAAAGCTTCTTTAACTCCTTTTTTTGAAGCTTTATCAATTGCTTCTTCTATCCTTGTTATTTCCATATTGTCTAAACTGATGTCCCTAGTTTGCATTCTTTCTACCGCATGCTTGGAAAACTTAATGCTTTGCCTTTTTTCTTCTAATTTAAGTAACTCATCAAAGTTGCTTCTAGGAATATTAGAAAGAATTTTTTGCTCCTGTTTAAAGTTGTTGTTTTGAAGGATCTTATAGCTAATACTTTGTATGTCTAATTTATGCAATAGTATCAGCTCCTAGTGTTTCTCCTGGTAATTCTTCTGGTGTATTCGTTTTCTCTCCTGTGTAAGCCTCTATAGCTTTCCTAATATTCATCAGCTCTTTAATGATTTGAACACTGCCTAAAACTTGATTTTCATTTAACTTATCTAGAACATCTAGCATTTCAACTTGAGAAGCTTGTATGTTTTTATTTAGTTCTTGCATTTGTTCTAGTGTGCTAAATTGAGCCATTTGCGCTATAAACTCTTTGTCCTCCATAGGATTTAAAGGGTCTTGATTTCTAAGTTGTGTGATTAGTAGTTTTAAAAAAGAGTCTTTCCCTAGCATACCATTAGAATTAGTATTTTTAACTTCCTCTTTCTTCTCTCCAAATTTGTACCAAAGATTATTATCATCTATTTTGTTTACACTCATGGTTTCACCACCTATACAATTAAATCAATATTTCCATTGCTAGAATATAGACCTCCAACATAAGTATTCATATCTTCTTCATAAGTAGGAGCTACAGGTATACTTTCAAGTTTCGATTTTCTAACTTTTATTTTTTGTTCCTGTTTCCATGCCTGAGAGTTGTTTTTATCAAAGCCAGAATCTTTGCCTACAGAAACATCTAATGCTTCAAAATTAATTCCCAACTCTCTCATATTATCTTTTAGATTATCTAAGTTAGATTCAATTATTTGTTTAACATTGTAATTCTCCACAAAAGCCTTAGCAGTAACAATGCCCTTTTCAGTTGAAATTTTTAATGATATCTCACCTAAAAAATCTGGCTTTAACTTAATCCTAATCTCATCTGTTTTGTCCAAATCAACCTTTACTTTTTCTACTATTTGTTGAAAAATGCTATCTTTATCTAGTACTTTTGAGTTTTCATTAACTATGGTCTTAAAAACATTATCAAGCCTATTTTCAAGGTGACTATGAATATTATCATTAAAGTTATTAAAGATATTATGTATTTTTACATCATTTGCAGCTTCTGCCTCAAAGTCTTCATTGATTTGTACATTATTATTTACTCTGGAGGCTTTTTCCTTGTTGCTATTTTGTAGAAAATCAATCTCTTCCTCGTCTAAGATACTATGCTCTACAGAAATTTTGTTCTGTTCTTCATTTTGTCCATCATTGTGTTTTCCATCATTGTTGTTTTTAATGTTAGAGTTTAATTTGAAGGTTTCCAATTCTTTAGTAGTTAAACTTTGCAGCTCTATAGGTTCCTCTTCTTTTAAAGAGTCAGCTTTCTTTTCCTGCTTTGGAGGCTGTATCTGTTCTAAATCTAAATCAAAAACCATTTCGTTATTTGTTTCATCTAAATCAGTCAAGTCTTCAAGATTTTGATTTAAAACTATGTTATCTTCTGTACTAGCTATATCCGTGGTTATTGCTAAGTCTGTTGATAAAATATTAAGTTCACTGTTTTGAACTTCATCAATATCTAAGTCTTCTAATGCCTTTGTCTCATCTAAATTTACTAGTCCTGTCATTAGAGAAGCCAAATAATCATAAGCTTTATCTGCACCAACATTTTCATCAGTGCATTTTAAATCATTTTCATTTTCTTGATTTTCTACTAGTTTTTTAGATTCAGTTGTTTTGTTTGGTTCAGTTCGATTATTTAGCGAGTAATCACTTTTTTTAAATTGATCTTTTGTTGTATTTTCTCTAAAATTAATTTTCTTTTCATTAAAGTTTTGACTTTTTACGAAATCGCTTTTGAAACTGTTCTTGCTATTAGGAGAAAAATTAGAGACTTCTTTTTTACTACTTAAAATTTCCTCGAAATTTCCGCCTTTTTTCATCTCACTTTTTCTTGGCTCTTTGTTTGGCCTTTTGTCAATTTCATTGCTTGCAACAAATTTTATGAAATCATTAGTTATCACTTTTTCACCTCCTTTCAAGATTGTTCTTTTATTGAGTAGCAAGTTCTCTAGTAATTTCAGCTGCTTTATTAGTGTCCATAATGCTCAATACTTGAGATGATTTTTGTTTTTTCATGTTCTTTAATACATCAATGATTATTGATGAATCAGATATTGTGTAAATCGGATTTTCATCAATTTCAAATACTGTAACACTTTTTTTGTTTGCCATCATTTTTTCAACTATTTTCATTATGTCTGCTGCATCCATTTTTTCATATAATACTACTAGTTCAGCAATTTTTTTATTGTATTGCTTTTTAAAATTTACTGTCTCCATAATTTTTACAGCTCTTCCTTCATCTTCCCTCATAAGCTCTTCTAGTGCCTCAATTTTTGAAATAAGTTGAATTACAAATTCATCATCAGAATTTATTAAAATATCAGATGCCTTTTTAATGCTAAGTCCCAAATAAATTTTTGATAATTCGTCTGTTTTGTACTTTTTGCTATTTCCTATTTCAGAAAATGCTTTCTCTGTATCCATGGCTTCGTATATTTTTGAACTTCTTATTAATTCTTCTTCTTTTTTTTCTTTCTGAAGTAAAAGTGAATTAATTTCATTTCTCTTTTTTGCTTCTATATTAGAAGTTATTTTGTTTTGAGCACTAGATTGAATATAATAAAGGACATCAGTAGCTCTATTCTCTTTCATATTTGTAAATATCTTTCCTAGTTCTTTTCCACTTCTGCCCTTATCAATCATCATTTCAACTTCTTTTATTGCTAAACTTAGCTCTAGACCTTCTAACTTCTTTAACTCATCATTTAAAGCTACTTCTTGCTCATTTCTAATCTGTTCATATAGAGTATAAAGTGAATCTTTTCTAAGCTCAATGTTTCTAACTAGTTTGATTATATCTTTAGTTTTAGTTGGCGATATTACGTTCATTCTTTTAATAATATTATTGAATAACTCTTCATCTGATTTCTTTATAATAAAAAGCTTGTCAGCAGAGCTTTCATCACTTATTGATAGATAATAGTTTGCAAGAAAAAGTTCTTTATCTGCCTTTTCACTCTCAGTAGGGTATTTACTAAAATACTCCCCTACTACTCCAGGTCTATCTCTTAGAAACTCATTTGTAGCTTTTTTAAAATCTTTGTTCGCAAAATACACCAATGCAAAGACTATAATTGGTATTAGGATAAAAACTAAAGCAAATATTAATATGATTTTAAATATTTCTTTGCTCTTTCTCTCTTTAGGCATTTTAGTCCCTCACTATTTCATACTGCTTTTATAACTAACAATTTGGTCAATAATTTTCTCTTCTTCTTTTTTTAAACTATACAAATAATTATTAAAATCTCTAGATTTTAGATTTTCAAGTGTTTTTTTGTCTATTGATGAGCTAATAAGCTTATTTCGAGTAAGTTCCACATTGTTTTGCGCTCTTTCAACCAAAGCTTTTTGTTGGACTAATTTATCTTTTATGTTTTCTAAATATAGATTGTAATTCTTTAAATCGTTTATTGTAGTATTAATTAAGGCAGATTTATCCCTTTCTTGATTCACACTCTCTTTATGAGATAAAATTTCCTCAAGTAATACAACTTCATCATCTAGTCTTTTTTTTGCTTTACCATATTCAGTTTTATTTATGTCTTCTATCTTTTCTCTATATTCTAATACTTTGTCCAATCTAAAATTAAACTTTGCCAAAATATCAGCTCCTTATCAAAACCAATCTAGTTAGTATTAGAATTATTTATAATGTTTTCTAACATTCCTATTACTTGTTCAAAAGTAAAGTTAGATGCACTATCTTGTTTCAAAAAGTCGTTTATTTCATTAATAATACCTATTGCCCTATCAATTTTAGGATTTGTACCTAGTTTATAAGCTCCAATGTTAATTAAATCTTCTGATTCTCTATAGGTTGCTAAAATTTCTTTTATTTCATTCGACATAATTATATGTTCTTTAGAACATATATTAGGCATTACTCTACTTACACTCTGTAGTATGTCAATTGCAGGGTAATGATTTTGATTGGCCAGCTTCCTACTTAAAACAATATGCCCGTCAAGTATTC
>CAYYDM010000041.1:0-22656 GCA_964470635.1 uncultured Clostridia bacterium | reverse complement strand
ATTTAGTTTATAGAAAGATTTTATTCAGGAGGTAGAAAATGTCCCAAACTAAAAAAACTGTGTTTTTCTTTTTATCTTTTTTCATTACTATGATTTTGGTATCTCTGTCTTTCCAATCCATCAGTTCACTAATAGTTGATAATGACCAGAGTATAATGTTTAATATTATTTCTCCATTATTCACTAGTATAGGACTTTTCATTTTTGCCCTAATGCAGGCATTGATGAGATACATGTCTAATAGGAAAGCATTAACTACTAATACTAACTTAGTATCAGCAAATATTAGTAATTTTAATATAAGAGAAAGACTCTTATTCTATGTGTTTCTAATACTTATTTATGTTGTTCCCGTATTTGGAAGAATGGTATTTGATTATACATTTATGCTTAGAATACTGTTTTTTGTAGGTTCTATAATAATCGTTGAAATGTTATTAAGAATATCTAATAAAAATACTAAAGTGTTTTTTCAAAGAAATGGTATTCTAATAACAGGCTTCGATATGAGGATTGAAATTCCTTTTGGAAGAAATATTGATATATACAATAGTTCAGGTTTTTATAGCTACAGAGATATCGAAGAATATTCAGTATTTCCAGATCGTATGGAGCTTTCATTAATAAATGATTATGGCAAAATTGTCCTTATGGCTAGTGGTGAGTTAAAAAGGCAGGTTACTGGTTTAATGGTTCAGAATAAGATACCTGTTAAAAAAGTATCTGAGTAAGACTCTTAGGACTTAAAATTGAAATGAAAAAAATGAACAGAATCTCTTTAAAATGGGTAAGTTATATTACGAGCTAAGTTAATCTATTATATAAGGCATTAAGGGAATTATACTTCTCTTAATGCCTTATATTTTTTGGCAAGTTTCACAATAATAAATACTGCCACCCATGTAAGCTTCCTTTTTTATGATAGTGCCGCATATAGGGCAAGGTTTATTTACTGTGTTTTTGCTTAGTATTGTTTTATATCTACCAAAGCACCCAAACAAATCACGTTCCGTATCTCTACCTCCAGCCATAGCCATTTCTGAAATGGTTGTTTTTATGGAGTTAAATAATGATTCCCTGTCTACCTCTGTAAGCGTATTTATTTTCTTCTTTGGGTGAAGTCCTGCATTAAATAATATATCCTGTAAGACTCCGTTACCTAAGCCTGGTATCCGCTGTTCAGTTGTGAGAAAAGCTTTTAAGGATGTTCTTTCTGAACATAGAGACAACAACTCCATGAAATAGTCTATATTAAAACTATCTGAGAATGGAGATGGCTTTTTTTTCGCTATTAGATAGTACTTGTTGTCGTTTTCTCCATCTTCAAAAGCCCATAGTCCTCCATACATTTGCACAGTACAATAAATAGCGGAATTGTCTTCAAATTCTATATGTAATTGATGTTTTTTAGGTGGTTTTTCACCTTTGGCATAATAGCGAATATTTATTCCATCACCTAAAAGAATAATAGCTGTATCTACTTTTATTTCAACTAAACCCCCATATCCAATTGACTTACTAATAGTTTTGCCTGAGAGCAACTTATGGTATTCCTGTGGATTACCAAAATACCAAGCAAATTTATGAGGACTTTGTTCTGCAGTAACATTCATTATTCTTTTTCCACTGATGGTTTCATTAATCTGGTGAGATATAGAACTAGCTTCAGGTAATTCTATCATATTCCTTCCCCCTTTATTTTAATTCTTTAAAGTACTATGCATAAATAATAATTAAGTCTATATGACAACATGATGTCATATTATATTTTTTTGTTTTATATATTAGCAAAAATCAACAAAACACTGAGATTACAGTAAGAGTCGTCCTAAGTAATCCTCGTTCTACATATTTTTCAAATAAAATATAGCCAATTGAGTTCTATCTCTTAGGTTCAATTTATCTAATAGCCCAGTTATATAATTTCTAACAGTACCTTCACTTAAATATAGCTTGGCTCCTATTTCTTTATTTGACAAACCTTCTGATATGAGTTTCAATATTTCTAAATCTCGGTTTCCCAATTCATAATCTACCTTGTTTTTCTTCTCAGGCTTATCTTTTAGCATTGATGTTAGAGACTCTGCAACTTCTTTATCTAACACAGTATTTCCCCTATATACTGCTCTTAAACTATCTATTATACTATCAGATGATTGGTTTTTTAATATATATCCTTCTGCTCCATTCTTTATTGCTTCTCTTATGTATTCATCATCCTTAAAGGTTGTTAAAATAATAATTTTAATATCAGCAAAATGTTCTTTTATGAGCTTTGTTCCTAATACACCATCCATAATAGGCATTCTTATATCCATAAGAACTATATCTGGTCTAATTTTCTGGCATAATTCAAATGCCTGCTGCCCATTAGATACAGTACCAACTACCTCTATATCTGGCTCTAGGCTAAGAAGTATTTTTAAGCTGTCTCTGATTAAACCGTCATCATCAACTATGAGAACCTTCAACTCTTACACCCCCTTGGAATAATAGCTACAATCATAAATCCGTCCTTTGAATCAATAGAAAGACTTCCTCCAATATTACTAAGCCTTTCCTTCATTCCGCTAATACCTAATCCTTCTTTTATCTTTTCACAACCTACTCCATTATCCTTTATATAAAGTCTTATAAATTTATCATATAGTTCGATATTGATTACGACATTATCTGCCTTAGAATGCTTTAGAACATTAGTCAAAGCTTCTTTTATTATAAGACTAATAATTTCTGCATTATTTGCTGAGATATTGTTAAAATCACCTTTATAACTAAAGTTCACTGGGCAAAATTTAAAATTGTCAATAATCTGTTTAATATATTCTATACCTACTTTTTCTTTTGGCTTAATATTATGAACGGTATTCCTAAGAACTATTAAAGTATTTGATAGGTTTTCAATAGAATCTTGAAGCAGTTCATCTGATTTGAGATTGTCTTTTTCTCTAAGTTTAGATGAAGCCTGTAGCCGCAATAAAATCCCCGCAATTCTATGTCCCACAGTATCATGAATTTCTCTTGCTATTCTGTTTCTTTCTTTAATTTCTGTTATGTGGGCTATTTCCTTTGACATGTTTATAAGCTTTATTTTGCTTTGCTCTAGTTCATATCTATATTGCCTTTCTCTATCATAGCTTTCTTTATAAGTTCTCTCTTTTACCTTTAAGCTAGCCGTTACATATGCAAAAAAACAGCTTAATGATATTAATAAAGAAAAATCTACAAAGCCATTTAGGCTTAAGGTATAGAACCCAAACAACAGTATTGGAACAATTAAAATATATTTTCTCAGCCTAACTGAGTCATAGGCAGTAACAGCAAATAAAGCTATAAATAGGGGATTAAATTTCATTCCTAAGACTATAAGCATAGCTTCTAATATAGTTATTATGCCACTTATAATTATTTTTTCAAAAAATCTTTCTTTAAATATATTGGAGGATATGACAACCAAAATAATTATTATATCAGTGGCAACTACTTGGCTTGAAATTGACATTTTAAATATCATATATATAAGAAAAAATAATTTAAATATATAATTCATAGATGTCATACCCCACTTCATATTTTCAATAATAAAGATTTCTACATTTCCTTTTGAACTCCTTTTAAAATTCCATACTGTTTTTTCTACTTAACCCTATGAGGAAAAATGCTAATGAAAAGAGTATGAGAATAATTATTTCTATAAATATAGTATCTATTTTAGGCTGTATAAGTATCTCCTCAATTCCTTCTAATGCCCAAGTTACAGGGATAAATTTGCTAAGCTGCTGTAAAAACTTTGGCATAATATCCCTAGGCCAAAAGCATCCACCAAGCATACTCATAGGCACTATAATAAACTGTGAAGTTACGTTACTTTGCCCCATATCTTTAGATAAAATATTTATGGCAACAGCCATAGCTACACTACAAATTCCGAAAATCATAAGCAATAAGAATACACCTAAAGTTGAAGAGCCTAAATCTATATTTACCACCTTAATCGCTACCATAAGAGCAACAATAATCTGAATACCTATAATTATTATAAAACTTAATATATTTTGAAACATATAGCTTTTAGAGGTAATTGGTGAACAAAACATTCTAGAATATGTTTTATATCTTTTATCCTCCATCATGAGCCTTGCAGCATTGTTGGAAAGATACATCATAAACATAATTATAAAACCAAAGCCCAGCAATATTTTTTCTTGTTTTCTATCTGTTCCTTCTATATATTTATAGTCAACGCCCAATTTCCCATTATTGTATAATTCTAAGCCATTGTAAAATTTCTCATGATCACCTTCTGCTGCTCTTGCAATATTCTTAATAGCGTTTATATCATAATTTAATATAGCAATTAAAGGTGCAGTGTCTTCTGTTTCTTTGATTTTAAATGTGTTTACCTTAGGATTTTTATTATTTATTATATCTTCTGTATACCCCATTGGAATTTTAATAGCAAAATCTATAGTTCCATTTATTAATTTGTCATTTATATTACTCTCCTCTATAAATTCCACTGTACAGTTTTTTTCTAAGCTATCTATTATAAAATTTGTAAGTTCAGTATTATCCTTGACTATAATCCCTACTGATGGAGGTGAACTAAAGCTAATCATCTTAAAAGAGATAACCATGGTTATTATGGGTAAGACAAACATGAAAATTATATTGCTTTTTTTCCTTAATATTCTTTTTATATTATTTTTAAAAATAGTCATTCTATACTCCTCCTTCCTATAAGAGAAGATGCCAAAAATGAAATTATAGCGATGCACCATATAGCTATTAGATAATTTTTAGTCTCTATGCTGTTTCCCCCATATATATTGTTAAATAGCACTCTCTGTATCATATAATTTGGCGATAAATAGGAGGCTAGCTCTTCCATTTTAGAACCATTTACCGGGAAATACCCTCCTCCCAAGAATGTTAAAAATGAAACTGATAAACTTAATATATTAGAAGCCTTATTGCCATCCTTAAGTATACTATAAGTCATTATCCCTATACCTACTACCATGACAATAGCAGAAAAGCATGTGAAAAGTATAAATGGCATATTATTACCCCAATTTGCTTTGTAGACAAATTTAGTAAATCCAATCATAATAAGAATCTGTAATACCAATGTAACTATAGCGCCCAATAATCTTCCTAAAAAAAGCTGATAACTCCTTAAAGGTGCGCTTTTTAACCTTATTTCAGTTCTTAGAATTTCATCTTCTGCAATGGTATATGCCCCATATATAGTTCCAAACATTATGGACATTACCAGCATTGTCACAGCATAATAATCTATTGCTCTAGGTTTTTTGCCAGTTGCAGATATTGAGATTTCTTCTATGTTACTATTTTCTATATGTGCAAAATTACTTCCGCCTAATTCACTAATAGCTACCATTGAATTGCTAACATTTGCAAAGCTGTCCATTAAGCTTTTAACAATGGAAGCTCTATAATTACTATACTGGCTATTATAAACTTTGATATCTGCTTTTTCTCCTAAATTTAGTTTTTGAGAAAAATCAGACTCTATAATTACCATAGATGAAGCATCTCTTGTTTTTAAGAAATCAACTCCATCTTCATAATTAGATATCTCTCTAAGCTCAATAAACGACTTGACATCCTCACTATTTATAAACTGATGAAATGCTTCTCCTGCCCATCCTTTGTCTTGATTTAGATAACATATAGTTGTTTTGTCAATTGAAGATACGTTAAAAGAACCACCCAGTGCAGATCCAAGTATTAAAGTACTTAACAAAGGTAATAACATCATAAGTCCTAAGGTTTTTTTATCTCTAAAATTTCTTATTATGCTATAATAAGCTATATTTAATATATTCATAGTCTCACCACCTAATCTCTCAAGGATCTTCCAGTTAAAGTCAAAAATACTCCCTCTAAGTTTGGCTTTTCAATATTTATGTTCAGTATCTCTACGCCCGTATTTACTATAGAATCAATTATACTGCTAAGATTATTACTTCCTGCTTTAGATATTACCTTTATTCTGTTTTCCTCTGTTAGGCAATCTGTAACTCCAGAAATCTTTTTAATATTATCTACTAAAGTAAAATTTACTGCTGATAATTCAAGGGATATTCTATCTTCTGTAGATATGAGGGCTTTAAGTTCATCACTGCTGCCTTGAGCAATTATCTTTCCTTTGTCCATTATAGCTATATTAGTACAAAGTTCTTCTACCTCCTCCATGTAATGGGAAGTGTAAATAATAGTAGAACCATTATTATTCAGCTTCTTTATAGACTCAAGTATATGATTTCTAGACTGAGGATCTATACCTACAGTAGGCTCATCCATTATTATAAGCTTAGGATGATGTGCTATGGCACAGGCAATATTTAATCTTCTTCTCATACCTCCTGAAAGATTTTTTACTAAGGCTTTTTTCTTATCCTTTAGCCCTGTGAATTCAAGCACATCTTCTACCCTTTCTTTTAACAAGCCATCCCTAAGACCATAAAGCTTTGCAAAGAATATTGCATTTTCGTAAACTGTTAAATCTGGATATAAAGCTATATCTTGTGGTACTATGCCTATTTCTTTTTTTATCTCATTGTTGAATTTATTAATGTTCTTATCGAATATTAATATTTCTCCTTTGTCTATTTTGATTAATCCCATTATTGCATTTATAGTTGTGGTTTTCCCTGCTCCATTGGGTCCTAATAGTCCAAATATTTCTCCATCTCTTATAGACAAACTTACGTTATCTACAGCCAATTCATCCTTATATCGCTTTACTATGTTTTTAATTTCAACTACCAATTGAGATCACTCCCTTATTTTTCTCTACACTAACATCATAGTATAAAAAACATTAGAAAAATAATGACTAAAATAACAAAACCATATGACAAATGTCATATGGTTGTTAGATATTACCTAGATTCAATATTTCTTATTAACTCATCAATATTAGGATATGGTGAGTTTAAAGCTTTAGCCTTTTGGAGTTCCACTTTTGATAGTTCAAACTGTCCCATGTCATAATAAACAATTCCTAAAAGATAATGTCCATCCTTAGGTGATAGTTTTGTCAACATTTTTGCATGCTCCACAGATTTGTTATAATTACCCGTCACTGCCTCTGCCTTGGTGGTCATCCATAATACCTCTATATTAATGTTTTTGTTTGTAGGCTTTTGTTTCAGAATCTCTTCTCCAATTTTAGCAGCTTCATTCCAGTTTTGGTTTGCATCATATTTATATAACTCCTCTAGTTTAACAAGTGCAGCGTTATTGCCATTATTAAAGCCATAAATTATCCCTGAAATTCCTAGTACAGCAGTTAATACAATAAACATTATCTTACTAAGATACCATTTTGTATTATTTTGAACTTTAACTTTAACTATTCCTGAAGCAAAAAAACCACCAATTAGTCCGCCTATATGTCCAAAATTGTCTATACCAGTATTTAAAAATCCATAAGCTAAGTTGATAGCTATAGTTGTCATTATGCTATGGCCAAAATAAGCTCTAAAAAGTTTTGGGTATTCTACACCAAAGTATAAGAGAGCCCCCAATAATCCGAATATAGCTCCTGAAGCACCAACAGCATGATTTAACGAAAACATAAAACTCAAAAGACTTCCCATGAAACCAGCTACTAAATAAATAAAAATGAATTTAGTATGGCCGTAGATTCTCTCCACTGTTACTCCAACGGCACGTAGTGAATAGCAATTAACAAGTAAATGTGTAATATCAGCATGTAAAAATATTGGTATTATAAATCTCCAGTACTGACCTTGTAAAATATTCAGGTTGATTTTTGCTCCAAATACGCTTAATAATTCATTATAACTTCTACCAGTTTTTAGAGATAATAAACTTAAAAGAGCCCACATAATAATGTTAATAACTATTAAAGCATATGTGACTATTGGCCTCTTAACTCTTAGCACCGCCACTTGTCTTTTTTCTTGGTTTACAGTATATCCACTAATATTCTGATTGTCATTAATATTGTCATTACTAACATTAAGACTAGTTATATTTTCGTCCATAAGTAATAGTCCTTTCTTCAATAATAATTTTACCTATCAATACAATTAATCTCGCTATTATTATATTGTATTGTTAATTAGTAGATATTTCAACCTATTTGGCATACTTATAGAAAATAAACCTATTCTCTTCTAAATGATATATGTAGAAAATAAGTTATTAAAATTATTAAAAGAATAACTTAAAATTATTAATTTTTATATTAATTATTTTAAAGTTTATTTTAATATTTTTCATAAAACCTATTGACATTTTTTAAATATCATTTACAATATTAATTAAGGTAAAATAAAGTAATAATGGTATCATAAGGAGGATCAAAATGAAGGATTTACTATTAAAAAGAAAAGGCAGATTTATTCTATATGTAATGGCTTGTTTCTTACCAGTAATAGATTCCCTGTTAAGAAATGTCTCTTTCGCTTTAGTAATCGGCAGTATTGAAAAAGGAGAAATAGATTATTTTATTAAGGTTTTTGCATTATCAATATTTTTTACTGTCCTTGGTATTATTCTATTTATAGTATCTAGATTCATGAGAATAAGCTTTATGAGAGATACTATCTTGGACGTTAGAATACAGGCTTTTGATAAAATCCTTAAACACTCATATAAGAATTTTAGCAAAAAATCTAAGGATGTATATATATCAAATCTTATAAATGATATTAATATATTCGAACAAAACTTTTTTCATAAGCTACTAAATATTATTTTTTTCGCTGGATCATATACTGCATCATTGTTAATACTAGTTTTTCTTGATTATAAATTTGCCTTAGGTATTTTTGCTGTATCTATCATAATATTCTTCATAAGTAAATCCTTTGAAAAGAGAACGGTAAAATTACAAGAGGAAGTATCGGCAAATAATGAACAGTTTACTACTAATATTGCAAATACATTTAATGGTCTAGAGATTTTAAAGCTGAACAATATTGAAGATAAATTCTTAAATAATACATTACTTGTAGTTGATAAAGTAGAGAGAAAAAAGCTGCATTATACTGTTTTTGTTGAGGGGCAAAGAAATCTAACTAATTTTCTTGGATTTGTAATATTTGTTGGGATATTAATATATTCCATAAGCACCATTCTAAATGGAGCTTCCTTTGCTAAAACAATATTAATGGTGCAGCTATCTAATGGTTGTGTGTGGCCAATTGTAAGTTTATTCCCATTTTTAAATGAATTAAAAGCTTCAAACACCATCTACAATAAGATTGCACAAAACGGTGAAGAAGAAAATGCTAGTATTGTAAAGGAAAAAGAATTTAAGTTTGATTCTAATATTGAAGTAGAGAATTTGAAATTTAACTATGATGGAAAAGAAATATTTAAAGGAACATCCTTTAACATTGAAAAGGGCAAGAAATATTTGCTTAAGGGCGAAAGCGGCGCTGGTAAGTCTACGTTAATTAAGCTGCTCTCAATGGTTATAGATGACTATGAAGGAAATATCAAAGTTGACGGTGTGGATTATAGGGAGATAAAAGAAAAGAGTTTAAATGATAATGTATCTTTTATATACCAAGATGTATTTTTATTTGAGGATACAATATTTAATAACATTACATTATTTAAAGATATGACAGAGGAAAAAGTTCTTGAAGCTTGTAAGGGAGCAGGATTTATGGAGTTTTTAGAGGAAAGAGAATTAGGACTACAGGAAATGCTAATGGAAAATGGTAAAAACCTCTCTGGTGGACAAAGACAAAGGATTTCTATTGCAAGAGCTATAGTTAAGGATGCAAGTATATTATTTGTGGATGAAGGCACTTCAAGTTTAAATGAAGAACTAGGTAGAGCTGTAGAAGACACAATATTATCCTTAGATAACACAGTTATTGCAATTTCCCATAGGTATTATAAAGGCATAACCGAAAAATATGATTATGTTCTAGAAGTAAAAAATGGCCTAGTAAATCAATATAACAGCCAAGACTATTTCAGCATGGGGGTGTTGGCAATATGAAAAAATCCATATATAAAGCATTACCATATCTTATATTAGTCATAATTATTGCATCAGTATGTGCTGTATTAGAAGGATACCTTTCAATATCTATGATGAAGGTCATAGATATAGCTACATCTGGCAATAGAGACTTATTTAAAGAAGAAGCTTCAAGGCTTTTATTACTTGCATTATCACTGTTACCAGTAAATGTGTTATTGGCTTTTGGAAAAGGGCTATATAAAAGAAAAGCTATTGTTTCTGCAAAAGTAAACTATGTTAGCAGAATCTTCAAGAAAAATATTAATGAATTTCAAAGAGACAATAACGCAAAGTACGTATCTACCTTGACTAATGATGTGAATACTATAGAAACTAACTATATAGATGGAATATATGAAGTTATATTAGGTGTAGTGTATTTTGTAGTAGGTGTTATTGTTATTGCATATGTTAGCCCTGTTTCCTTAGGCATTGGTATGGGAATTGGAGTTGTTAGTGCCCTTATTTCAATACTACTTAACAAACCAATCCAAAAACACCAGGCTCAAAGAAGCGAACTATATGAAGGATATACTTCTTATATAAAAGAAGTTCTAAGTGCCTTTCATATAATAAAGTCTAATAACTTAAATGAAAAAGTTAAAACTGACTTTTTTAATAAAAGCAACGCTATTCAGCAAAAAGGATATGTTATAGACAAAATATCTACTTTTATTTTTTCCTTACAAAACCTTAATATGATGGTTTCACTTTTCGCTTTGCTTGGTATTACATCATTTATGGCTATAAAAGGAAGCTTAACCTTAGGTGGAGTTATATTAATTATAAACAATATGGAGAAAATAATTGTACCCATAATGAGATTTGGAGAATGGCTGCCTAAAATTCTATCTACTAAAAAGCTATTTATAAAAATTGAAGACACTCTTAAAAACCATGATAATTATGAAGAGACTGTTGTATTAGGAAACTTTAATGATATTATTGAATTTAACAATGTTTCTTTTGGATACGAGGATGAAGATGTTCTAAAAAACATTAACCTATCTCTTAAAAAAGGTGAAAAGTACTTAGTTATAGGACCAAGCGGTGGTGGGAAATCTACTCTACTGAAACTATTAAGAAAATATTTCTCTCCCAAAAACGGTGAAATATTAATAGATGGCAAAAGCCTTAAGGATGTTACAAAAACAAGCTATTTCAGGCATATATCTAATATAGAGCAGCAGGTTTTCTTATTTGAAGATACCTTGAGGAATAATATTACTCTTTATAAGGATTTTTCAGAGGAAGAAATAAATACTGCTATTGAGAGGGCTGGTTTAAGAAATTTTGTTCAGTCGTTGCCTCAAGGGTTAGATACTATGATTTATGATAATGGAAGAAACATATCAGGTGGAGAAAAAAGCAGAGTTGCCATAGCTAGAGGTCTTTTGCAGAAATCAGATATAATTTTCTTAGATGAGGCCTTTGCAAGCTTAGACTCTAAAGTAGCAAAGGAAATAGAAAATACTATATTAGGTCTAGAAGATATAACTGTTGTTAATGTAAGCCATGTAGTATTTGAAGAAACAAAGGAAAAGTATGATAATGTGTTTGTAGTTAAAAATAAAAGTGTTTATTCTATGTGAGTTTCCATTACTGAGAAGGGCTAGGATTGTCCTAGTCTTTCTTTTTTTGTATAATGTGACCTAGCATGCTAATACTAATGATGATTATATTGTAATGGAGGTATGTACATGCAAATATCTGCAAGAAATCAATTAAATGCTAAGATTACAAACTTAAAGAAAGGACCTGTTTCAACTGAGATAACACTAGATGTTGGTGGCCAATCTATGGTAAGTGTAATCACTACAAGTTCAGCAGATTCGCTGAATCTAAACGTAGGTGATAATGTTACAGCTTTAGTTAAAGCATCTTCAGTCATGATTATGAAATAGAAAGTAAAAATAAGCAAGGGGACGGGGTTGCTGCTTCGTCCCCCTTTTCTACTCACTTTCAAATGTCTTGTCCAAAATTAAGCTATAAGTCCAAAAGTCTTAAATAAGTAAATTCCAATAGTAAATGTAAATACAGAAAGTAAAGTTGTAATGATGAAGATATCAGCTGCCAATTCTTTGTCTCCATTCATATTACATGCCATAACATAGCTGCTAACTGCTGTAGGTGAGCCATACATAATATATAAAACCAATAGCCCATTTCCTTCTATACCAAATATTATTGCAATAGGTATGAACACAATAGGTAGTAGAATAATCTTAATGAATGATGCAACTAAAGCAAGTTTAATTTTTTTGTTTTTAACTTGTTCTAATGATATGGTCCCTCCAATAGCCAACATAGCAATAGGAGTTGCTATTCTTGCCATATAGTCTATTGAAGTTTCTATAACTAAGGGTAATTTTATGTCAAATAGGCAAAAAGGCAATGCCAAAGCTATTCCAATAATCAAGGGGTTTTTTACTATACTAATAAGAGTTGATTTCACCCCTATTTTACAGCTTTCTTCTGATCTTAGTGTTAAGACAATGACTGCAAAAATATTATACAAAGGTATTACAAAGGCAGTTACTAGTGCGCCCTTAGTAACTGCATCACTACCACCAATGCTAGAAGCTAAGGCTAGTCCTATGAGAGCATAATTACTTCTAAAGGAGCCTTGCACAAAGGCACCTATAGAGCTTTTCTCTTTAATAAAAAGCTCTGCTCCTAGCCATATAAAGGCAAAGGATAGTATCGTCGTAACTACTGCAAAAGCTAGTAACTTTGGATTAAAAAAATCATTAAAATTTGAACGAGAAATATCTCTAAATAACAGCATAGGCAATGCTACATTAAATACAATAGCATTCATTTTCTTGATAGTATGTTCATCAGTAATACCCTTTGCTTTTAATATATATCCCAAAATAATAATTATGAATATTGGAAAAACAGCATTTACGCTAAAAATAAAGTTCTGTAAAATCAATGTAATCATCTCTGCTTTCTATGTATGCTATTAATTAAAAAGTATCTAAAAAAATTAAATTCTCCCCAATAACACCATATTATAACAAAGAAACAAAATGAGCAATAAACAATTGTATAATTAAATAGCTTGTCTTTATTTTTGCTAAAACTATTTATTTACACTTTTAAGAATAGTTTTACATGAATTTTAAATATGAGAATCCTATTTATTCTTAAATTGAATTAGAGCTTTTGTTAGCTGGTCTGCACAAGAAGTCTCTCTAAAACCACATTTAACTCCAGATAATAATTTTATTACCTTATCCACTTCCATTCCTTCAACAAGTATTGAAATAGCCTTTAAATTTCCACTACATCCTCCCATAAAAACAACATTCTTTAATATATTGTTTTCCACTTCAAATCTTATGTTTTTTGAACAAACTCCTAAAGTAAAATATTCATACATTTTTCAACCTCCTAGCTGTTATAAAATTATGCCAAAATATATTATACTATAAAAGTTTTGTAAAAACATAGAAGGTTAGAAAAACACATATATATTTTGTCTTCAAAAATGCATTTATCTTACAAAAGCACAGATTATCTTGTAATAACGAATATATCTTATAAGATGCTACTAAAAATTCATTATAATTCCTCTTATATATCCTTCCTTATCAATAATTCCCCCTAAGACATCTCCCCAGATTTCAAGCCATTAAAATCAATGTTCATGGCTTTATCATTTCTTTGGAGAATTATTATAGGAAGCAATAACCCCGTCCCCCTGCTTACGTCCCCCTGCTTACCCTTACCTAGAATGATATTATCATTCCCCTTATAAGGTTATCTTTATCAACTACTCCTCCTATGACATCGCCACATTTTAAATCGCTAAATTCTATATTCATTACTTTATCATTTCTTTGAAGCAGTATGATAGCATCTTCTCTTATAGTTAATAATGGTGTTACCTCCCTACTGTTATCGTCTATATGCTGTTCTATTTCTATAGCTCTATTTTCATAGTCTATATCTATTATCATTCCATATATAAATATTTCTCCGTTTAGATAGTCACATTCCGGAAAATCTTTAAATTTGTTAATTATAACCTTGTTTGCTTTATTGTCATATTTAACTTCACATCCTAGACCTTCTGCTACAGCCCTTACTGGAATAAAAGTTCTATTATTGTATATAAATGGCTCCGTATCTGTTTCTATGATTTGGTTGTCAATTTCTATTTTTATGCCACTAATCAATACATCTATTCTTTTAAAATAACCTCCTGCAAATGATGTTGCAGATAATAATAATATTATTCCAACTAATAAAATTATCAAACTTTTTTTCATAATAAAACCCCCTAATATGCATTTACTATGAGTTTTGACAATATTAAGGGGTTTATTCAGATATTTTATTTTTCTAAAACTTTTTTTAAAAATTGTCCTGTATAGGATTCTTTGACTTTACATATTTCTTCTGGAGTTCCTTGGGCTATTATTGTACCACCCTTATCTCCACCTTCTGGTCCTAGGTCGATTATATAATCAGAAGTCTTGATAACATCTAAGTTATGCTCAATAACTACTACGGCATTTCCAGCATCAACTAGCTGGTTTAGTACTTTTATAAGCTTGTGTATATCAGCTATATGAAGACCTGTTGTAGGCTCATCAAGTATATAGAGTGTTTTGCCTGTGCTCCTTTTGCTAAGCTCTGTAGCTAGCTTCACTCTCTGAGCTTCTCCTCCTGATAACTGAGTTGAAGGTTGACCTAGCTTTATATAACCTAGTCCCACTTCATACATTGTCTCTATTTTTCTTTTTATGCTTGGTATGCTGTCGAAAAATTCTAGTGACTCTTCCACAGTCATATCTAATATATCAGATATAGTCTTTCCCTTATACTTTACTTGTAGAGTTTCTCTATTATATCTCTTACCTTTACATACCTCACATGGAACATATACATCAGGAAGAAAGTGCATCTCTATCTTTAATATACCGTCACCTTTGCAGGCTTCACATCTTCCTCCTTTTACATTGAAGCTAAATCTTCCTTTGCTATAACCTCTAGTTTTAGCCTCTGGAGTCATAGCGAATATATCTCTTATATGGTCAAAAACTCCTGTATAAGTTGCAGGGTTTGATCTAGGCGTTCTTCCTATAGGAGACTGGTCAATATCTATTATCTTATCTATATGTTCTATTCCAAGAATAGCTTTATGTTTTCCCGGCCTATCTTTAGAATTGTGTAACTCTTGTGACAATCCTTTATATAATATTTCATTAATTAAGGTACTCTTTCCAGAACCTGATACACCTGTAATAGATGTAAATACTCCTAGAGGAATTTTAACATCTATTTCCTTTAGGTTGTTTTCTGCTGCGCCTTTAATTTCAATCCATTTCCCATTAGGCTTTCTTCTATTCTTTGGAATCTCAATCTTTTTCCTTCCACTTAAGTATTGACCTGTAATAGATTCTTCACTGTTTTTTATATCCTCAAGAGTGCCCTCTGCTACTACATATCCACCATGAACTCCTGCACCTGGTCCTATATCTACTATATGATCGGCACAGTACATTGTATCTTCATCATGTTCTACTACTATCAAAGTATTTCCTAAGTCTGTAAGACTTCTAAGGGTTTTTAGAAGCCTATCATTATCTCTTTGATGTAGTCCAATACTAGGCTCATCTAGTACATATAGAACTCCTACTAGACTTGAACCAATTTGAGTAGCCAATCTAATTCTCTGAGATTCTCCACCTGAAAGAGTACCTGCATTTCTTGATAATGTAAGATAATCTAGCCCTACATCTACAAGGAATTTTAATCTTTCTCTTATTTCCTTTAATACCTGATGTGCGATTATTTCTTGCATTTCAGTAAAGCTTAAGTTGTTTATAAAATCTATTGCTTGTCTTACAGCCATGCTAGTAAATTCAGATATGTTTAGTCCGCCTACGGTTACTGCAAGGGCTTCTGGCTTAAGCCTTGCTCCACTACAATCAGGACATGGAATAATGCTCATAAAGCTTTCTATCTTATCTCTCATATAATCAGAGTTTGTCTCTCCATATCTTCTCTCTAAATTAGGTATTACCCCCTCAAAGGGTGCTTTATATGTTCTCCATCCGCCAAATCTACTATCAAATTCAAACTCTACTTCTCTTTGACCTGTTCCATAAAGTATTTCGTCTATTACTTCTTTAGGTGCTTCTTCAATAGGAGCATCCAGACTAAATCCATAATATTCTGCTATTGCTTTAAACATTTTAAAATAATATGTGTCCTCTGAAGTATTAGAGTAAGGAGCTATTGCTCCTTGGTTTATAGTTAATTTTTTATTAGGAATAATAAGTTCAGGGTCTATTTTCATATGGCTTCCTAGTCCATTACAAGTTGGACACATTCCAAATGGACTGTTAAATGAGAATAGTCTTGGAGCCAGTTCATCTATGCCTACACCACAATCTGGACATGAAAGCTTTTGACTGAAAAGCAATTCTTCTTTATCAATAACGTCCACAATAACTAAACCATCAGAAAGTTTTAGGGCAGTTTCAAGAGAATCTGTCAATCGTTGCTCTATTCCCTCTTTTACTATTATCCTATCAATAATCACTTCTATAGAGTGCTTTTTATTCTTATCAAGTTTTATATCTTCACTTAGTTCTTTTATCTCTCCGTCTACTCTAACTCTAACAAAGCCTTCTTTTCTTATGTTTTCAAGTACTTTCTGATGTTCTCCTTTACGTCCCCTAACAATTGGTGAAAGTAATTGAATCTTGGTTCTCTCTTCAAGTGACAGTATTTGGTCCACCATTTGGTCAATAGTTTGTGAGGTTATTTCTTTCCCACATATATGACAATGTGGGGTACCTACTCTAGCGTATAGAAGTCTTAAGTAGTCGTATATTTCTGTAACTGTTCCTACAGTAGATCTAGGGTTTCTGCTTGTTGTCTTTTGATCTATTGATATGGCAGGGGATAATCCCTCAATATATTCCACATCTGGCTTTTCCATTTGTCCCAAGAACTGTCTAGCATAAGCAGATAGACTTTCTACATATCTTCTCTGCCCTTCTGCATATATGGTATCAAAGGCAAGGGAAGATTTTCCTGAGCCACTTAATCCAGTTAGTACAATAAATTTGTTTCTTGGAAGCTCTACATTAATGTTTTTTAGATTGTGTTCTTTTGCTCCCCTTATTATGATTTTATCTTTAAGCATATTTGCACCTCGTTTTTTTGTCAAAGTATTTAAAAACTACGAGATTCTTCGCTGACGCTCAGAATGGCATAAAAAGTTGTTCCTTAGTATTCATCCTACATGTAGGCCAAAGAACGATTATAATTCTTATCTTAGCAAAAATAAAGGCTTAAATATTTTATCACAGTCTTTTCTTAAGCTCGTTTATTTTATCTCTTAATTCTGCCGCTCTTTCAAACTGTAGGTTTTCAGCTGCTTCAAACATTTCAACTTCAAGATTTTTAATAATTGTCATCAATTCATCTATACCCATTTCTTTATCACTATTATATCCATATTTTTCATGTTCTTCTGCAACTTTTGTAGCTTCAATTACATCTCTAATTCCCTTTTTAATAGTTTGAGGAATTATGTTATGCTCTTTGTTGTATTGAATTTGAATGTATCTTCTTCTATTAGTTTCGTCTATGGCTTTTTTCATTGAGTTAGTTATACAGTCGGCATACATTATTACTTTACCTTTTGAGTTTCTAGCAGCTCTTCCTATTGTCTGAACCATTGACGTTTCTGATCTTAAAAAGCCTTCTTTGTCTGCATCTAATATCGCCACTAATGAAACCTCAGGTAGGTCAAGTCCTTCTCTTAAAAGGTTAATACCCACCAAAACGTCAAACTTACCCATTCTAAGATCTCTTATTATTTCCATTCTCTCAATAGTCTTAATATCTGAATGTAAATAAGTAACTTTTATGCCTATTTCTTTAAAGTAATTAGTTAAATCCTCTGACATTTTCTTAGTTAAAGTAGTCACCAAAACTCTTTCATTTTTTGCTGCTCTTATGTTTATTTCTTTAACTAAATCATCTATTTGGTTTTTAGTAGATCTCACCTCTACTTCTGGATCTAACAAGCCTGTAGGTCTGATAATTTGCTCTACTATTTGCTGGGAATGCTCTAACTCGTAAGGACCAGGAGTAGCACTTACATATATTGCTTGATTAATATGTTTCTCAAACTCATCAAACTGAAGAGGTCTATTATCTAATGCTGATGGAAGCCTAAATCCGTAGTCCACCAATGTAGTCTTTCTAGATTTGTCTCCTGCATACATTCCTCTTATCTGAGGAATAGTAACATGGGATTCATCAATAAACAAAAGAAAATCTTTCGGAAAATAGTCTATTAGAGTATAGGGTTTACTTCCAGGTGGTCTAGCACTAATATGTCTTGAGTAGTTTTCTATGCCTTGGCAAAAGCCCATTTCTCTTAGCATCTCTATATCGTACATAGTTCTTTGCTTTAATCTTTGAGCTTCTAAAAGCTTATCTTCTCTTGTTAATTCCTTTAATCTCTCTTCAAGTTCCTCTTCAATACTTTTTATAGCTCTTTCAATCTTTTCAGGACTGGTTGCGTAGTGAGAAGCGGGAAATATAGAAATATGGCTTCTTGTTCCAATTATTTCACCTGTCAGTGCATTTACCTCTGTTATTCTCTCTACTTCATCTCCAAAGAGTTCAACCCTAATAGCATGTTCATTAGATGATGCAGGAAATATTTCTACTACATCTCCTCTTACTCTAAAGGTTCCTCTTACAAAGTTTATATCATTTCTTTCATATTGTATGTCTACAAGCTTTCTTATTATTTCATCCCTATCCTTTGTCATACCAGGTCTTAAGGATAAAACCAAATTTTCATAATCAATTGGATCTCCTAATCCATATATACAAGAAACACTAGCTACTATTATTACATCTCTTCTTTCAAACAGGGCAGCAGTAGCTGAGTGTCTAAGTTTATCTATTTCATCATTAATGGATGCATCTTTTTCAATATAAGTATCAGTATGGGGTACATATGCCTCAGGTTGGTAATAATCATAATAGCTTACAAAATACTCTACTGCATTATCAGGGAAGAATTCCTTGAATTCACTTGTAAGCTGTGCCGCTAATGTTTTATTGTGGGCTATTACAAGAGTTGGTTTTTGGGTTTTTTCAATAATATTTGCCATAGTGAAAGTCTTCCCTGAGCCCGTTACGCCTAAAAGCGTCTGATGCATAAGTTTGTTATTTATTCCATAAACTAACTGCTCAATAGCCTTAGGTTGATCACCAGTTGGTTTAAATTCAGATTTTATCTTAAATTTATTCACAATATCACCTCTGTTAGTGATAATAAATATTATAAATTAACAGTTTATTTCGGAACATTTGTTCGTATTAATTATATATTTTGTCATTACATAAGTCAATATATGAAAAGTATTAATATTTAAAAAGTTTTTATTTATTTAGGCAGGTTATTCAGATTTATTGTTGAATATATAAATGTAGCGTGGGGAGGGAGTTTTTAATGAAGAAACAGATATTATATTTGTCACTGATGCTAACATTAACAGCTTGCAAAGCTAATGATAATATACCCTTGATTGACTCTAGCCTTTCTACTATTGCAGAAACAAATATGGAATATAAAGTAGAAAAAACAATTTTGTTAAAAGGGTTTCAATCCATCATACCAAACGTTGAAATGATTGAAAAAGAACGCGGTAGATTTTTCTTGGTAAACTTAGGTATTGTTGAATGCTCAATGGCTAGCATTGATAGTATCTCTAGAGTAAATAATGAGATAAATATTTACACTTCAATAAAAAAAGAATGGGGAAAATCAGATTTAGTAGTTCCACAAGTTCTACTTGAACTTGATGATATACATGATTTAGAATTAAAGGATTTAAAATTCAACATAATACCTAGAAACTACAACCCTATTAGTATAAAATTCGATAAATCACAGGTCCTTAATAAGATATATACGCAGTTTAAGTACACTAATAACACTATGCCTATTGTTAGTTTATCCAAGGAAAATAATGAATATATATGGAATGTAAAGTTAAATAATACTTTTATAAAGGATAACCCTAGTAGCTCTCTATATATGTTGAAAGCAAAGGTAAACTCAAATAGTGGAGAACTTTTAGAGGCAAAGCCAATCTTATTGTCAGAAGTAATTGACAAGGGAAGAATACTGGGTTTTTCTAGTGATAAGTTAATAGCCTATGTTCAAAAAGAAACTGTAGAAGATGCAGATTCAGAAAATATTTGGTTATATGATATTAATAGCCATGAAAAACATAAAATTTATTCAACACACAATAGTATTTATGCTGCTGAGTTTAGTCCCAACTTAAAAAAGCTGGCAATTATTGAGCATAATGGGAAACTGACAGATTTATATATAGTGGACTTAAAAAGTATGCTAATACAAAAAATTACTCCGATGGACTATAAGCACACTTGGAATATTGAATGGAAGGGTAATGATCTACTGTATGCAGTAAATAAAAATTCATCAGTAATATTGTTTGATACATCAAAAAATGAGGAAAAAGTTCTCTTTACTGTAAAAATAAATGTTTCTGATTTTGATGTATATGATGATACTTTTGTATTTGTAGAAATGGACAGTTCAAAAGATTTATCAAGTATCTATATTAAAGAAAATGAAAAAAGATTGAAGAAAATAGACTATGGACGTGGTAGTGAGTTTATTAGTAAAGATAAGTTAGTATATACGAGGAAAGCAGGGAAAGAAGATAAGTTTGAATTATTTTTACGTGATTTAAATGTTGATGAAGAAAAAACACTTACAGATTTTGATGTTAGAAATTTTTTAATTATTGATGAAAATAATATTTTAATAGTAAGCAAAAATAATTCTTCTACTGATTTTTCTGTATATTTGTATAACCTAAAAGAAAATGAACCTACATTATTGGGTCAAGTTCTAGATAAAAATATTTTTTATAGTCCTAGCTTAAATACAGCATTTTTTAGTATTGTTCCGCCTACTGACAATGCTGATTCGAGTTTTATTTACGGAATTAATTTTGATAATCTTATGGAATGCCAAAAGGATAGCTAATCAGCTATCCTTTTTATATGCAAACTATTGTATTTAGTTAATGCTTCTACTAAGAGATTTTTCTCTAGCTCTAGCGATGTTATATTTCTATTTCATTTTATCCTTTACTACCTCAATAGCTTTTTGAAGTTGTGTGTCTTGGCTTAATTTCTCTACTCCAATTTCTTCTACATCCTTAGGTAATTCGACCACAACATCAGGTTTTATTCCTATACCCTGAATATTTCGTCCTTTAGGTGTGAAATATTCTGAAACCGTAATTTTAAAACCTGAACCATCAGAAAGCTCTTTTATTCTCTGTACTACTCCCTTTCCAAATGTTGTAGTTCCAACTATGGTGCCTTCCTCGGTATCTTGGATTGCACCTGAAAGTACTTCAGAAGCACTTGCACTACCTTCATTTACTATAATTGCTAGTGGAAGTCCAAGTTTCTTTTTGTTAGATTTAAGATATTCACGTTCTTTTTGTTTTGTTTCTGTATAAACTATAGTTCCTTCTCCCATAAATTCATCAGCTATTTTAGCAGAAATATCTAAAAGTCCGCCAGGATTATTCCTTAAATCCAGCACTAAACCTTTCATACCTTTGATTTGTAAATCCTTTAAATTAGTCATAAAGTCTTTATAAGTTAAATCGTCAAAGGATGTTATCCTTATATAACCAATATTATCTTTCATCATACTAGATTTTACACTCTTTATCCTAATTTCTTCTCTTTTAATAGTCTTGTTAATGAACTGAGAATTGCCTTCTGAATCTCTTCTCATAAGAGTTATTTCAACATTTGTACCTGGTTCACCCTTCATAAGCTTAACTGCTTCATCCATTTTATCTGCAGTAAATTCTTTGCCATTTACCTTAATTATTTTATCCCCAGGCTTTATGCCGGCTCTTTCTCCTGGAGTGTCTTCTATGGGTGAAACTACTGTTATTAAATTGTCATCTCCAGGTGCAACATAAACTCCAATACCACCAAATACTCCTTTAGTATGCTCCATAAAACTAGTAAACTCATCTTTTGTCATATAAACTGAGTAAGGATCTCCCATTGAGCTAAAAAGCCCTTTCAATTGTCCTTCTAACAAAGTATCCTCATCTACATCCCTTAGATAATATTCTCTTATAACATCTTCCAAAAGCATGTTTTTCGAGTACTTTTTATATACCTCAGTAAGATCCTGATATTCATTTTTTGTAATTACTACTTTTTCTTTAAGAGGAATTTGTATCATATTACTAACTACAAATGTAGACATGCTAGTTATCAAAATTATCAAAATAGCTCCAATTGCTGCTTTTTTCTTAGAAATCATATTGTCACCTCAACAAACATTATGTTATCTATTTTATTAAATTCATGTAATCATTATACCATTATGTTCTAAGTATTTGAATATATATTTTAAAAATCGGGTTAGGTCATGGATAAAAGCATTCGGGAAATCGGGTTAGGTCATTTTACGCAGTCTCGCAACACAAATTTATTTGTTCGCTATCGCTCACATAAATTTGGTGCTCGTTGCGTTTGACCTA
>CAYYDM010000040.1:0-22764 GCA_964470635.1 uncultured Clostridia bacterium | reverse complement strand
ACGTATTGATATTTCCTTGCTAAAGAAACTAATATAGTCATGGGATTTGGCAGTTAAAATGCTGTAATGCTCAGGTTCATACGTCTGTAGAATTACTTTTCCAGCATATTCTCCTCTTCCAGCTCTTCCTCCAACTTGTGTCAATAACTGAAATGTCCTTTCGGAAGCCTTAAAGTCTGGAATATTAAGAGTAATATCTGCTGCAATTACTCCAACTAGTGTTACATTAGGAAAATCTAATCCCTTTGAAATCATTTGAGTGCCAATAAGTATATCTATATCCCCTTTTTTCATCTTTTCAAATATTCGTTCGTGGCTCCCTTTTCTTGTAGTAGAATCTACATCCATCCTAGCAGTTCTTGCTTGAGGAAACAACTTTTTTACTTCCTCCTCAACTCTCTGGGTGCCTGTTCCAAAATATTTTATATATTTACTCTTACAGCTAGGACATATAGTTGGTGGTTTTAGTGTATAGCCACAATAATGGCACTTAAGTATATTTTGAGCCATATGGTAGGTTAAAGAAATATCACATTCCTTACATTTTACAACAAAGCCACATTTTCTACAAGAAATAAAAGTAGAAAATCCTCTTCGGTTTAAGAAAAGAATAGTTTGTTTCTTAGCCTTTAAATTATCTGCTATAGAATTATAAAGATTATTGCTAAACATTGATTTATTCCCATTGTCAAGTTCTTTTTTCATATCTATAATTTCAATTCTGGGCATTTCTTTACCATTTACTCTATCAGGTAATTCTAGTAGCTTATATTCCCCTTGTTTTGCTTTGTAATATGTTTCTATAGACGGTGTTGCAGAGCCAAGGATTAAAGTAGCTCCCTCTATTTCACATCTTTTTTCTCCTACTTCTATTGCGTTGTATTTAGGGCTCATGCTAGATTTATAACTTGTCTCATGTTCCTCATCAATAATAATGAGTGCAAGATTATCAAATGGAGCAAAGATTGCAGATCTGGCCCCTACAACAATTTGAACTTCACCTTCTTTTATTTTTCTCCACTCGTCATATCTTTCACCAATTGATAGTCCACTATGTAAAACAGCTACATTGTTCCTAAATCTTCCTGCAAATCTTTCAACTGTCTGAGGGGTAAGGGAAATTTCCGGTACTAATACAATAGCTTGCTTTCCCATTTTTAGCACCTTTTCTATTAGTTGAAGATAAACCTCTGTCTTCCCACTTCCTGTCACCCCATGGATTAAGTATTTGTTATATCCATTTTCAAGATAATCATTATATATTTTATCAATACAATTTTTCTGGTCTTTTGTAGGGTTTGCTTTATTATATGGTTCAATTTCTTTAGTTATAGCATCTCTTTTTACTTCTACGTCTGCTATACTTATATATCCCTTTTCCTCTAAAGATTTCAAAGAGTTTAAGTTGCAGTTAGTAATTATCATTAGATCTTTCAAATTTATTGATTCTACATTTCTAAGATAATTAATAATTTCAATCTGTTTTATTGCATTTTTAGCTATTTTGCTGAGTATTTTGTCAGTATCCTCCGAACAGAATTCTCTCTGGACAATTTTCTCATACTTCTTATTTACCTCTGAACTTATTTTTTTAGTAACCTGTATTATTCCACTATTTGATAATAAATTTATGCTAGAATTAATATTAATAATTCCTGTTATGTCTTTAATATGTTGTACTTCTGCTTCTCCATGATTTTTTAGATAATCTAATATCTTTAATTGGTTTTTGGACTTAATTTTACTATATTTATCTTCATAATCATTTGTTAAGCTTACAAGCTCTATGACTTTATTCGTTGTTCCTGAAGGCATCATGGACCTAATAACATCACTATATTGAGCTAAATATTTATCTCTCATCCAAAAGCTTAGCTTTATTAAATTCCTAGATAAAATAGGATCATTATTAAAAACACTTTTTATAGGTTTTATCCTTTTATATTCTATGTCAGTATCATTAATTATATTTACTATCATACCTTCAATAAGTTTGTTACCTATTCCAAAAGGAACTAGTACCTTTTTGCCAATTTCTATATATTTTCTATACTCTTCTGGCACAGTATAGGTAAAAAATTTATCAGTATTTGAACTAGTATTGTCTACAACTACTTCAACAAATACATTATTAGTCATCAAATCCAACCTTTCAATTTAAGCGTAGAAATATTTTAAAAGCTAGATGTTTACACAATAAAGATTTACCTCTACTATGTCAAGCATCTAGCTCCCATTAACAATTTAGCATTGAAGATATTTTGTCTATTATAGTTTTTGCTACCTCTTCTTTTTTCATTAGGGGATATTCTTTTATGGTTCCATCTTTATCTATAATAGTTACAATATTGTTATCGCTTTTAAATCCAGCATTCTCCGTCAACACATTGTTTGCAACGATAAAATCTAGATTCTTCTTCTCAATTTTTTTCTTTGCATTATCAATAATGTTTTCTGTTTCCGCTGCAAAACCTACCAAAATCTGGTTTTTCTTAATTTCCCCAAAATGCGCTACAATATCTGGGTTCTTAGTAAATTTAAACTCTATTTCGTCTTTTCCCTTTTTTATTTTATGTTCGCTTACAGTAACTGGTCTATAATCTAAAGGAGCAGCTGCCTTTATAAGCACGTCACAATCATTGAAATGCTTTTCTACTGCAAATAGCATTTCATTAGTAGTATTTACCTTTATTACTTCAACTCCCATAGGAGGATTTAAATTCACTGGCCCAGATACTAGAATAACTTTTGCCCCGCTTTGTTGGGCTTCTCTAGCAATAGCGTATCCCATTTTCCCACTAGAATGATTGGTCATGTATCTAACTGGATCAAGTGGCTCTATAGTAGGACCAGCAGTTACTATAATTTTTTTTCCTTTAAGTTGATTATTAGTTAATGAATTTACTAGATAATCTACTATGTCAGACGGTTCTGCCATCTTCCCTTCTCCAATATCACCACAGGCTAATCTCCCTGAGCCTGGTTTAATAAATTCATAACCATGTTGCTTAAGCTTGTTCATGTTTTCTTTAAAAATAATATTGTTGTACATGTTTGTATTCATGGCTGGTGCAAAAACTACCTTTGCCTTAGTAGCCATTACTGTAGTACTCAACATATCATCTGCAATACCATTAGCTATCTTTCCTATAATATTCGCAGTAGCAGGTGCCACTAAAAAAACATCTGCCTTTTTTGCTAGAGAAATATGCTCAATCTCCCAATATTTTGGTTCATTAAATATATCAATAGTAACAGGATTCTGTGATATTGATTGAAAAGTTAAAGGTGTTACAAACTCAGTTGCTGATTTTGTCATTATTACGTCTACATTTGCATTTAATTTTTTCAGTCTACTAACTACATCAACAGCCTTGTACACGGCTATACCACCCGAAACACCCATTACAATGTTTTTCCCACTACGCATTTTATACACCTCGCAATACAGTTAATAGTTAATCTGTGGTCTTGTATAGGTAACCTTACCCTCAGATACTTCTTGTACTGCAATAGATACTGGTTTACTAGACTTTGGATCTACAAAGGGTTCAGAACCGTCCACAATTTGTCTAGCCCTTTTAGAAACTAATAAAACTAATGTATATCTACTGTCAACATTTTTTAATAAATCATTAATTGAAGGATATAGCATAAAAAAACCTCCTAAATATCTTTTATAATATCTATTTGTCTATTGACTTTACACCTTTCGGCATCAACAATAGCTTCTATTTTTTTAACAGCTGTTTCTACTTCATCATTAAAAACAGCGTAGTCATACTTAAATACATACTCCATTTCTTTATAGGCAGTCATAAATCTCATTTCTATTGCTTCCTCAGTTTCTGTTCCTCTGTTAATAATTCTTTTTTTAAGTTCTTCCATTGAAGGAGGAAGTATGAAAATAAATACCCCATCAGGATATATTTCCTTTACTTTTAGAGCTCCTTGAATATCTATCTCTAATAAAACATCATTTCCATTTTCAATTTTTTCTAAAACATATTTTTTCGGTGTCCCATAATAATTTCCATGTACATATGCATATTCGAGAAACTCTTTGTTTTCTACCATATTTTCAAATTCTGCCTTATCAATAAAAAAATAACTTACTTTATCTATCTCACCAGCTCTTGCTTTCCTAGTGGTAGCAGATATGGACAGGCTAATATTGTCATTGTCACAGAGTAGGCGCTTACATACTGTCCCTTTGCCTACACCTGATGGACCTGAAATTACAATAAGTAATCCATTTCCCATGTAGTTCTCCTCTTTTCATCAAAATAAAATTATTCTATTTCGCTGCTATCTTTACTATTTAATCTATGTGCTACTGTTTCTGGCTGTACAGCAGATAATATAATATGATCACTATCTGTAATAACTACAGCTCTAGTTCTTCTCCCATATGTAGCATCAATAAGCATTCCTCTATCTCTTGCCTCTTGAATTATCCTTTTAATAGGTGCCGATTCCGGGCTTACTACAGCAATAATCCTATTAGCTGATACTATATTGCCAAAACCAATATTAATAAGCTTTATACTCATGATCATCCTCCTTATCAACTATTCAATGTTTTGAATCTGCTCCCTTATCTTTTCCATTTCGCTCTTTAACTCAACTACATAATTGGTTATACCTATATCGCCAATTTTAGAACCTATGGTATTCACTTCTCTATTCATTTCCTGAACTAAGAAGTCTAATTTTCTACCAATAGTATCTTCATCTGATTCTAAAGTGTCAATAAATTGATTTACATGGCTATATAATCTAACTATTTCTTCATCAATGCTGCTTTTGTCAGCATAAAAAGCTACTTCATTTGCCAGTTTGCTTTCATCAATATCGTATTTTTCTTCTAATAGTTCTCTGATTCTAGTCCAAAGCTTTTCCTTATATTCTATTACAACTAAAGGTGCCTTCTTCTCAATTTCTTTAACAATTTCATTGATATTAAGAAGTTTCGATTTAATATTCTTTGAAAGTTCTTGCCCTTCCTCAATTCTCATTGTTAGCAAGTTCTTTAATGCTATGTCTACTGCCTTATTTAAGCATAGCCATATTTCATCTTCGTCTTCTTCCCTTTTCTTAGTTTTTAATATATCAGGGAACTTAGCAAATAGCTCAACAGAAATGTCATTCTTTAGACCAATTTCTTCACACAACAAGTCTATAGCATTTTTGTATGATTTAGCCAAGGGTAAGTCTACATTTACCTCTACTTCTCCTTCGCTAATATACTCTAGGTTAATATAAACCTCTACTCTTCCTCTGCTGACAACATTTCTAATTTGCTTTTTAATACTTTCTTCAAGATATCCTATATGTCTAGGCATCTTAACTAAGGTATCGTTATATCTATGGTTTACAGATTTAATTTCAACTGTAAAATTTCTAATACCATCATTTACTTCTCCTCTACCAAATCCAGTCATACTCTTTATCAAGCTTCTCATCCTTCCCAAACTATTATAATCAATTTTACCATAAAATACACTTGTGTCAATGTAGTGATATAAGTAATTAATAATATATAGATTGATTTTAACCATATATTTTTTTTGAATACTTTTTAAAATCATATGATATTATATATTTAATTTGACTATATTAGTTTCAATCCTTTATATTGTTACGAAATCTTAATAATAATATTATCATCCTTCTTATTGAGTTGTCTCTAGCAAAAATTTTATTGACCTTTTTTAATCAATAGATTTTTTTACAAAATAATTTTTTAGGAAATGCATATTTAGAAATTTTATACTTTTCTATGAGTAATGAAAAATGATATACTTTATTAAAACATACTTGGAGGAGTTCTTATGTCTTTTGATGGAATAGTAGTAAAATCAGTAGTGTATGAACTGTTAAACCTGTTAAATAACGGGAGAATAGAAAAAATATATCAACCTGAAAACGATGAAATAGTTTTAAGTATAAGGAATGATAATAAAAATTATAAACTTCTTGTTTCCGCAAGTAGTAGTAATCCAAGAGTATATATTACTAGCGAGACAAAAACTAACCCAATGACACCGCCTATGTTTTGCATGCTACTTAGAAAACATATTCAAAGTGGAAAAGTAGTTGACATATATCAATATTCAATGGATAGAGTTATTTGTATTGATATACAAAGTTTAGATGAGCTTGGTGTATTGTCAGTTAAAACTCTAGTTGTTGAAATTATGGGGAAACACAGCAATATAATTTTAATTGATAAAGGTTCAAATAAAATTATTGATTCTGTAAAACGAGTTCCTGCTTCCATAAGTAGTGTAAGACAAATTCTTCCTGGACTCGAATATAAAAATCCCCCTTCTCAGGATAAATTATTGCCATTTAATCTAGATAAATGTGATTTGATAAGTCTTAGTGATAAATCTGAAAAGGGAATGCCTATATTTAAAATGCTGTATGGAAATATTATTGGGTTAAGCCCTTTATTGGCAAGAGAAATATGTTATAGAGCAAACTTAGATGACAGCTTAATAGTTGGACAATTAGATGATGATAAAATTGATAATTTGTATAATTCTTTTAAAAAATTTTATGGAGATGTGCATAGCAATATATTTTCTCCAACCATAGTAATGAATAAAGACCAGGATGAAATCGTTGCTTTCTCTGCTATAGATATGCTTCAATATGGCAGTCTACCGAAAATCCATTATAATTCAATTAATGGATTATTAGAAAACTTCTATGTTGCTAGAGATAAAATAGATAGAATTAAGCATAAATCAAGCGATTTTAAAAAATCAATTACAGTAAAACTAGATAGAACCCTTAATAAACTTGCAAAGCAAAAAGAAGAATTATTAGAAGCAGAAGAAAGAGAAATATTCAAAATCTATGGGGATTTATTGACAGCAAATCTTCATAAAATTGAAAAAAAACAAAGTTATATAGTATTGGAAAACTATTATAGAGAGGATTTAGAGGAGGTTTGTATAAATCTAGACCCTCGTTTATCTCCTATTCAAAATGCTCAAAAATATTATAAAAAATATAATAAACTAAAGAATGCATATCAGCTTGTTAGTGAACAAATAGTACAAACACAGGAAGAAGTAGACTATTTAGAAAATGTATTGATAAGCCTTGAAAATTGCACGGAATTAAAAGAGCTAGAAGAAATAAGAGATGAACTAGTTAATGAAGGTTATATCAAAAAATCTTTCTCTAAGGTAAAGAAAAAAGAAAAAGAAGTTCTTTCTTCACCCCTTCATTTTATTTCCTCAGATGGTTATGACATTTATGTTGGAAAGAATAATAAACAAAATGATAATCTAACTTTAAAGTTTGCAAATAAAGAAGATATTTGGATGCATACTAAAAACATTCCAGGTTCTCATGTGATTATCAAGAAGAAGGAAGGTCAAATTCCTGAAAATACTACAATTGAAGCTGCTATGCTTGCAGCTTACCATAGCAAGGCCAGGTTATCCAGTAATGTTCCAATTGACTATACTGAAAAAAAGAATGTAAAAAAACCTAGTGGTGCTAAACCTGGCATGGTTATTTATGATTACTATAATACTGTTTATGTCACTCCTGAAAAGGAATTAATTAACAAGCTAACTAAAATAGAATAACATAGCCAAAATAAAACTCCGGCCTTAAGCCGGAGTTTTATTATTCTATATGTAATTTATTAAAACTTGATTTACACCATCAGTTTCAAAGAAGTTTACACTTACAATCTCATCTCTAGAAGTAGGAACATTTTTACCAACAAAATCGGCCCTTATTGGCAATTCTCTATGCCCCCTGTCAATTAAAATAGCTAACTGAATTTTTCTAGGTCTCCCTTTGTCAATTAATGCATCAAGGGCTGCTCTTACAGTCCTTCCTGTAAACAAAACATCGTCAACTAATATTACAGTTTTATTAGTTATATCATAATTAAATTCTTCAGAGTTTAACACTGGTTTATCATTAATTTCAGTTAGATCATCTCTGTATAAAGTTATATCTAAAATTTGTACTGGTACTTCCTTGTTCTCTATTTGTCTAATTTTCTCAGCAATTCTTTGTGCAAATGGTACACCTCTAGTCTTTATACCTACTAATACCAGATTTTCTGTTCCCTTATTTTTTTCTAATATTTCATGCGCTATTCTAGTAATAGCTCTGTTTAAAGTACTTTCGTCCATGATAATAGCCTTTGTTTCCATATTTAGTGCCTCCTAAGTTTCTTTTCAAGAGCAAAAAACTTCTTATTTTTGATAAGAAGTCTAAATAGTTCCTTATCAACCTCACAGAGTCAATTTAAAGAAGTTATATTCTTTTTATAACTATTGCCTTTTTCTTAATTAGTTATTCTCTTAAAATGTTTAAGATCCTAATAAAATGTTCAGGTAAGGCCGAATCAAACTCTAAGTATTCTTTAGTCCTTGGATGAATAAATCCAATAGTTTTAGCATGTAAAAGCTGCCCTTTAGTTTTAAATCTCTGATTTTTTCCTCCATAGACTGGATCACCAGTCACAGGGTTATTTATAAAAGACATATGTACTCTTATTTGATGTGTTCTACCGGTTTCAAGCTTCGCTTCAATTAAAGTATATTGTCCAAACCTTTCTAATATCCTAAAGTGCGTTACCGCTTCTTTGCTGTTCAAGTTTATTACTGTCATCTTCTTTCTGTCCACTGGATGTCTACCTATTGGAGCATCTATTGTTCCTTTTTCTTCTTTAATATTGCCATCGACAAGTGCATTATATATCCTATTAATAGTATGAGCCTTTAGTTGTTTTGACAGCTCTTCGTGGGCTAGATCATTTTTTGCAATCATTAATAATCCAGAGGTATCTTTATCTATTCTATGCACAATGCCTGGCCTTATTATGCCATTTATACTTGATAGACTATTTAAATGGTATAATAAAGCATTTACCAATGTGCCACTATAGTTCCCTGGTGCAGGATGCACTACCATGCCCTGAGGTTTATTGACCACTGCTACATCATCATCTTCATAAACAATATCAATAGGAATATTTTCTGCTTCTATTTCTAGTTTCTTAGGTTCTGGAAGATATACCTGTATATGGTCTCCCTCACAAACAGCATACTTTGCTTTTGCTACTTTATCATTAACTTTGACTAGTCCTTCTTTTATAAGCTTTTGAATATAGGACCTTGAAACATTATTTAATTCTTGTGATAAATACAAATCTAATCTTTCGTCATCTTCTTCATCTACAAATATCTCTAGTAACTCCATAACAACACTCTTCCTAAAGTTCATATTTATTGAAAATAACTAAATAGCATATTAAAAATGTAGCAATTACAATAGAGCTATCTGCTACATTAAACACTGGAAAATCGTAATGTCCCCAAAAATTCACATCAATAAAATCAACCACGTATCCTAGTCTAATTCTATCTACAAGGTTTCCAATAGCTCCTCCAATTATCATTGCAAGTGCTATCTTCATAGTAGTAGTCAAATGTGAGTTTGTTTTTATGTAAATAATGATTCCAATTACTACTATAGTTGTCATGATTATGAAAAATACTTTTTTATTCTGTAATATTCCAAAGGCCGCTCCAAAATTCTCTACATAATTAAACTGTAAAAAATTTTTAATAATGATAATAGGAGCATTTCCTTTAAGCAATTTAACTGCATAAAACTTAGTTATTTGATCTAATAATATTATTATAATACTTATTGCTGCATATAGCATTTCTAACCTCCTTAAAATAGTATATTACTATTTTAAAATATAAAACTTCTTTTTACAACATCAAGCTATAAAATAAGGCCAGATTTATATCTAGCCTACTAATCAGTGATACCTTTTCTTTTAGTGTTCTCAAATTGTTCTTTATAATAATCTTCAGATATTCCTTCAACTTCTTCTACAATGCCATGCTCTACATCATCAAATACTCCTTGATTGTCACCTGTTGTAAATGAAGGGTCTCCTGGAACATCATTATACTTCAGTACTGACTGCAAACTATCCTCACCATCAAATCCTATTTTGTCTTCTATTGAGATGTCAGTATTAGAACTGCCATAAGGAAACTGAATATTTTCCTCTTCCTGAGGGCGATAACTCATTTTTTTATCTATTGGTACTTCTTTATTAGAACATTCTACACAAACACTAGTGTACGGTATTATTTCTAACCTATCTTCATCTATGTCCTTTCCACAAACTGTACATACTCCATATGAACCATCATCTATTCTTTCGAGAGCAGCGTCAATTTCATCCACGGTATTGGCTTGACTGCTTTTAAGACTCATATTTTGTTCCATAATAAACATCTCAGTACCTAAATCAGCCGGATGATTATCATACATAGATAATTCATCAAAATACTCTGGCATTGATTCATTTGGATTGTTTGAATTCATAAGGTCTAAAGTGTTAAGCATATCTTTTTTTTCTTTTAATAGTATATTCCTAAAATGTTTCAGCTTTTGTTTATCCATTTCCTCCTCCTATAATCTTTTTTGTACGATTTTAACTATCTCAGCAATAAAATCACCGATTAAGGGAATATTCCAAGAAATTATCTTTTGTAAAAAATATATCGCTATGGCACCTAGTATAGTAAAACCTACAGCCATACCAAACCCCCTAGCTACACCTCCTAAGAAGTTAATGTATAATAATCTTTTCTTATTATTTACAAAATCCACATATTCATGTATTTTTGCTTTTTCCAGATTATTTGCTAGTTCTTCTAATCTTCTCTCTATTTCATTATTATCATTCATTGCTAAATCCCCCTTATAAATAATCTTCCCAAAAGTTAAATTAATAATCAAATCTTTATAATTTATTAGCAGTATATATATTATATTACATTATATTACATTCAGTAAAAATTAAAAAGGTTTTAACAAGTTTAAATAGCACTTTAATACCTGTCAAAACCTTTATTTTAAATCTTTACAAACTAAAATTTTCATCATTAAGTAAAAAACGCTAGCAATATATAGAAAAATAATAAATTGTTTTTTTTGAATTTTGCTCCCCATATTTGTACTAACAGTATGAAAAAAAATAGCAAATAGTCAGCGTATTCTACCTCTTTATTAAAATACAATTGTATCACCTCAATATTCCAATAATATTTATAGTATCGTCCTGTATTATTCCTACTATATTCTATGGAATATTAAAGCTCTATGTGCTAATTAACTATAAAATTTGCTGGTACAGCTTCTGATTGCTTCGATATCTATTAAAACATTTTTTATCTCTTCAAAGTTTAAAGACTGTTCTCCATCAGACAAGGCCTCACATGGGTTAGGGTGCACCTCAATCAAAACACCATCTGCCCCTATAGCCACAGCTGCCCTTGTTACAGGTCTAATAAGCTCTTTTCTACCAGTACCATGACTCGGATCCACAATAATAGGAAGATTCGTTAATTCTTTAATGATTGGAACTGCTGCTAAATCAAGAGTATTTCTTGTATACCTTTCAAAGGTTCTTATACCTCTTTCGCAGAGAATAATGCTATCATTGCCTTCAGTTGCAATGTATTCTGCAGCCATTAACCACTCTTCAATAGTTGCAGCCATTCCTCTTTTTAAAAGTACAGGCTTGTCAAACTTGCCTACTTCTTTTAACAAAGTATAATTTTGCATATTTCTTGATCCAATCTGAAATATATCAACGTAGTCGTATGCTAAATCTATGTCTCTAGGGTCCATGATTTCTGACACAACTTTCATATTATGCATTTGACCTGCATTTTTTAACATTTTTAACCCTTCAAGTCCCAATCCTTGAAAAGTATATGGAGAAGTTCTTGGCTTAAAGGCACCACCTCTAAGTATCTTAACTCCCATACCACTTAATACATCTGCAACTAACTCAATTTGTTCTCTACTTTCAACTGCACAAGGACCAGATACGATAGCAAATTCCTTTCCGCCTATCCTTACACCGTCTCCTAAATCTATTATTTTCTTATTGTTCCCTCTATTCTTTATTACAACTATATCCATTTGTAGTCCTCCAAAAAAGCATAAGTCTATAAAACAGTTCATTTAATAGTTTAAACATATAATTTAAAGATTATGAATAAATTAATTGTTCTTTGTTTTCTATTCTATTATATAGTCACAGTTTAACATGTCAAGTAGAAAAAATAAAAGGATACGTAATAAAAACACATATCCTTTACTCTTTATCGTTATCTATTCCTAAATCTTTGTAATAATCATTTACTGACTCTAACTGTGATTGAAGTAATGTTTTAAATCTAGTTTTAAAAACTAGCATATCTTTTTTAAGTGTTTCAAACTCTTCACGTACTTTTAATGCCTCATTTCTACCCTCTTCAACTATTCGTCTTGAATCATCTTCTGCTTCTTTAATGATTAATTCCGCATTTTTTTTCGCATTAGTTCTGACTTCTTCAGCTGTACTTTGAGCTACTACTAATGTATTTTGCAGAGTTTCCTCTATTTTATTATAGTGCTTTAATTGATCATTTAACATTGATATTTTATCTTTTAATTCTATATTTTCTTTATATATTTTTTCATAATCCATCATAATTTCATCGAGAAAAGCATCTACCTCGACTTCTTTATAACCTCTTACTCCCCTCTTGAACTCTTTATTTTGAATGTCTAGTGGTGTAAGCATAGTTCTTTGCCCTCCCCTTTACTTAATTATTTTTACAGTAACCTTGTTTCTATCTTTTTTTGTCTTTCCCATATTATTAGCTATTCTTATTCTTCCAAATCCCCGTATTGATATCAAATCATCTTCGTAGATTTCCTTAGAAGATATATCTATAGTTTGCCAGTTAACCTTAACATAGCCACTTTTTATAAGAGATGAGCTTTTTTCCCTTGACAGATTGCAAATAGCACTTATAAGCACATCTAATCTGAAAGAGGATATAGTGATATTCTTTTCTATATATTCTTCTTCTACTTCTACTAGTTTCAGTATATCTGCTTCAGTAACTGTTACTGGTTCTTTGTTAATCATTTTTAAATTGTACTTTATATAGTCCGTAAGCTCCTTTAAAATAATTATGTTTCCATAAGTTTTATGTATTAAAATATCACCTATTTTTTCTCTTTTTATTCCAAGATTCATTAAGGCTCCTAAATAATCTCTGTGACTCAACTCTTTAAACTTGAAGCTTCCATCAATTCTTAAAGCTCTTATTGGTATTTCAATATCACTTTTATCCAAGTAAGACGGATAAATTACAATAGATTTTCTTTCAGAACTTTCTAATCCACCTTCTTCAAAAAAAGAAACTTCCCTAAATCTATTAATAAATGAATAACATAGTTTTCTCTGATACGGATCTAAAAAATCCGTATATTCAATAGAGTGATTATCTACTACTTTCTCAAGTTTGTCTATGGCTCTCCTCAAGACTAAGTGTTGTTCTTTATCTTTAATATGTTCTATTAGTGCAGCCTTATCAATAGTCATTATAATGCTACCTTATAACTAAGTCTAAAATTCTTGACAAAAAAGATAAAAATAGTATTGCCAAAAGAGGAGAAAAGTCAATCATTCCTGTATCGATGTTAAGTTTTCTTATAAGTTCTCTAAAAGGTGATAAAATTGGTTCCGTTACTTGAAAAACAAATGATGTAATAGTACTACTTCTATCTCCAGCTATAAATGATAGAAGAGCTCTGATAAAAATAAGAATTTCAACAATATAAATTAGTTTATCTAAGGCTACTTTAATAGCGTTCAAAATCTTCACCTCTTAATTATTTTTGCCAAGGAAATATCCCCTTGTTCTTTAGCTCTTCCTTCAGTCTTGAGTCAATTTCAACATTATTAGGTGCTAAAATAAATATATCCTTGGAAACTTTTTGAATATTTCCATCTAAAGCATAAATTGCACCGTTTAAGAAATCAAAAATTTGCTTTTTAGGTTCAAGTTCCATTTCCTCTAGATTTATTACTACTATTTTTCTATTTTTTAAATCCTCAACCATTTTAGGAGCTTCTTCATACTTTGTAGGCTCATAAACTACAAGCTTAACACTAGTATTCGTATGAATGTTTAGAACCTTATTCTGTTTGTACCCACCTTTTTGTAAATCTAATTCTATTTCTTTACTGTTTTCAACTTGTTCTTCTTCTTGCTCTTCCATATCTTCTAATCCTATTATATATTTAACCTTATTTAAAAATTTGTTTGCCATATCTGCCATTTTTTATTCCCCCTTATATATTCTTTTTCCAAAAATACCAGTTCCTATACGTATTATGTTTGCACCTTCTTCTAAGGCAATTTCATAATCATTTGTCATTCCCATTGATAAATACTCCATATCAGCATTAATCATATTACATTCTTTAATTTCTTCAAATAGTTTTTTTAAGTCCTTAAAAACAAATCTTACTTCTTCAGGATCTTCTGAAAATGGTGCTATTGTCATTAATCCTTTTATCTTTATCCTATCAAATTTTTTTATAGATTCAATAAAAGGAATAACTTCTTCTTTCTTTAAACCAAATTTTGAATCTTCTTCAGCAATATTTACTTGGACCAAAGCATTTACAAAGATGTTATGTTCTTCTGCCCTGCTCTGTATTTCTTTAGCTAAGCTCATTCTATCTAGAGAATGTATCATCTCAACCTTATCAATAATGTATTTCACTTTATTACTCTGCAAATGACCAATCATGTGCCACTTCACATTTTTATTTATATGGTCATATTTACTTTGGATTTCTTGTACTTTGTTTTCTCCAATATCTGTTATTCCAAGTGCAATAGCTTCATTAATCCTGTCTGTATCCACAGTCTTAGTAACAGCCACTAAAGTAATGTCATCAATGCTTAAACCCTTTTTAGTTAGGATATTATTTACTTTTTCCTTTATATTTTCAATATTGTCTCTTATGTAAATTTCGAATCCCTCCCTATGCTAGTTTAGAATGACTCCTTCTTTGATCTTGCTTCCATTGACAAATATTTCATCAAACATCTGTATTGTAGTAAATTTTTGAATTTTACCATTTACATTAAGTTCTATCTGACTGCTGTTTCCCTCTCCTTCGCTTACAATAGTATGCTCATCATCACTAGTTAATATTTTTACGGGTCTAAATTTTACTATACCACTAATGTCTTTTATATAGACTCCTTTAATTCCGTCTTTTTCTGTTATAGATTTGTTAGGAATTATTAATCCCTCAAATGTATTTTTTATTATATGAATATCTATGTATCTTTCCTTATAGTGTTCATGTAAGAAATCTGTAAACTTTAAAATTATTAGGCATTTATCCTTTTCTTTAATAATTTTAACTATTCTAGAAATTATCTTTTTTTCGTCATTATTTATTCTAACGTGTACTATCTTGCCTTCTTCTAGCTTGTCTACATCTTTGGCATCAACTTCAGTCATTGCATACCATGTAAAATTATCAATAATCTTATAAATAGGTTCTCCATACTTAACTTCCTTTTCTTCTGCCAAGTTTTTTTTGCTGCCGTCAATAATCCTAAAGTTACTTAGTTTATATTCATTAATTTTGTTTACTGAGAATATTTCTTCTAGCCCATCTAGTTCATAACTTAATATCCCTGCCTTAGGAGAATAGCTGACAATATCAGTTTTTTCCATATTTTTCATTATGCTCTCTTTTCGCTTTAAAAGGCTATCAATGCTTTGGGACATAAGATTTTTTTGACCTGTTACTAACTGTTGCTTATCAATGCTCTTTAATAAAGTGTTTTTATAAATAGAAGCATTATCGTAATTTCCTTTTAAAATACTATTTTGTAGTTCGTCTATTATTATATCAATATTATCTTGGGCTTTAGCTTTGTCCTTACTAAACATTTCTTTACTATCCGATGTTTTTTTCAGTAGTTCTATTTGTTTATCTATTTCTTCTAATTCCTTTGAGTAAGGACTGCTTTCTGTTCTGTTTATCTTGGCAACCTGTGTTCCCTTGCCAACTTTTTCGCCTTCTTTTTTTAGTAAAGATACGGTTCCCTGAGTCTCTGATTTGAGTACAAACTCATCTTTAATAATAACAGCTTTAGAAGAAACTAATTCTTCTATTATTCCGCTCTCAGCAGTTATAGTTTTATGATTTGCTATGGAAAAGACAGGAAACATTCTAAATAAAAGATATGAAACTACTATAGTTATTAAACCTATCCTAAGTTTTTTACGCTTTATTCTTTTTTTTTTCTTACTTCTTGGGACATTTAACCACCTCTTTGTGTATAAATAATTCTTCAAATAATCCTTATTTCCTTCAAAGTTTAAATAAAAAATTATTCTATTTACTAGGTTTATAGCGATTATTTGAAAAATTGGCCATATTTGCTTACTATTTTTACTTTTCTAATCTTTTCTACTTTACATGTTTTTACTTCGTCTTTATGTGTAACAAGCAACAGCTCCTTATCTCTAGTTTTGGCTCCAATTACTATTCCATCTATTTTATTGTAATTAGATAAAACAACTCTAACCTCATCGCCAGACTTTAACCTAACTCCACCTATTGAAAAAACCTTCATATCAGTTTCATCTATATGTTCTTGAGTTACAGAACTCTTGCCTATAATAATCATATTATCACTTAAATGGAGTTTTTCTTTTATTACTACTAGTATATAGCCAATAATACTAACTAGAAAAAGCATTACAAGGATTGGAATAATATCAAATAAAAACATTACTATACCCACTTTCTAATGGTTTTCTATAAAAAGTATATCATAAATAACATGGCTAGAAAACATGTAGATAAAAATCATACTAAAATACTAGAATCAGTTGAAGAAACTTCTTAAAAATTTGTTAGTTTTCTTAGTTCTAATGAATAAAACATATGAAGAAACATCATGTTATCAACTGTTTGCAATTTCTAAAATAATAGAGTATAATTAGTATGTTATAGAAAACGTTTTTTCCTTGTATCCTTGGCATTAACAGGGCTACAAGGGATATGAAATATTTACGGGATGTGGCGCAGCATGGTAGCGCACAAGTCTGGGGGACTTGGGGTCGTAGGTTCAAATCCTATCATCCCGACCAATTTTGAAAATAAAAATGGGAAGGTCACCCTTCCCATTTTTATATTATGATACAGATTAGCCCCCCACTTCCATCATTCACTATTCTTTCTAAAGTTCTTTGCATTTTACTTCTTGCATCCTCTGGCATCGTGTTTAACTTACTTTCTAATTGCTCTTTAACTAAGTCATGTAGAGATTTCCCGAACATGTTTGATTCCCATATCTTTGATGGATCACTTTCAAATTCATCTAATAAATATTTTACAAGCTCTTCACTTTGCTTTTCAGTTCCTATTATTGGAGAAACCTCAGTAGTAAGATCTGCTCTTATAAGATGTAAACTCGGTGCCATAGCTTTTAGTTTAACTCCAAATCTATTTCCTTGCTTAAATATTTCAGGTTCAGCCAAATCTAATTCTTCAAGAGTAGGAGGAACTAATCCGTATCCTGTAAGCCTAGCATCACTTAAAGCTCTTTCAATCTTATCAAATTCCTTCTTTGCTTTAGCTAGACTAGTAACCAGCCCCAATAGTTGATGCTCTCCTTCAATCTTGTATCCTGTTAATTCGTTCAATATTCTATAGAACAACTGTCCATCAACATTCATCTCAATATTTGCTACACCTTCACCAAGTTCAATGCCTTTAATCTTTACACCACTTATTATGTCTAGCTCACTAAATCTACTAACAGCATAATTGATTTCACTAAGTCTTTGAAGATTATGAACTATTTCTTTAATTGAACTAAGAATTGTACCCTTTACCCAATGGTTCTTTGGCAATCCCTCAATCCATTGTGGAAGATTAATGTTTATCTCTTTTATTGGGAATTCTAATAACACCTTTTCAAGTATCTTATTTATTTCAGGCATTTCCATATTAAGACAATCTATAGCTATAACTGGAACCTTATATTTTTCTTCTAAGTTTTCCCTTAATGCAATTGTACTATCTAGTTCTGGATGTCTTGAATTTAGAAGTATAACAAAAGGTTTATCTAATTCTTTAAGTTCACTAATAACTCTTTCTTCGGACTTAATGTAATTAGATCTATCAATTTCTGTTATTGAACCGTCAGTTGTGACTACAATGCCTATTGTTGAATGATCTGTAATTACTTTTCTAGTTCCTATTTCTGCAGCTTCTTCAAAGGGTATCTCCTTCTCATACCATGGAGTTATTACCATTCTAGGTATGTTGTTCTCTTCATGACCTAAAGCACCTTTTACTAAGTACCCAACACAGTCTACCATTCTCACCCTAAATTTTACATTATCTTTTAAAGTTAATTCTACAGCTTCGGTAGGCACAAACTTAGGTTCTGTAGTCATTATTGTTTTTCCTGAGCCACTCATTGGAAGCTCATCATTTGCTCTTTCTTTTTTAAATTTATTATCTATATTTGGCACTACTAGTTTTTCCATAAATCTTTTAATAAAAGTAGATTTTCCTGTTCTAACTGGACCAACTACACCAATATAGATATCGCCATCAGTTCTTTCGGAAATGTCTCTGTAAATATCAAACTTATCCACCTAACTAACCTCCTTTGCAAAATAATAAAATTTTATATTTATATTTTCATAGTGCTATAAATTAAATTATAGATGCTCAATTTCTAAATTTAATTTGTATATCTATAGCCGGCTATAAAAATAAATATAGTTTAGAGTAAAAACAAAATCCTTTAATTATATATATGTCTCTATACTTCAACATTATGACATGCCAATAAAAAAAAGACATACGACTCGTATGTCTTTACCAAAGGAATTGTTCCTCATTAACTATATCCTCTATTTCATGAGTTTTGTCTCTCAACATTAAATTTACAACAGAATTTTTTACATTTGCGCCTTCATAAAGAACATTATATATTTCTTCTGTTATAGGCATAACAACATTATATTTTTGAGAAAGCTGATAAGCAGCCTTAGTTGTTTTTATTCCTTCTACTACCATTCCAATGGCTTTAGTAGCTTCTTCTAAGCTATGGCCTTGTCCTATTAGTATGCCTGCTCTTCTATTTCTACTATGCATGCTTGTACATGTTACAATCAAATCTCCTATTCCAGACAATCCTGCAAAAGTCATCTTGTTGGCACCCATTGCTCCACCAATTCTAGCTATCTCAACAAAACCTCTATTCATTAATGCAGCTTTTGTATTGTCGCCGTATTCCAGTCCATCTGATATCCCTGCACCTAAAGCAATTACATTTTTTAAAGCTCCACCTAATTCTACGCCTATTACATCAGGATTAGTATATACTCTAAATTTAGGTGTCATAAAAATATCTTGAACAAGTTCAGCTACAGCTTTTTTTGCAGAAGCTGCCACTACTGTAGTTGGTATATCTCTAGCAACTTCTTCTGCATGAGAAGGTCCTGATAAAATTGTATATTCTGCTTTTGGCATTTCTTCTTTCACAATTTCAGAAATTCTCAGCAAGGTGTCGATTTCAATCCCTTTTGCAACGTTAACTATAATAGGTTCTTCACAGGTATGATTATTTATTGTCTTTAAAACCTCCCTAACTGCATGAGAGGGAACTGCCGAAATAATCACCTTTTTATTATAAACTGCTTTGATAATATCGTCTGTAGCATTGATGTTGTTAGGCAATAGAACACCTTGTAAATATTTCAAATTCTCTCTTGTAATATTAATTTCATCACATTGTTTTTTATCTCTTAGCCATAAATCTATATTATAACCCTTTTTAGCAAGAACAATTGCTAAAGCTGTTCCCCAACTTCCTCCTCCGAGTATACAAATATTATTCAACTTTAGTTCACCCCTTGTTAATGTGCTTTTTGGCCTAACTTCGATTCATTTCCGTTTAATAGTCTAATAATATTACTCCTATGTCTTAAAATAGCCATAGCCGCTAAAATCAAAGAAAAGATAAAAAAGTTAAAATCAAAAGGTCTAATCATCACTATACTTAATATAGGTAGTAATGATATGGCAATAATAGAACCTAATGATACATATTTAGTTTTAATAACTATTAGCAACCCAGCAATAATACATATCAAAGCTATATGATAGTTAATAGTAGTAACGACACCTATTGTAGAAGCTATTCCTTTGCCGCCCTTAAATTTCAATATTACAGGCCAGTTATGTCCTACTACTACAAAGATTCCTCCGATTAAGCCTCCTACATCTCCTAAAATCATTCTACCAATAATTACTCCTAGTACTCCTTTTAATGCATCAATTACGAAGGTTGCAGCAGCCAGCTTTACCCCAAACACTCTTAAAGCGTTAGTAGCTCCTGCATTTCCACTTCCATGCTTTCTAATATCTGTTTTCTTAAAAATTTTTCCTAATATGTAGGATGTCGCAAAATTTCCCACTCCATAACTAATAAGTATAACAGCTAAGATACTAAACAAGATTAATCCCCCTTCTCTCCTTTTTCACGAAATTCAAATTGAATGGGTGTCCCTTCAAATCCAAAAGACTGCCTAATTTGATTTTCAAGATACCTAGCATATGAAAAATGCATAAGTTCTTCGTCATTAATAAATATGACAAACTTAGGTGGTTTAATACCTACTTGTGTACCATAATATATCTTTAGTCTTTTACCCTTATCTGAAGGAGGTTGATTCATTAGTACTGCTTCTCCGATAATATCGTTTAAAGTACCTGTTGACACTCTCATTGAATGGTTATTTGAAACCACTTTTATTAAGTCAAGTAATTTATTAACCCTTCTTCCTGTCTCAGCTGAAATAAAAATAATTGGAGCGTAACTCATAAAAGATAATACTCTTTTTATATCTTCTTCAAATTTTAAATAAGTGTTTGTTTCTTTTTCAATTAAATCCCACTTATTTATTGCAATTATAGCAGCTTTTCCATTGTCATGTGCATAGCCAGCAATTTTTGTATCCTGCTCTGTAATTCCCTCAACAGCATCTATAACTATTATACAGACATCTGCTCTTTCTATGGCAGTAAGTGACCTTACTACACTGTACCTTTCTATGTTTTCATTGATTCTTTTTCTTTTTCTCATTCCTGCTGTATCAATAAAAACATATTCATCTTCTCCGTGAGTAAAATAAGTATCTATAGCATCTCTTGTAGTACCTGCAATATCACTAACTATTACCCTTTCTTCACCCAAAATTTTATTGATAAGAGAAGATTTGCCTACATTAGGTTTACCTATTACAGCAACCTTAATAACATCTTCATTATACTCAACATCCTTATCTTCTGGAAAATGTCTAACAACCTCATCTAATAAATCTCCTAACCCTAATGCCTGACCTGCAGAAATGACAACTGGACTTCCAAGCCCTAATTCATAAAACTCATAAACAGTATCTGGTGTTTTGGGAGTATCTATTTTATTTACTACTAAAATAATTTCTTTTTTGGTTCTTCTGAGCATATCAGCTACTTCTCTATCGGTAGATGTTATACCTTCTAATCCATCAACTACAAAAAGAATTACATCCCCTGTTTCTATTGCTATTTCCGCCTGTCTTCTCATTTGAGACATTATAATATCATTGCTTGCAGGCTCAATCCCACCAGTATCTATCATGGTGAAATACTTATTTTGCCATTCACCCTCTGCATATATTCTATCTCTTGTTACTCCAGGCATATCTTCAACAATAGATATCCTTTTACCAGCAATTTTATTAAAAAGTGTAGATTTTCCTACATTAGGTCTTCCTACTATTGCAACAATCGGTCTTGTCATTTAATCACCTCATCTTATTCTTAAAAATATCAATAAATTTTTTGCCATCAACTTCAGAAATAATTACATCAGTATTTAAGGTGCTTTCAACATCACTTACTGTAACATCGTCTAAAAATACATTTTCACCACGCCTAAGCATAGAGCTTGGTATTATTAATTCACCTTCCATTTCATACTTCTTTAATTGTTCAATTAAATCTATGCCTGTAATTAATCCAGAAACAGTAATTTGTTCTCCAAAAAAATTATTTGTTATTGGAATTACTTTTAATTTAAGTCCTTTGATTCTGGAAGTAATCATATCAGCTACTTCTTTAATAAAATCATATGCTAATGTTCCTGTAGCAATAGTGTAGCTTCCAGATAAAACCAAGTCCTCCTTAATACTACTTAATGCCTCTTGGACTTCATAATTAAATGACCTTATTAGCCCTACTCCATTTTCATATTGAGGAAATCCTTCATAATCCTCGTAATTAGGAACTGGCTTTTTAGCTAAGATATAGAATTCATCTGAAGCAAAAACAAAACGAGTATCTATATTCTTTAAATATTCCTTTTGCTTTTTATGAATAACCTCTAGAAGTTCATTGGCTGTTTTACAATCATATGTCCTTAATTGACTTAGGCCTTCTCTATACTTTGTTAACCCTACGGGTACTACTGCTACACTAGAAACATTTGGATATAGACTTGATAAGTCCCTTAATGTCTTGTTAAGATTATCTCCATCATTTATTCCAGGTATAAGAACTATTTGACAATTCATTTCTATACCTGCCTCACTAAACCTTTTTAATATGTCATATACTTTTCCTGCATTCTTGTTATTTAACATTTTTGTTCTTAACTCTGGATCAGTAGTATGAACGGAAATATTTATAGGGCTTAGTCTATATCTGATTATTCTATTTATTTCTTCATCTGTTAGGTTTGTTAATGTAATAAAATTACCTTGTAAAAAGGATAGTCTTGAATCATCATCTTTAAAATATAATGT
>CAYYDM010000039.1:22331-23149 GCA_964470635.1 uncultured Clostridia bacterium | reverse complement strand
CTTTATTGTCCTATAAAATATTTAAGATATGGTGAATTTATAGGTATCATCAATACTGTTTCTTTATCTATTGAAGTCTTATAAGAATTTAAAGTTGTATATAACTTAAAAAACTCCACGTCTTGTCCATATGAATCATTGTAAATCTTAGCCGCTTCCTTTTCTCCCTCTGCAACTATCTGTTTAGCACTAGAGTTAGTTTTAGCAATTAACTCAGCAACTTCTCTATCTGCATTTGCCATAATCTTAGTTTTCTCAGCATCTCCCTGTGATAGATATTCTTGAGCTTTACTTGCTCTCTCAGAAATCATCCTCTTATATACAGACTGTTCATTACTTTCTGGTAAGTCTATTCTTTTCATTTGAATATCCACTATTTCTATACCGTTTAAATTACTTGTTAGTATCTTGTTAATATTATCTTGAACTATCAAATCTATACTGCCTCTATTGTTATCAGCAGGATTAATAATTTCACCATATTCTAGTTTACCAAGTTCATTTCTGACAGATGAATACATGATATCGCTTAATCTAGCTTCTGCAGCATCTATTGTCTTTAAGGTTTCTAGCATCTGAACAGGATCTGTTATTTTCCACAATGTATAATAGTCAACAAGTATCCTTTTCTTATCAAAAGTGTTTATTTCTGTAGCAGGTACATCATAGAAAAGCACATGCTTTGGTAATTTTGATACTGATTGAATAAATGGTGCCTTTATTTTAAGTCCTTCTTCATCTATTACTTTTACTATTTTTCCGAATTGATTTATTACTCCATATTCGTTTGGTTTTATTATAAACGTATTACTTGTTAA
>CAYYDM010000039.1:14569-22321 GCA_964470635.1 uncultured Clostridia bacterium | reverse complement strand
ACTTTCCAATTAATTCGCCCCCTTTTTTATTATGTCTTCTATTGGTAAGTATTTTACTGTATTACCACTATCATCTACAATTATAACTCTTGCATCTTTGAAGGCTAATTCCACTGCTTGTATAGTTAATCTATGCTTAGTTATGCTAGGATTGTTTTTATATTCAGAATAAATAGCATTAAATTGTGCTACATCTCCCTTAGCTTTTTCAATTATACTAATCTTTTCTCCCTCTGCTTTACTAAGTATGGCCGATTGCTCACCTTTTACTTGATTTATTTTTTCATTTCTATATTTATTTGCTTCGTTTATTTTTGTTATTCTTTCCTCTCTAGCATCTGTTACTGATTTAAATGCAGCATCTACTTCTGGTGTTGGCAAATCAACATCTTGAAGGTTTACGTTTATTATTGATATACCTAAATTATAATGATTAGTTAACTCAATTAAATTTTGTCGTATATCGTTTATTATCTTAGTTCTACCATCAGTTAGAGCATCATCTACTGTAGAGCTTCCTATTACAGTCCTTAAGGATGAAGATGTGGCATTATATAATATAGTCTCTGGGTCACTAGTATTATATAAAAATGCAATAGGATCAACAATTTTCCATTGAACTTCTAGGTCAGCTAATATAATGTTTTCATCTCCAGTTATCATCTTAGATTCTGATTCGCTTATTTGTAATTCTTCTCCTTTTGCCTTATATCCTAATGTTAATGAGAAAGTTTCTTTTGATAACTTATGTACGCTTTGTATAGGAAAAGGTAATTTAAACTTAAGTCCAGATTCTACTATATCACGGTTAGGTTTACCAAAGGTTGTAAGTACAGCAAATTCTGTCTGATCAACAGTATAGATACAAGATGCTAAGAAAACTAGAGCTATGATACCAATACCCACTACCCATATTATTTTAGTATTTATTTTTGGATAAAATTTCTTTTTTTCATTAGGATTCATTTCAATTACATTATCATCATGTTTTCTTTTGTTTCTTTGCTTCTTTACTTGTTCAAAGATAAAATAGCCTGCTACTACAGCAATAACAATTAAAAATTGCATACAATCCCTCCTTTATAGTTATTTTAATTATATACCCTAGTTGTTATTTTGTTAACAAATATCTCCAAAATAAGTTGCATCTATAATTTTAAAAATCTAAGGGGACAATTGTCTCCTTGGATTCTATGAAATAATCTTATTATTCAGTGGTCTCTTTTCCATCAGTTAGTCTTCTAATATAACCAAAATTATCTGCATACTCTATCTCAACATATCCAGCAGGTGGACATTGAAAATGCCACATCTTATCTAGTCCCAAATCAAGAAGGTATGTAATCATAGTCTGAATAATACCTCCGTGGGTTACTATTATTGAATCCTTATCTTCTTCAATGAGCTTGTCTATGAAATCTTTTATTCTACTATATACATCGATCAGATTTTCCCCCTCTGGTATTCTATAGTTGACATAGTCATCTATCCAAGACTTCCACTCTTCAGTATAATTTTCTTGGATGTGCTTTCTTTCCTTACCATCAAATATTCCAAAATTCATCTCTCTTAGGCTATCAACTATCTGTATTTCTTTATTTATTGATGCTGATATGGCTTTAGCAGTAGTTAATGCTCTGTTTAAGGGACTTGAATATATTATTTCTATATTTTCATATCTTTTCAATGCTTCAGCAGTAGCCTGTATATCTCTACTCCCTTTTTCAGTAAGAGGAAAATCTGTCCATCCGCTGTATATGCCACCTATATTAGCTTCTGTTTCTCCGTGTCTAACTAATATGAATTTCATAAATTCATCTCCCATTTGAATATTTAATTAACTATGTTATTTTCATAGTTTTATCGGAGCTCTCTTTTTTACATGAACTAGTATGTCTAGAGTTCATTTTATAATTTAATACAATGCTTTGCAATGGCCTTTTTAGGAATAAAATATGGACAATTATTTACCCTATCCTCATATATATCTGCATCTATTTTGAAAACATCTTTCAATAAGCATTTTTCTATTATTTTATCTGGTGTACCAGATTCACATAATTCTCCATCTTTTATCACTAAAATTGTATCAGAATACCTTGCCGCTTGATTTAAGTCATGTAGAACCATAACTACAGTCAAGCCTAGGGTTTTGTTTAATTCTTTTACCAGTTCTAAAACTTCCAATTGATAAGATATGTCAAGAAATGTTGTAGGCTCGTCAAGTAAGAGTATTTTAGGTTTTTGAGCTAAGGACATAGCTATCCATGCTCTCTGTCTTTCTCCTCCAGAAAGTGTTGCTACAAATCTCTTTCTTAGAGAACTAAGCCCTGTCTTTTCTAATGCCCAGTCTACTATCTCCATATCCTCTTTACCTAGCCTTTTCCCAAATTTTAAGTGAGGATATCTTCCATAGGACACTAACTCTTCTACAGAAACATCTGAGGATACATTCTTGACTTGTGGTAATATAGCCAATTTTTGTGCGATAATCTTAGTATTTAATTGGTTTATATTAGTTTCCTCTATATAAATACTACCTCCTGATGGCTTTAAGCATCTGCTCATAGCCTTAAGTAAAGTAGATTTTCCTGAGCCATTAGGTCCTATAATAGTTACTATCTGTCCGGAATTTATTTCAAAATTAACATTCTTAACCGCTTTTTTATCTCCATAATTTACGCTTATGTTTTCAATCTTCATTTTCATACTAATATTCTCCCTTTCTTCTAAGTAAATATAAGAAAAATGGAGCTCCTAATGCCGACATTATAATGCCCACAGGTATTTCTGTTGGAGCAAATAAAAGTCTTGCTACAGTATCACAAAGCATTACTATACTAGCGCCTGTAAAAATAGATGCTGGCAGTAAATATCTATAATCTGAACCTATAAATAATCTAGTCATATGTGGCACTATTAGTCCTACAAATCCTAGGAGACCTACAACACTAACTGCACTACCTGCCAATAGTGATGAGATTATAATAAACATGAATCTAGCCTTTTCTACATTTACTCCAAGACCTGTTGCTACCTCGTCACCTAACATTAAAATATTCAATTTATTTGGTATCAATAAAAGTAAGATTATCCCCACTGTTGCATATGGAAATATGGTACTTACATGTCGCCAGTTAGTTGCAGAAAGGCCTCCTACCATAAATCCAATAACTCCAGCTACCTTATTTGGGAAAAAAGTCATTATTGCATTTGTTCCTGCACCCAATAGTGAAGAGACCGCCACACCTGCTAGTATTAAACGAGTAGGAACTACCCCTTCCTTCCAGGCTAAAAAATATATAAAGAGAGTAGCTAATAGTGCTCCAGCAAAGGCTCCTGCAGGCGCTAAATAATAATAATCTGGAAAAAGTATTAGAATAATTAATGTCATAAGCCCTGCGCCAGATGAAACCCCAATAATATTAGGTCCCGCTAAAGGATTTCTCATAACTCCCTGTAGTATAGCTCCAGATAAAGCTAGACATGTACCAACAAACCCAGCTACTATGGTTCTAGGCAATCTAACATTCCATATTATTTGATAATTTACTGTAGATTTATCAAATAATATGGCATTTATTATTTCTTTAGGTGATATATTTACAGCTCCGTTTCCTATACTTATAAAAAAGCTGACTACGAAAATACATATGAAAATAAATAAAATAAGATTTTTTTTCATCACTTCATTCTTTGTATCACTGCTGGCCATTTTTTTCAATTCCCCTTAGTATTAACATTTTAGCTATAGGCTGTACAGTCTTTATTAATATAAAAAACTGTACAGCCATGTTATTTATTGTTTATTTAAATGTTTCTGGATAAAGTATTTTTGCTAAGCCTTTATATGCCTCTGCATATCTTGCATTTGGTTTGTATAGATACAAGTCTTTTGGAAGAACTACATATCTTCCTTCTTTCACTGCAGTAAGTGATGCCCATGCTGGGTTATTTTCTACATCTTGTTTTAGTCTTTCCATTATTTTTTCTTTGTCGCTTCCCATAGTTTGTACAAATATAAAATCTGGATCCTCTTGTATTATTTTTTCCATGCTAAATGTAGTAGCATTTGCTGAATTAATTTCGCTATCAGATATATTTATAGTGTTAAGGTCCTTAAGCATTTCTCCTACCATTGATTGAGAGTTTCTTACAGTAATATTCTTTGCTGTAGCGAATACTATTAAAACCTTGTAGTTTTTATCTTTAGGTGCTTTTTTTATTATTGCGTTTACACCTTTTTTAACTTCATTAGTATGCTTTTCATATAAATCTTCTCTCTCTGTTATTCCTGTAAAAAGTCTTACTGTTTTATAGTAGTCTTCTAAATAATCATTTGCTAAGGATATAACTTGAATATTATTTTGCTCCAATACTGGCACCATTTCTGCTTGAACTTTAAATCCATTAGTTACAATAACTAAGTCTGGCTCTAATGCTAATACTTTTTCAAGGCTTGGTGCACCAGCAGCTCCAACTACTTCAGCTGACATAGCTTTTTCAACAGGCTTTTCTTCTGATTCTTCTACTCTACCTATAACTTTTCCGCCACAACTGTCCCATATATCAAGAAATGAGTTATGTAAACAAACTACTCTTTGAGGATTCTTCTTAATAGTTACTTTTTTACCTCTAGCATCTGTAAACACTACATTATCCTTATTAATAGTTACACCATGCTCAGAAACTGCTTCTTTCTTTGGTTCTTCTTTTTTAGGCTCTTCTTTTTTAGGTTGTTCTACTTTTGTTTCTTCTTTAGATTTTTCTTCATCCTTAGTTTCTTCTTTAGATGCTTCTTCTACATTTATTTCTTCTTTTGTTGTTTCTGCATCTTTTATTTCTTCATTCGTTGTTCCTTCTACGTTACTTCCACTTACATTGCTAGGTGTATCATTTTTAACTACAGTATTTTTATTACATCCAGCAAATACCCCACAAATCATTACAATTATCAATACTAATGACACTAATTTTACTTTTTTCATGCTAATTTCCTCCTTATTTGTTGTAATTAGTTGTTATTCCTTCTGTGATAAGCATGATCTTCAAACAAATAAAAACCATAGCTTCTTAAAACTATGGTTTCATCTATGCACAAAAATCAATACATAAAATAACCACTTCCCACCGAAGGCTTATTTATAAAATTTACAGGCAGGTCTCCTGACTTGTGGTACTTCCTACTCTCAAAACCTTCCCAGAAAATACTTCTCCAGTGGCAAATTATGATTTCGTTCCCACTTACAGTAGCGGGGGCTGTAGCGGATTTACACCGCTTTCCCTATTATTCTTGTTAAAGAACCTATAATTTTTAACTATTTAATTGTGTTATAATTTAGAGATTACCAGTTTGTAAATTTATAAAAATTATTACGATATTACATTTGCAGAACATGACCATAACTCTTATTAACAATCTCTATAACTTCATCTATACTATTACATAAGTTTGTATACTCTATATTAGGACGTTGTATTAGAACAACATTTACTCCTGCTTCTATTGCTCCTATAACCTTTTCTTTAGTTCCTCCAAGGTCTCCACTGTCCTTTGTTACCATATGTTTTATATTATAATTGCGGTATATAGCTTTATTAAGCTCCTTTGTAAAAGGCCCTTGGATTGCTATTATCTGATTTGGAAACAATCCTAAGTCTTCACATTTCTTTATTACAGAATGGGTAGGAAGAACTCTTACATATAATCTGCTAATTTCAAGAGAAGACGTGAAAATCTGTAGGTTATTGCTGCCAGTAGTTAATAAAATATTTCCATCAGTTTCTTTTAAATATAGTGTTACGCTGTCATAGTCTGGAAAATAATGTGCTCCATCATATACATTTCCTTCTCTTTCAAATCTTATATATTGTATTCCAGTAGATTTACTTGCAGCCATGGCATTTTTTGAAACCTTGTCTGCATATGGATGGGTGGCGTCTACTATATATTTTATTTTCTTTTCTACTATGAGTTTTTCCATATCTGAGCGTTCTAATTTTCTAGATATTATTTCTACTGGGTTTTTATCAGACTCAACTAACTTTCCTCCATACTCTGTAGCTGTAGAAGCTATTACAGGATACCCCATATTAGATAGTAACTCTATTATTTTTCTACCATCAGATGTTCCTGATAAAACCAGTATCATAGTTCATAGCCCCTAGGTGTTATCATTTTTTCTTTTATTGAGTATGTGTTTGAATTTCCCACAATAACTGTAGTAAACATATCTATTTCATGTTTTAGCATGTCTCCAAGTGTAGTTATAACAATTGATTCTCCAGCTCTCTTAGCATTTCTCACTATTCCTACTACTGTATTTTCACTTTTATATTTCAGTAGTATCTCTCTAGCTATTTCTATTTGCTGTTGTCTTCCCTTGCTTTTAGGATTATAAAGGCATACTACAAAATCACCTTCTCCTGCGCAATGAAGCCTTTTTTCAATCAACTTCCAATCTGTAAGCAAATCACTTAAGCTTATGGTAACATAATCATGCATAATGGGTGCTCCTAGAGAAGCCCCAGCAGCATTTGCAGCTGTAACTCCGGGTATTACCTCTACTTCTATATGGCTTTCATCTTTAAATGCTACTTCAAGCATTATTCCAGCCATTCCGTAAACACCAGAATCTCCACTGCTAACTAATGATACTGTCTTCCCAATTTTTGCATATTCTAAAGCTTCTGTACATCTTTCTATTTCCTTTTTCATTCCGCTAGAAGCCACTTCTTTATCTTCTATCATATCTTTTATTAAATCAATGTAAGTCTTATATCCAACTATTATATCTGATTTCTCTATAGCAGCTCTGGCTTCAAGAGTCATATGCTCCTTACTTCCTGGCCCTATGCCTACTACATATATCTTTCCTACTATATTCATCTATACTTCCTCCCATATAGATAAAGTTATTCCATTATATGAGCGTTTTCTCATCAGAAAATGTCCCTTTAAAGCAGTAAGTACTGCACATGGTTCACAAACTGCACCTACTCCTATTGTTTTTCTCACAAACTCTGAACATTGAAAATCATGTTCTACAGTCTTTATTTCTTTTCTATCAACTATCTTAACAATGGTTTTATAGTGTTTAGCAGTTTCAAATATTCCTGCTTCGTTCTGCTTTACATCTACTGTAGCAAAATGCTTTATGCTTCTATGGTCAATACTTAACGAGTTTAATGTTTCTTCTACTGCATTTATTATAGCTTCACTACTAATCCCTGCTCTACAGCCTATGCCTATTATTATGTTCTTAGGTATTAGCTGAACCTCATTTTTATGACTAATATTCATAATTCTATTTGTAATAAATATTGTACCTTTTGCTTCACCTTCTGTTACTATATTGTCAGGAAGCTTTATTTCAATATTAATATCCGATTTTATTTGAACTATCTCATCATTTACTATAAGTGCTGTAACGTTTTTAGCATTGGTCATACTAGATATCTGGCAATTTAATTCTTCAGCCAATGTATCCACTGCTATTAGACCCCTTACATCTGATGCAGTAGTTATTACAGGCTGACCTCCTATTTTATCCGCCAATAGCTTAGCAGCTTTATTAGCTCCTCCTAAATGTCCTGACAGTAGACTTATTACAAACTGTCCTCTTTCATCCATGACTAATATACCTGGATCTGTAGTCTTATTTATTATATACTTGGCTATGCTCCTAACTACTATTCCTGTAGCCATAATAAAAAGAATAATATCATATTTATAAAATATACTTCCTATAA
>CAYYDM010000039.1:8216-14559 GCA_964470635.1 uncultured Clostridia bacterium | reverse complement strand
CCTATAAATTCATCAAGCTTTTTGTTTATAATTAAAGTTTCTTCATCAGCCCATTTTTCTAGTGTATATGCGTCTACGTTAATATCATTTAATAACCGCTTTATCCTCTTTGCTTGCTGGGTTCCCTCTTTAGTTAATGTAACTACTGCCCAGTTCACTTGGCACTCCTATATTCATGGCTAAAATTCTTGTCATACAGCTTAGATAATTCATACTCATCACCTAAAAAGTCTCCAACTAAAATCTGTGCAGTTTTAGTTATTCCCTCTGCCTTCACTTTTTCAGCTATATTGCTAAGATTTCCTATGACTATCTTTTGATCTTCCCAACTAGCCTTTTGTATTACCGCAACTGGTGTTGCTTCACCATAATGCTCTTTTAATCTATCTGCAACCTGATCTATCATCTGTACTGAAAGGAATATTGCCATAGACGCCTTATGTGATGCTAAACTTTCAAGACTCTCCCTTTCAGGTACTTTAGTTCTTCCTTCTAATCTAGTACATATTATTGTCTGTGAAACATTTGGAAGTGTAAATTCTTTTTTAATAGCTGCAGCTGATGCTACGAAAGAACTAACACCAGGTATCACTTCACTGTCTATGCCTAGTTTTTCAAGAGCATCTATTTGCTCTCTTATGGCTCCATATATGCTAGGATCTCCAGTGTGAACTCTAGCCACTTTTTTACCTTCTTTAATGCTTTTATCCATCACTTCTATTACTTCTTCCAATGTCATGGATGCACTGTTATAGACTACACTTTCTTCCTTTCTACCTTGTAACACCTGTTCATTCACAAGGGAGCCAGCATATATGATTACATCGGATTCATCTATTATTTTTTTACCTTTTATAGTTATCAGGTCAGGATCTCCAGGTCCTGCACCTATAAAATATACCTTGCTCATATTAGTCCCCCCTTTTTTATTATAACTATTGACATGTAAGGCAATTTATCTGATTTTAAATCTTCTATATCATAAGATATATTTTCTTCATCTACACCACATTTAGATATTAATGCAAAGTTCTTTTCTAATTTCATTTCTATGAGCATCTGAGCTAAAGCTTTATTGTTATATGACGGCTTCATAATTATTATGTTGTCATGAGAACTTAGTATTTTGTCTAGGTTTTTCATATTCCTTCTAAGTGGAACTACGCTAAAGGTTTCATCTGCTTTTGCTAAAGGGTTGTTTATCCTTGCAGCCGATGCACAGAAAGAAGTTACCCCAGGAATAGTTTCTACTTCATTACCTAGTTCCTTTACTAATGGAACTATATACATATAAGTACTGTATATTGTAGGATCTCCTATCATTAAAAAGCCAACATCTTTTCCTGAAATAAGGATTTTATTTATTATATTTGCATTTTCTGCCCACTTCTCTTGAAGCTCTTTTTCATCATAAATCATTGGAAAATGTAATGTTATAACCTCAACATCTTCTTTTAAATATACATTAGCTATATTAAAAGCTATACTTTCCTTGTCTCCCTTGCTTTGAGGACAGATAACTACGTCTACTTTCTCAAGTGTTTTTATAGCCTTTAATGTAACTAAATCTGGATCTCCAGGACCTAATCCTATTCCATAAAGTTTTCCCTTCACTGTTATCACCTCTTATCAGCAGATACAATGTATATTTGATTTTGAGACTCCATCATAGTTAAACTGCCTATTGCCTTTCCTTTAGCAATAGATACACTTGTAACTTCTATATTATCAAACTCGCCTGACTTCATAAGCTCTAATGACTTGTACAAGTTTTCTATTGTAATGGCATTAACTACTATCCTGCCCCTTGGTTTTAAATTGTGTGTTACCCACTCAAATATACCTATTATGTTTCCTCCAGTTCCTCCTAGTATTACTTTATCAACTTTTCCTATTTGAAATAATACTTCTGGGGCTACTCCTTCTATTACATCTATATTATTCACACCAAAAATACTGATATTTTCATTAATAAGTTGTATACCTTCTTCGTTCTTTTCTACTGCATATACTTTTCCCTTATTAGCCACTAAAGCAGATTCTATAGATATAGACCCTGTACCTGCCCCTATATCTGCTACTATGTCTGTATTTCTTAGTCTTAATTTACTTATAGTAATGACCCTTACTTCTTCTTTAGTCATGGGAACTTTTCCACGTTTAAACAAACTATCAGGTATACCTGCTGTAGCAAACCATCTACTCATTGCTAATCACCACCACACAAATATGGTATTCTTTTTTTTCGGCAAATTGCTTAATACTTCCTTTGGTTATTTTTTCATTTTCGTATGACAAATTTTCTCCTACATACATGGTCTTTTTATTAATTCCATTTATTAATAGCTCGGAGGCAATCTTATCTGGAGTCCACTTATTATCAGTAAGCAGCCCTACCTTGTCATATTCTTTAATTTTTTCAACAAATTCGTTTTCTCTGCCATGTAAGCTTCCCAAGTAAGCATCTTCCCAGCCTTGTCCTATTTTTGCAAACATGTACTGCATAGAGCTAATACCTGTTATTACATCTAACTCCTCAACCCCAAAATACTTCTTTAAATACCTAAGCATGCTATAAAATCCCGTATCTCCTGAAACTACTACAGATATTTTTTTACTTTCTCTATTATCTTTTATGAACTCTATCATTTGAGAAAGATTATTTCCTACTATAAAGGTATCTTTACCGCTTACGTCTATGCTTTCGATATTTCTCTTTCCAGCGATTACTATATCTGACTGAGCAATAATACTTAGTGCTTTAGGCAATATATAATCAGGATGACCTGGTCCAAGTCCAACTACTGATATTTTGTTCATATCTTGAATTCCTCCAACATTAGTTTGCCATTACTGCACATGCCTAACATCCCATGTTTTAAAGAAAAAATTAATGTTCCAAATTTAATCTGATCGTAAGCTCTTTCTTCACATTTTTTACTTATCTTCTGTGCTATGAAATCAAATACCGCGCCCATATTATTGAGTAAAATAAAGTCTATAGCTTCTTCTGTAGTATTGCTCTCCATTATACTCTTCACAAGCTGTTGAGATGCTCCAAGCAACGCACAATTTGCTGCAAGAGTTTCTAGTCTACCATCAGCCACTTTACTATGAGTATTAAATATTCCAGCGGCAACTTTAACAAGCTTTCCTATATGTCCTACAAAGAAAATCTCTTCTATTTCATATTCAACTGCTTTATCTATCATAAAGCCTATATAATTGCTAGTCTTAACTAATACTTTTTCATCTAAATCTTGCTTTAATCCAAAATCCTTACCGTAGTTTCCCGGTGAAAAAATTATTTTTTTTACTCCCTGCTCCTTTAATACAGATAGTTCAAGTTCTAAAGAACTATTAAGTGCTTCCTCAGACATAGGCTCTACTATTCCTGATGTACCTATTATGGATATTCCCCCTTCAATACCAAGCTTAGGATTGAAGGTTTTCTTAGCTATTTGAACCCCATCTGGTGCAAATATTTTGATATTAGCACCCTCACCATTAGGAAGTACCTTGCCAACCTCTGTTAAAATCATTTCTCTAGGTACTGGATTTATAGCGTATTCTCCAACAGGTATTGATAGCCCTGGCTTAGTAACTATGCCTATACCTACACCACCTGATAAATTTATCTTTCTTTCATGGTTTCTAGTGACCTCTGAATATATTTTAAGACCGTCAGTAGAGTCTGGATCATCTCCTGCATCCTTTTCTATACAGCAAGTTGCACTACTATGGCTAAATGATGATTCTTCAACTTTGAGTTTGAGCTTCCATCCCTTAGGAGTATCTATTTCAATAGAGTCTAATGTTTTTTGAGAAAAGAGCATTTCGGTAGCAGCTTTTGCAGCAGCTGCTGCACAAGAGCCTGTAGTATATCCGTATCGTAGTTTTTTACCATCCTTTACTATATACTGTTCTAACATAACCTAATCCTATAGCATATATAAAATGGCGTTGATTATTGCTGCTGCAACAGTACTTCCACCTTTTCTGCCCCTAGTTATTATATAGGGTACACCCAAGTCTCTAATAGACTCTTTAGACTCTGCTGCTCCAACAAACCCTACTGGTACTCCAATTATCAAGTCAGGTTTTGCCTTTCCTTCTTCTATCAACCTTTTTAAAGTAAACAATGCAGTAGGTGCATTGCCTATTGCAAATATTCTTATGCTCGTGTCCAAAGCTGCTTTTTCTAAAGCTATCATAGACCTAGTAATACCAGTTTCTAAAGCTTTTTTTGCTACATCTTCATCGTGAACAAAATTGAACATTTGTACCCCAAACTTAGAAAGACTTTTTTTGTTTGCTCCACCTATTATCATCTGAGTATCAGCATATATACAGCAGCCTTCCTTTAGGGCTTTCTTTCCTGCTTCAATAGCCTCTGGATGAAACTCAAGTAAATCTGCATATTCAAAATCAGCCGTAGTATGGATTACTCTTTTTACTATCTTGCCCATACTTTCCTCAAACTTCTTTTCTCCTAATTCTTCTGTTATTATTTCAAAGCTTCTACGTTCTATCTCTTTAGGATCTTTTACATATTCCTTCAATTCCGCTCCCCCTCATATTTAATGGATAGCCATTTGTATGAATATAACCTTTATCCATTTGTTTTCCTCAGATTATCTATTTTTGTAATCTAAGCACTTGTTTAAAAATTCTTCTAGAAAATTTAAATTGCTATAGAAATGAATATGAGGATAGCCTGCCACTACATTATTCTTTACTAATCCACATTTCCATTCATCTATTAACTTTTCTCTATATCTAGTTACTTGATAGTAGTATTCTAAGTCATTATTTTCTTCTATACATGATCTATGGAACTCATGAGCACGTATTTCTATTCCTGTTTTAGTCTCAATATTTACGTAACCAAAACGATTTAGTCTATTAGTCATTATAGATTTAGTATCAAAAAATCCAACCATCTGGTGATATTGTCCTTGTAAATCTACTATTCCTTCTGTAAGGTACATTAGTCCTCCGCACTCTGCATAGGAAGGAAGACCATTATCAAGCAATGTTTTAATATCTGTTCTCATAGATATATTTTCTTCCAACTTCTCTGCAAACATCTCTGGAAAGCCTCCACCTATATAAAGACCGTCTACTCCTGTAGGTACATGAGTATCATTCACAGGACTGAAGGGTAAAAGCTGAACTCCAGCTTCCTCCATTAGCTGCAAATTGTGCTGATAATAAAAGCTAAAAGCAGTATCCATTGCAATACCTATTTTAAGTCCTTTGTATTTCATGAAAATATCTTTAGCAGGATTTTCTATAGGTTCTATATCTTCCACATCTGCAATATCCTCTAAAGTCTTTAGATCAATATGTTTTTCTATAAGCTCTACTAACTCATCTATTTTTTTATTAAGTCCTTCTACTTCATCAGCAGGGATTAAGCCTAAATGCCTGCTTTTTAAAGATATTTCCCCATTCTTTGGTAAATATCCTAAACACTTTATACCTAAATTTCGTTCAACAACAAGCTTAAGTATTTCATAGTGTTTTTCACTGGAGACTTTATTGAATATTACTCCTTTAACCTCTACATCTTGGTCATACATCATGTAGCCCATTACAAGAGCTGCTGCACTTGTGGACATGGCTTTAGCTTCAACTACTAATATTACTGGGGTTTTTGTGATTTTCGCTACATGAGCTGTACTTCCATTATTATTATCTATTCCAAAGCCATCATGCATTCCCATAACACCTTCAATAATAGATATGTCCATGTTTTGACTGCTTTTATTGAATAAATACTTTACAGTATTGGTGTCTAAAAGCCAACTATCTAAATTATATGAAGGGTTCCCAGTAACAAATTTATGAAAGCTAGGATCTATATAATCAGGCCCAACCTTAAAAGGAGCCACCTTTTTTCCTCTCTTTGCAAGTGCTGCCATAATTCCTAAACTTACTGTAGTCTTTCCACACCCACTATGGGTTCCGGCTATTACTACTCTTTTCATTAACTTTCCTCCCACTAGTATTGCCTCTCTTTTTCTCTAGTTTTAATAGATACCTTTTCTGCTTTAGTATCTAAATCCCATATTTGATATTTAATGGTAATTAAGGGGCGAGTATTTTATTAGCTAATCACCTAACTATCTCTAAACTGGTATAATATAAAATTATAAAAGCCTGACCCCTAAACCTAAATCACCTAACTATCTCTAAACTGGTATAATATATGGGGTTTTATCTCCGTTTCTCTTTAATACATCAACTTTAATATCATACACATTTGAAATATTCTCTGGGGTTAGGACCCTTTCAGGGGTGTCCATGGTTTTTATTTTTCCTTTATCTAATAAAATTA
>CAYYDM010000039.1:0-8116 GCA_964470635.1 uncultured Clostridia bacterium | reverse complement strand
AGGACCCTTTCAGGGGTGTCCATGGTTTTTATTTTTCCTTTATCTAATAAAATTAGATAATCGCTATATCTTCCAGCAAGGTTAATATCATGCAATGTCATTATGATGGTTAACTTATTTTCCTTGTTAAGCCTTTTACACAGCTCTAGTATGCCTACCTGATATTTTATATCTAAATTAGATATGGGCTCATCTAGTATAAGTATTTTTGGCTGTTGAGCAAGGGCTCTAGCTATCATGACTCTTTGCTTTTCCCCTCCACTTATTTCATTGATTCCTTTATCTCTCAATTCCCAGATACCTGTATTTATCATAGCCTCTTTGGCAATATCTAAATCTTTCTTGCTTTCACTTTTAAATCTACCTATATACGGAAACCTTCCCATAAGGACTACGTCAAAAACAGAAAAATCAAATTGAATATCTGAGCTTTGATGAACAACAGCTATTATCTTAGCTAGTTCCTTATATTTTATATTAGCTACATTTTTATCATTTACTATGATTTTTCCATTATCAGGTTTTAAAATATTGCATATATTTTTCAAAAGAGTTGTCTTGCCAGAGCCGTTTGGCCCTAATATGCTAACAAAGCTGCCCTTTGGAATATCTATGTCAATATTCTTTAATACTTCGTCAATATCATATTTAAAAGTTAGGTTTTCAACTAGTACAGCAGTATTCATGATATACACCTCAAAGATTATTTTTCTATAAACCTTCCGATTCTTTCAATAGGTATAGGGAAGTTATTTTTTAAGTTGTTATACTCCTTTTCATCTATTGAAATAATAGCGCAGGTTGCAGGTCCTGCTGATTTCTCTATATCCACTGTTATTTTATCATCTAGGTTAAAGCCTAGATTGTTTGTTCTTGCCATTTCTTTTAGTTCATATAGTATTCCTTTTGAGCCTACTGGCAGTATTTCGTGAATACTTGGATTCCTTTTCAGATCTAATAAATGATGGATAGATAATATCTCTCTCCCCTTATCTGCTATTACCTCATTACCTATCTTTGGAATTCCTACTGCTACTGCTAATGTGTTTGCAATAGTTTTAGGTGCCTTCCAATTCTTCTTATCTATTATCCCTATTATAGTAAGTCCCATACCAGTTTGGCATACTGGGAAATTTTCTTCTGTACTTCCTGTTATTATTTTAGAATCTGGAAGATTTAAAGGTTCTACAGCACGCTTAATTCCTTTAATTATTCTTTCACCAGTATCATTCATCTCTACTGATAGAGTATTTACTATAGTTATAGGTTTTGCTCCAATGGCTAATATCTCCGTAAGGGCCACCTGAGCAGTAAAATAACCTACTATCTCTGGCTCTACTTGAACCACATCCTTTTCTTTGTTACCTATGCCACCTGCAGAATCACAAGCTATGGCAATAATTTGCTCTTCGTTTATATCAATAAAAGTCAAGTCTCTAAATTTGGATATTCTCATTCTATCAGTCCTATTTAATTAATTTATATATTTAAACATTCTACTTTGTTGCCTTCATTGTCCTATTTCTAATTTCAACACAGAATCAATTTATCAAGGAAATATGCAATAAATATAAAAGTTCCCTGAGCTAGTTCTACTGTAAACCCCATGGTATCGCCTGTCATCCCACCAATTTTTTTGTTTATGCTTTTAGTTACCATAAATATAGCTAGATAAGTAATAGATAATATAACTAAACCCTGTAGTTTAAGCAATAGAGCTACTAAAATATAGCTAAAAGCAACTGCATAAATTCGTTCTTTTACTCCACAATTCTCAATAAATGCTTTACCCATTCCATGTCCTTCTCTGGCATATTTACTGATTGATGCCGCTAAAATAGCGGCACTGCGTCCCACTACAGGAACTATTATTATAAGCTTCATATTTATATAGCTTGTGAATATTAAATTCCATATTGTCAAAAATAATATTCCAATAACTCCAAAAGTACCTATTCTGCTATCCTTCATTATCTCAAGGATTTTTTCTCTACTTCTATTGCTGAATATGCCATCAAAAGTATCTGCCAATCCATCTATATGAAGCCCTCCAGTTATCCATAAATAAATAACCCAGGATAGTAAGGATATAACAGGTCCATGAAGGACATTTTTAAAAAATACAGGGATGTACATGGCAAATCCTATTATCAAACCAATAATGGGAAAAAATTTTATTCCTTTTATTAAATCTTTCTCATCGTATTCGTAGTTATACCTTATTGGTATCCTTGTAAAAAAAGTTATCATTAATAGTAAGCTTTTCATATAGAACCTCACACCGCTCCCTACTTGATTTGTAATGGGATGCCTGACACTGCTAGGTACACCTCATTAGCCTGTTTTGCTATGTATTGATTTACTCTACCTGCAATATCTCTAAATATGCTGCCTAATCTATAGGAAGGTACTAATCCCATTCCTACTTCATTTGTTACAATAATTAGCTTTTTTTTGTGTTTATATACTATTTCCAGTAGTTCTTCTACTTCCTTAAATATGCTGGTTTCAATACAATCTACTTCTTCCATGGGGCAGTTATCAAAATCTATTTCACTTTCTAAAAGTATATTTGAAACCATAAGGGTCATACAGTCTAAAAGTATTAAATCTGATTCAAGAAAATCTTTTTCATTTTCTAATGTATAAAAATCTCTATATTTTTCTATAGTAGCCCAAGTATCAGGTCTTGAAGCTCTATGTTTTGATATTCTATCCTTCATTCCTTCGTCAAAGGCTATGGCAGTAGCTATATACACCACTTTTTCTCCAAGTTCTTTGGCTTTAGTCTCTGCAAGGCTGCTTTTTCCACTTCTAGCTCCACCTGTAATTAAGATAGTCATATAATCACCTCATATTAACTTTTTACTCTTTGATGTCTTTAATAAATATAGGAAAAAAGGTCCTCCGAATATGGATGTGATTATTCCAACTGGTATCTCCACACCAGGTACTATGGTTCTAGCTAGGGTATCGCTTATTAGCAAGAACATACCTCCTCCTATGGCCGAAGCAGGTAGAAGCACCTTATGATCTGCTCCAAATAACATTCTAAATAGGTGAGGAATTATTATACCCACAAAACCTATTATCCCACTTACAGCTACTACACAGGCAGAAAGTAGAGATGCTAATATAAGTATAATTTTCTTTATTAATTCTACATTGACACCCATGTTTTGAGCATCTTCCTCTCCCATTACTATGGCATTCATCTCTTTTGATAGGGACATTAATAAAACAATACCTAATACTACAGGGACAATTATAACTCCTATTTGCTTCCAGCTAGCACCATTAAAGCTTCCCATAGTCCAAGAAACTATTCTAGCTAGCTCTTCATGATTAAATATCATCATTATAGATATTCCAGCAGATAGAATAGAACTCATAACTATTCCTGCAAGAAGTATTGATGTAGTAGATATTTTATTTCCAATCCTAGCTAGATTGTAAACTATTATAGTAGTAATTAACGCACCGCCAAAGGCAAATATAGATGTTATTCCAAAGCCAAAGATTCCTTTATTCAATCCTAGTACAATTCCTAAGGTTGCCCCAAAGGCAGCCCCAGAGGACACTCCCATTACATAGGGATCTGCCATTGGATTTTTAAATATAGCTTGATAAGAGCTGCCTACAACTGCTAAGACACTACCTACTAATGCTGCAAGTAGTATCCTAGGAAGTCTTATGCTCCACACAATAAATATATTTGATTCTTTTATGTTGCTTATATCTATTTTAGAGCTTAAAAAACTAATATTGCTGCATATTATTTTTACTGTGTCTTTAAAAGGTATCTTTATTGCACCCACTGTTATAGAAAAAATTATTGATATAACTAACATTACTAAAAGAATAATGATTTTAATTTTATTGTTTTTCTTCATTTAATATCACATGCCTTAATGTCCGTTTTTTAGAAACTTAATTTTTTTGCTATATCCTTGTGGAACATTTCTACAAGGACTTTTAATCCTTCATCTATTAGTCTTGGAGAAGGTCTACTAAATACATCTCTATTCACTATTTTATAATTGTTATTTTTAATAGCTTTTAATGCTTTATAGTTATCGTTTGTTTTCATTGTCTCATAATCTGAATCAGGTCCAAATATAATTTCAGGGTTATTATCTATAAGCTTCTCTAAACTATATTTCCAGCCTGTAATATCGTCTGCTGCGTTTTTTCCACCAGATATTCTAACTATCTCTGCTATAAAAGTATCTTTTCCAGCAGTGTACTCTCCATACTGTCCTGTACCCACTACATAATAAGCAGTTGGTTTGTGTTTAATATTATTAGTGTACATCTTCACTGTCTCTACTTTTGATTTCATACTTGAAACTAATGCTCTTGCTTCATAATTTTTATTTACTATAGCACCGAGCTTTAATGTATCATTATACATTTCATCTAATGTTTTTGGTGAGTCTTTAACAACAATTTCCATTTTAGCTTGCTGAAACTTTTTCAATACTTCTTCTTTATAATGAGTAGCAGCTATTACAATGTCAGGATTGATATCTACTATTGTCTCAACGCTTGGATCTGACATGCCTCCTACTTCTTTTACAGATAATGCTGCCTTAGGATAGTTACAATATTGAGTTCTGCCTTTTACTTTATTACCTGCTCCTATAGCAAATAAAGTTTCTGTCACGTCTGGAGCCAAAGAAACTATAGTGCCTGGTTCTTTAGTTATAGTGTACTTAGTTCCTTTGTTTTCTATTGTCACAGGATAGCCAACTTTGCTTTGCTTATCAGCTTTTATTCCCTTAATGCTTTTATCCCATTTCACATCATATCCTAATGTTTCAAGAATGAATCTAAGTGGTAAATATGCTTCATTTCCATTCTTATAGGATTTTGAGTCTAGTGTAAATCCTGTGTTGTTTACTTTTACTTTATTTGTGTTTAGTGTAAATCTAAATTCTACCTCTTTGTTTTTTACTATTGCGGTGTTTTGATTTAGTGTATAATCTAAGCCAATATTTTTTAAGCTGCTTCCAGCTACAAAAGTTCTACCATCTTTTGATTCTGTTTTTAAGGATTTTGTGTGCCCATCAATCTTTAAACTGGAATTAGTTGATGAAGCAAATACTAATCCTGAAAATAAAGCTGTTATTAAAACTGAAATTAATAATAATCTAGATATTTTCTTCATTATGTTATCCTCCTAAATTTTTAGTTTTCCATATATTTTTGTATTTCTGATACTATTTTAATGTTTTCTTCCCTAGTTCTCACAGCTATCCTTATGTATTTATCTGACAAGCCTTGAAAACTATTGCAGTTTCTGACGAATATTTTCTTAGTTAATAGATATTCATTTAATGAATCAGAGTTATATCTAAGTAGCTTGATTAGAAAGAAATTTGTCTCACTTTTAATTACCCTGATGTTTGGTATGTTCTTTAACATATTGTATAAAAATTGTTTTTCCTCAGAAAACCACTGTTGGGTTTTTTTCAGATATTGGCTGTCCTCTAGGAGTATTGGTACACTCTTAATAGCAAGACTATTTATTGTCCAAGGCTCCTTCATTTGGTTTAGTTTAGATATAATATCTTCTCTTCCAATACAATATCCTAGTCTTAGGCCTGGTACTGCAAATATTTTAGTCATTGATCTAAGAATAAATATGCTGTACTTCTCAATCAACGATATACATGAAGCTTTGTCAGTGAAATCTATAAAGGATTCATCTATAAATAAACAAGCATTTACTTCCTTGAGTTTCTCAAGTATAGTAATTAGCTCCTTACTTTCTGTAAATACTCCTGTTGGGTTATTAGGGTTGCATAGAACTAATACGTTGGGCTTTATCTCTTCTATTTTAGAAACAAGCTCCTCTATTTGTATATTGAAGTTATTTTCATCTTTAGTATAGTAATCATATATACTACTTCCAGCCAACTTAAAGGCTTTGTCGTACTCTGTAAATGTAGGCTTTACTATAAGCACCTTTTCAGGACTTAAGGTTCTAGCAAACAAGTATATAAGTTCTGTTGCACCATTACCTAATATTAGATTTTCGCTTTTCAAGTCAAGATGTTTTGCTAAGGCTTCTTTCCCACTTACTCCATCTATTTCAGGGTATCTTACCATTCCCTCAAGTTCTTTTTTGAGTTCTTCTATTAATGCTTCCGGCACTCCTAGTGGGTTTATATTGACACTAAAATCCATTATTTCTTGATGATTTTTCCCGTAATATCCGCCGTGTTTATTCATGCATACATTTCTCCTTATGTTTAGATGAACTTATATAGATAAGCTTAGATTATATTCAGCATAATTATCATAAAAGCCGCCATAATTAATTCTGCACCATACATTATCTTTATAGTATCTTTAATATGTCTTGGGCTTAACTCCTTTAGAGCATCTCCTATAGTTGGTTTATATACTTGTTGTCCAAAATAGGTATTTGTGCCACCAAGCTGTATCCCAAGCAGTCCTGCAACTGCTGATTCTGGATATCCGCAATTAGGGCTTTTATGATTCTTTTTATCTCTTATAAGTATCTGCATACCCTTTTTACCGTCGTATCTTAGCACTATTCCAGCCAATATCATTATTATGCTGCCTAGTCTTGCAGGTATAAAGTTAGCAATATCATCAAGTTTAGCTGATGCATAGCCTATCTTTGTATAAGGTTCTTGAATATAGCCTACCATAGAGTCTAAGGTATTTATTGTCTTATATAAGAGAATGGCTTGAACTGGAATATTGAAATATAAGCCAATTCCTAAGTAAAAGAGGGGAGCAAGGACCCCATCAATTGTATTTTCAGCTATAGTTTCAACAGCGCCTCTTATTATATCTTCAGTGTTTAATTGGCTAGTATCTCTGCCTACTAAGTAAGACAGCATCTGCCTGCTTTTTGTTATGTCATTTGATTCCAAAGCCTTATATACCTTCATAGTCTCTACTTCTAGACATTTAGCAGCTAATAAGGAATATACAAGGTATATTTCTAGGACGGTTTTTAATAGTGGATGTATTAATTTTGCTACATCTAGTACTAGTGTAAATGATAATAAAACAGTAGTTATAGTAGCCGATGTTAATATAAAGCCTCCTACTTTTAAGTCCAGTCCTTTTAAACTTCTAATGAACTTTTCGTATTTTTTTATAACTGCCCCTATAAAACGTACTGGATGAGGCCAATTAGGTGGGTCTCCTAAAATATAATCTAAAGCTATTAATGCAATTAAGATAATACTATTAAACATTTTAAATCCCCATTATTTCTTTAATCTTTTCTATGTCAACACTCTTTCTAACTGTGTCTGCAAGTCTTTCAAATTCTTTGTTTCTTAGTTCTCTAATTTCTTGTTGAAGATTTAAGCTAGTTCCTTCTTGGTTCATGCTTAATGACTGAATTGGTTTTTGCCCTTCACTATAATCATTCTTAGTAACTAAGCTGTCTTCCTCTTCTAAGTCTACACGCATATAAGGAACTACCCCAAGGCAAGGCTTATTTACTAGCTCTTCAATCATTTTAATCCCTGGCTTTAATAGCTCCACATCGCCTCTAAACTTGTTTATTATAAAGCCCTTCATTCTCTTTCTTTCATTTTCTGACATTAGCATAATGGTGCCATATATTGATGCAAACACTCCACCTCTATCAATATCTCCTATAAGGATTACCGGAGCATCTACTAATTCTGCTAAGCCCATATTTACAATATCATTTTCTCTTAGATTAATTTCCGCCGGGCTGCCTGCTCCTTCAATGACTATTGCGTCAAAAGATGAAGCTAATTTATCATAGGCCTCTTTTACAATGCCCTTAAGCTCTGTTTTTTTATTATGATCTTCTGAGGCAGTCATGTTTTTATAAGGCACTCCATTTAATACTACTAGACTTCCAATATCACTCATCGGTTTTAATAGTATAGGATTCATGTTTTCAGTAGGCTCTATCATTGCAGCCTCTGCTTGAATTGCCTGTGCTATAGATATTTCCTTATTATCTTTTATGAGAATAGAGTTAGAAGACATATTCTGTGATTTAAATGGAGCTACTTTATAACCATCTTGCTTTAATATCCTACATAATGTTGCTGTTAATATACTTTTACCTACCGATGAAGAAGTTCCT
>CAYYDM010000038.1:0-24009 GCA_964470635.1 uncultured Clostridia bacterium | reverse complement strand
ATGACCTAACCCGATTTATGAGAGCTTTTATCAGAAGTCGCGGATTATTAATTATAGGGAGGAATTTTTATGGCAAAGTTATTAACAAGAAAAATGGAACAGGGATTTATCCTAGAATCGGGTTGACAAATTAAATTACAAAAACATCAAAGGGACGGTGAATAATTATGGACAGTTTTAAATTATTAATGAAATCAATGAAAGGTAATAAGTTGCTATATGTTGGTGCTATATTAAGTGTAGCATTTGCTACAGCCTTTACATTGGCAGGGCCTTTAGTTATTAGTTTTTCTATTGACTCAGTAATAGGCAATAAGTCAATGGATCTGCCTATTTGGATAGAAAAAGTAGTTAATTCAATAGGAGGTAGAAATACATTAGTTCAAAATCTTTGGATATGTAGTATAGTTCTCATAGTTTTGACAATGGGAAGGGGATTATTCATTTATTTAAGGGGTAAATGGTCTGCAATAGCATCTGAATCCATAGCCAAGAATATTAGGGAAGAAATATATGATCACCTACAGCATTTATCTTATGAATATCATGTAAAGGCTGAAACAGGGGATTTGATACAAAGATGTACCTCAGATATTGAAACTATAAGGAGATTTTTTGCAGTTCAATTTGTTGAAATAGGTAATGCTATATTTATGGTTACATTGGTATCAAGTATACTTTTTTCTCTAAATGTTAAGCTCACTTTGATTGCAATGGCAGTAGTTCCAATTATTTTTGTAGCAGCAATAGTGTTTTTTATAAAAATGAGAGATGCATTTCAAAAATCAGATGAAGCTGAAGGTAGGCTTTCTAACGTACTTCAGGAAAATCTTACTGGAACAAGGGTAGTTAGAGCCTTTGCTCGTCAACAATATGAAATGGATAAATTTGATGAGAAGAATGTAGAATTTAGGGATTTAACTAATAGATTAATCAAATTACTGGCTTGGTATTGGGCTTCTTCAGACTTAGTATGTCTATCACAAATAGGAGCGGTATTGATATTTGGCGCTTATTGGGCTGCTAAAGGAGAAATATCTCTAGGTACACTAGTAGTATTTACGACTTACGAGGGAATGCTACTATGGCCAATAAGGCAAATGGGAAGAGTTCTAGCAGACTTTGGTAAAATGGTAGTTTCCCTAAAGAGAATAACGGAAATAGCAAACGAACCTATAGAAATAACTGATGAAAATCTATTAAAGCCTGAAATAAAGGGAGATATAGAGTTAAAAAATGTTTATTTCGAATATGAAAAAGACAGACCTATCATAAAAGATGTTTCCTTTAATATAAAACAAGGGCAAACCGTAGCCATACTTGGCCCTACTGGCTCAGGTAAATCTACATTAGTTCACCTTCTTGGAAGGCTTTATGATTATCAAAAGGGTTCAATTAAGATTGATGGAATTGAGCTAAAGGAAATAGATAAGAAATGGATTAGAAAAAATGTAGGTATAATACTACAAGAGCCTTTTCTGTATTCAAAAAATATTAAGGAAAACATTAGAATTGCATGGAAGGATGCTCCTGACTCACAGGTTTATGAGGCAGCTCAAATCGCTTCTATTCATGATGTAATACTAGATTTTGAAAAAGGCTATGAAACATTAGTAGGAGAAAGAGGAGTTACTCTTTCTGGAGGGCAAAAACAAAGAGTAGCTATAGCTAGAACTATAATAAATGATTATCCGATTCTTGTATTTGATGATTCCTTAAGTGCAGTAGATACTGAAACTGACACAAATATAAGAAAGGCTTTGAAAACAAGAAAGGAAAATACAACTACATTTATAATATCTCACAGAATTTCTACATTATCTGAAGCTGATATTATACTTGTGTTAGATGAGGGAGAGCTAGTGCAAACTGGCACTCATGAGGAATTAATAGCTCAACAGGGATTGTACAAACGAATTTGGGATATTCAGAATTCCTTAGAAGAAGAGCTATTGGTGGGAAGTAAAACAGTATAGCATTTTGGTTTGTAACAAAAAAGGTGGTGTTAATAATGAGTTCTTTTCAAGAACAAGATTATAATAGTAAATTTGACTTAAAATTGTGGAAAAAGATTTTTCATTATGCAAAGCCCTTAAGAAAGCAATTAATAATATTATGTTTTTTAATGGTAAACCTTGCAGTGATAGATTCTATATTTCCATTAATGACAAAATTCATAATAGATAATTATGTAGTAAAAGGCAATCTAAAAGATGTCATACTCTTTGATGATATCCGTATTAGCGGAATTGTAGCTTTTGGAATAGTTTATGGAATATTAACTATAATTCAGGTAATAACTATAGGATTTTTCATAGGCATAGCTGGTAAAGTAGAGACTGGGGTTGTGTATCATATCAGAAAAGAAGGCTTTAAACATTTACAGGAACTATCCTTTTCATACTATGATACCACACCTGTAGGATGGATAATGGCACGTATGACATCAGATGTTCAAAGACTAGGCGATACCATTGCCTGGGGTATAGTAGATATGGTTTGGGGCTTTACTTTGATGATAGCAATGACATTTGTAATGCTTTTTCTTAATTGGAAGCTAGCATTAATAGTGCTTTCTGTAATGCCTATACTAGCAGTTACTAGCATGTATTTTCAAAAGAAGATTTTAAAAGCACACAGACAGACTAGAAAGATAAACTCCCGTATCACTGGAGCTTTTAATGAAGGAATAATGGGAGCAAGGACTACAAAGACTTTAGTTAGAGAAGAAGGAAACCTTCAAGAGTTTGTTGAGCTAACAAAAAGCATGAAGGCTAATTCTATAAAGGCGGCAGTATTTTCTTCCTTATTTCAACCCGTAGTATTGATCCTATCTTCTATAGGAACTGGCTTAGCAATTTGGTATGGTGGAGAAAGTGTATTTCTACAAACTATTAGTTATGGTACTTTAGTGGCTTTTATATCATATACAGTTCAGTTTTTCGAGCCTGTTAGAGAAGTTGCACGTGTATTTGCTGAACTACAATCAGCACAGGCTTCTGCTGAAAGGGTATTGTCCATGATAGACACTAAACTTGAAATTAAAGATAGTGAGGATGTAATAAAGGAATATGGCGATTCTCTGAACCCAAATAAAGATAACTGGCCAGAAATTAAAGGAGATATAATATATAAAGATGTTACATTTGCTTATAATACTGGAGAAAAGGTGTTAGAGAACTTTAACTTGCATATTAAAGCAGGGGAAACCATAGCTTTAGTTGGAGAAACAGGTTCAGGAAAAAGTACCATAGTAAATCTGGCTTGTAGATTTTATGAACCTACAAGTGGGCAAATATTAATAGATGGTATTGACTATAAAAATATGCCACTGCTTTGGCTCCACTCTAATTTAGGTTATGTTTTACAAGGACCACATTTGTTTAGTGGAACTATTAAAGATAATATAAAATATGGAAAGCTAGATGCCAGTGAGCTAGAAATAATAAGAGCTGCAAAACTTGTAAATGCTCATGAGTTTATTAAAAAACTTGAGAAAGGCTATGATACCGAAGTAGGAGAAGGTGGCAGCAAGCTATCTACAGGAGAAAAACAGCTTATATCATTTGCAAGAGCAATTCTTGCTAATCCAAGAATATTTGTATTAGATGAAGCTACTTCTTCAATTGATACAGAAACAGAACAAAAAATACAAGATGCTATACACAAAGTATTAGAAGGAAGAACTAGTTTTATCATAGCTCATAGACTTTCTACAATACGTACAGCAGATAGAATTCTTGTAATAAAAGACGGTAAGATAATAGAGGAAGGAAATCACCATAAGCTATTACAGAAAAAGGGATACTATTATAGACTGTATACAAATCAGTTCATAGAAGAACAGAATGCAAAAATATTAAAAGGATAGAAATACATTTGTATTTACTAAATAGCATAATACAGCCTCACTTTAGGTAAAATATTATTTAGAAGTTAAAGAACTAAATATACCTATTAAGGAGGCTATATTACGTGAGAATGTTCTTCGTGACTTTAAAGGAAAAAAGAGCAATATTAAATTCTTTTAGAAACATTGTTGAAGTAAAAGATGACAACAATGAGTTTTCCTATTATTTATCAGGAGACAACACATATAAGCTTATAGCAAAAGGGTTCAATGAAGGAGGAGAAGGGTATATTTACAATAGCAGTATGAATAATAAAAATTATTCTATTGATGGTTGGGTAAATGTAAAGGATTATACTGCGAATAACCTTAGGGATTTACTCAAAGATACAATAAACTCAAACCTCCATTAAATTAACCTATAAGGACTTAAAAAAGATAGCTAATTAACTAGCTATCTTATATTTTTATATAATTTCAGATATAATCTTATATAAGATATATTAGCTTTCAAAAATGATATGGCTAAAAAATACATATAATAAAACCATTTAATTAATGTGTAGGAGGAGATTGTATGAAGATTTTAATTCAAAACGCTTCAGTCCTTACAATGGGAGAAGAAGCTCCACTCTTGGATAATGTTAGTATAGCTATAGAAGATGGAAAAATCAAAAGCATAGGACTAGTTCCAGAGGATTTCAAGGCGAACAAGATTATAGATGGAACAAATAAACTAGTTATGCCCGGTTTAGTAAATTCACATACTCACATAGCTATGTCTCTTTTTAGAAATTATGCAGATGATTTACCATTTTGGCCTTGGCTAACTGAAAGAATAATGCCACTTGAAGAAAAATTAGTACCTGAGCATGTTTACTGGGGGTCTATGTTAAGCATAGTGGAGATGATTAGATCTGGCGTCACATCCTTTGCAGATATGTATTTCTTTATGGATGATGTAGCTAAGGCTGTAGAAGAAACTGGTATAAGAGCAAGCTTATCAATAGGTATGTCTGAAAGTGGAGATCAAGATCAGAAGATAAAAAATGCTAAGGCATACTTCGACAACTGGCATGGGAAAGCTGATGGAAGAATAACAGTAATGGCAGGTCCTCACGCACCTTATTCCTGTGGACCTTCATTTTTGAGTAAAGTAATAGATATGGCATCAGAAAAAGGAATGGGGATACACATACATTTATCAGAAAGTAAAAAAGAAACAGAGGACAGTTACAGTCTACGAGGAAAATCTCCTATAAAGCATGTTAATGACTTAGGTCTTTTTGAACTACCTACATTAGCTGCTCACTGCGTACATTTATCAGATGAGGATATAGATATACTAGCTGAAAAGAAAGTAAATGTAGCAAATAACCCTGGCAGCAATCTAAAACTAGGAAATGGATTTGCAAGAGTAGAAGATATGCTTAAAAAAGGAGTAAACGTAGCACTTGGAACAGACGGCTCAGCAAGTAATAACAATTTAAATATGTTTGAAGAAATCAATTTAGCTGCTCTCGTAAATAAAGCTCTTAAAGGAGATACTACTTCTATACCTGCTACTACGGCTGTTAGGATGGCTACACTGAACGGTGCAAAAGCTCTAGGCATAGATAAAGAAGTTGGTTCGCTAGAAATTGGGAAAAAGGCAGATATTATCATTATAGATTTAAACAAGCCACATTTTTATCCAAGATACAATTTAGTTGCATCACTAGCGTATTCTGCACAAGCTTCAGATGTGGAGACAGTAATAGTTGATGGAAAAGTACTAATGGAAAATTATGAGCTTAAGACAGTTGATATAGAAAAAGTTATGTATAATGCAGAAAGATGTGCAAAGAGTCTAATAAAATAAGTTTATATATATTCTTATATAGTGGAGGAAAGCCATATGAAGGAAATTAAAACAATTGAATTTAAAGACGACGTTTTATATTTAATTGATCAAAGAAAGTTGCCAATAACTTATGAAATATTTGAGTGCAAAACATATAAAGAAGTAGATTTTGCTATTAAGGACATGGTTGTAAGAGGAGCCCCTGCCATAGGAGCAACTGCAGCATATGGAGTAGTATTGGCAGCAAAAGAATTTTTAAATGAAAATAAAGAAAGCTTTTTAGAAAATATGGAAGAAGCACTAGAAGTATTGAACAAATCAAGACCTACAGCAGTAAATCTAATGTGGGCTATAAAAAGAATGAGAAATCTTATAGAAGAAAATAAAGAGCTATCAGTAAATGAGATATATGAAAAAATAAGAACTGAAGCAGATAGTATCTTTAATGAAGATATAGAAACTAATAAAAAAATGGGCAAGTATGGAAACGAAATTATTCCTGAAAAAGCCACTATTCTTACACATTGCAATACAGGAGCTCTAGCTACAGCAGGCTTCGGTACAGCCTTAGGAGTAGTAAGAGAGGCCTTTTATACTGGAAAAGATATATTTGTTTATGCAGATGAAACAAGACCAAGGCTTCAAGGAGGCAGACTTACTGCATGGGAGTTAAGACAAGAAGAAATACCATCAAAGCTTATTGCTGACAACGTGGCTGCTACCTTAATAAGAGATGGAAAGATTGATGTAATTCTAGTAGGTGCAGATAGAATAGCTTTAAATGGTGATACTGCCAACAAAATAGGGACATTTATGTTATCTGTAGTTGCAAAGGCTTACAATGTACCTTTTTATATAGTTGCTCCAACTACTACTATCGATTTCGAAATAGAAACAGGAGAACAAATAGAAATTGAAGAAAGAAGTAGTGAAGAGGTAACTCATATCGAAAATATAAGAATAGCACCAGAAGGAATGGAAGTATACAACCCAGCATTTGATGTAACTCCAAGCGAAAATATTACAGGAATTATTACAGAAAAAGGAATAATAAAACCACCATATAAAGAAAATATATTGAAACTTAAGTAAGGGGAGAGATGTAATGATAAAAGCTATCATCGGGGGTACAGGCGTGTATGACATTGGAGAAGGAAGTTACTCCAAGGTAGTTGAAACAAAATATGGAAATGTAGAAGTGGATATAGTAAATATTAATGGAGAAGAAATAGTTTTTTTAGCTAGACATGGTAAAGAACATTCAACTCCACCTCATTTAATAAATTATAGAGCAAATATGAAGGCATTAGAGCAACTAGGAGTTAAATATGTCTATGCAACTGCTGCTGTTGGTTCATGTAATGAAAACTATGCTCCAGGAGATGTTGTAGTAATAAATAATTTTATTGACTTTACTAAGCTAAGACCAATTACCTTCTTTGAAGGTGGGGACGAGCCTGTTAAGCATACTGATATGGGAGACCCTTATTGCAAAAACCTTAGAAATAGATTTTATGAAGCTGCAAAGGCTGAAAAAGTTGATATAAGGGGTGATGCAGTTTATATATGCACTGAAGGGCCTAGATTTGAAACAGAATATGAAGTGAAAATGTATAAAAGCTTAGGCGGTGATGTAATAGGCATGACCAATGTACCAGAAGTAGTACTAGCGAAAGAATTAGGAATGTGCTACGCAACTGTTGGAGTAATTACTAATTGGTGTACTGGCATAAAGGGTGAGATTACTTTACATGATATTCAAGGTACTTTATCTGCAAACAAAGAAAGGATTAGCAAGGCCTTTTTAAGAGTATTTAATGAGGAGCTTGACCAGCAACATTGTAACTGCAAAAATGCAATCATTGAACTTTAATTAAGAGGGAGTTTTCTTATGGATAAAAATAAAAAATATAAATTTGAAACCATGTCAATACACGCTGGAAGTGAAGGAAAAAATGCAAACAATGCATTGAATCCACCTATTTATCAAACATCCACTTTCGTATTTGATAGTATTGAACATGTAGAAAAGGTTATGTCCTTTGAAAGTGATGATTATGTATATACTAGAGGTAATAATCCTACCTTGAGACTTTTCGAAAATAGAATGGCTGCTTTAGAGGAAGGAAATGGTGCAGTTGCCTTTGCTTCAGGTATGGCAGCTATAAGTTCTGTATTATTTTCATTTCTTAAGCCTGGTGATAATGTAATAGTAAATAGAACATTATATGGTTCTAGTTATAATGTAGTTACTCATGTACTTCCACAATATAATGTTAACTATAAAATAGCTGATTTAAGCGATGCAGATAGTCTATCAGAGTTAATTGATGAAAATACAAAAGTTATTTATTTTGAAACACCTTCAAATCCAAACCTTATGATTATAGATATTAAAAAAATCACTAAGATAGCAAAGGAAAAAGGGGTAAAGGTAGTAATTGATAATACCTTTGCTACACCATATTTCCAAAGACCATTGACATTGGGAGCAGATGTAGTAGTTCATAGTGCTACTAAGTATATCTGCGGACATGGAGATGTTGTAGGCGGAGTTGCAGTTTCTAAGAATGTAGATTACATTCAATCACTTAAATTTGACTATATGTGCGAATTTGGAGGAGTTATGAGTCCATTTAATGCTTGGCTCCTACTTAGAGGTCTTAAAACTCTTGGTGTAAGAATGAGAGAGCATGAGAAAAACGCACTGGCAGTAGCAAGGTTCTTGAAAAGCCATCCAAAAGTAAAAGAAGTTATGTACCTTGGGCTTGAAGATTTTAAAGGTCATGAAATAGCTAAAGAACAGATGAGTGGATTTGGAGCTATGATTAGTTTTGAAATAGATGGTGATTTAGAAGATGCTAAAAAGGTTGTAAACTCTGTAAAGCTAGCACAGCTTGCTGTAAGCCTTGGAGATTGTGAGACCTTAATAGAGCTTCCTGCAGCAATGACACATAGAGGATATCCAAAAGAAGAACTAGCTAAATTTGGCTTAACTGAAAGTATGATAAGAATATCAGTAGGACTTGAAGATGCAGGAGATATAATAGAAGATTTGAATAATGCTTTATCAGTAATTAAATAAGTCATTTTAAATAATAAACTTAAAAGGATGGATACTTATATGTTAATGAAAGAAGAAAGAGAACTAATTGTAGAGTATGGTAAAAAGCTTTTAACATCTGGTTTGACAAAGGGTACAGGTGGAAACCTAAGTATTTGCAATAGAGAAAAAGGATTATTTGCCATAAGCCCAACTGGAATTGATTATTTCAAAACTAAGCCAGAGGATGTAGTTGTATTAAATATTAAAGGTGAGCAGGTAGACGGAGATAAAAAACCTTCTAGCGAAGTTGAGATGCATAGAGTGTTTTATGAAAGAAGAACTGATATAGATGCCATCATTCATACACATACTATGTATGCTACTACTTTGGCATGTTTAAATTGGTCATTGCCACCAGTTCACTATATGGTAGCATTAGCAGGACTAGATGTAAGATGTGCGAAATATGCTACTTATGGAACTAAAGAACTAGCTGAAAATGCCTTTGAAGCAATGAAGGATAGAAAAGCAGTTTTATTGGCTAATCATGGTCTTTTAGCAGGAGCAAATGATTTACTAAATGCTTTCAATATCACTGAAGAAATAGAGTACTGTGCGGAACTTTACTATAGAACTAAATGTATAGGAGAGCCTGTTATACTTCCAGTGGAAGAAATGACTTTAATGCTAGAGAAATTTAAAACCTATGGTCAGAGGAAATAATAACAAACATAGAATTAAGAGCAGCGAATGTTTTTGCTGCTTTTTTTATTATAGATTTTTTGTTTTTTGTTAAAAAATTATTGCAATTTTATTTTATATAATGTAAACTAATATTACAATGAAAATCAATATCATTTAACATACATAATCAATAATTCGTTAGATAATATATTGCAACTCTCTAAAACAGATAATTACTAGTAGAGAGTTAATTTTTTAAACGACATTGAGAATGGCTATCAATAAGACTGGAGGAATTAATATGGATTGTTGCAGAAATAAAACACCGTGGTATAAAAAAATGGCAGGCACACTGCTTGGAATAGGAAATTGCCATGGAGAAGTGAATGAAGATACACATGGCTTAGAAAAGATAGCCTTAGTAGGTAGCCCCAATGTAGGTAAGAGTGTAATATTTAACAAACTTACTGGTGCATATGTAACTGTTTCAAACTATCCGGGAACTACTGTTGAAGTGTCAAGAGGCAAGGGAATTATAGGTGGCGTTCAATATGAAATCATTGACACACCAGGCATGTACTCTCTTATGTGCATAACAGAAGAAGAAAAGGTTACAAAGGATTTATTATTCAGGGAAAAACCTAAGGCTTTATTACATGTTATAGATGCAAAAAATATTAATAGAATGCTTCCACTTACTATACAATTGATAGAAGCAGGAAGCCCTGTAATACTAGTATTAAATATAATGGATGAAGCTGAAAAAATGGGATTATCCATAGATATAGAAGGACTTCAAAAGGAATTAGGAATACCTGTAATATCTACTGTTGCAGCATTAAACCGAGGATTAGATGAGCTAAAAGAAAGGGTAGATGAATATGTCAAATCAGCTTAGGATATCTTATGATGAGGTAGTAGAAACATCTGTAAATAGAATAGTGAATATATTAACTCATGACTATGTAATCTCTAAAAGGGCAGTTGCATTATTGCTGCTACAAGAAGATGGAGACATGTTGGAGTTAGTTAGAACACAAGAAGGAAGTAATTATACAAAAATATTAGATATTATAGAAAAGGCAAAAACAAAAAGTGACAAGCCACTAAGTTATGTTATATCACTATCTAGACAAAAAGAAGTAGACGAGTTGACAAGCAAAGTGGTTACGAAAAAGGAGAAAATTGAAAAAAATAATCTGTCAGAGTTTTTAAGTAAGCTAACTATGAATCCTATAACAGGTATACCTATACTTATTTTAGTGGTGTACTTTGGTTTTTATAAATTTGTTGGAAAATTTGGGGCAGGAACAGTTGTAGACTTTTTAGAAGAAAATATATTTGGAAACTTTATTAATCCATGGATAGGCAAGGTAGTAAATTCTACAATACCTTGGGGCTGGTTACAGGATTTGATTGCTAATGACTATGGAATAATAACTCTTGGGGTAAGATATGCAGTTGCTATTGTGTTACCTATTGTAGGAGCATTTTTCTTAGTGTTTTCAATTATTGAAGATAGCGGATATTTACCAAGACTTGCAATGCTTGTTGATAGAGTATTTAAGAAAATAGGGCTTAATGGTCGTGCGGTTATTCCTATGGTTCTAGGATTTGGTTGCGATACCATGGCTACTATGGTAAGTAGAACATTAGAAACTAAAAGAGAAAGAGTAATAGCAACACTTTTACTTGCTCTAGCTATTCCATGTTCAGCTCAATTAGGAGTTATTATGTCATTATTATCAGGCAATAAAGGGGCATTAGGAATTTGGTTTATGTTTATAATGTTTATATTCTTATTCATTGGTTTCTTAACTTCAAAGATTCTACCAGGAGAAGGACCAAGCTTTTATATGGAAGTTCCACCACTAAGATTACCAAAGCTTTCAAATGTACTTTCTAAGACTTATACAAGAATGCAGTGGTATTTTGTTGAGATTATTCCATTATTCATATTTGCTAGTGTGTTGATTTGGATTGGAAATATTACAGGTTTATTTGGACTTTTAATTAGTTGGCTTGAACCTATTGTAAATATGCTTGGACTTCCAAATGAAGCTGCAGAAGTATTCCTCTTTGGATTCTTTAGAAGAGATTATGGTGCAGCAGGGCTATTTGATTTGCAAAAAGCCAATATTTTAAGCCCTAGACAGCTTGTAGTATCAGCAGCTACCCTTACATTATTCTTACCTTGTGTAGCGCAATTTGCAATGATGATAAAAGAAAGAGGCATAAAAACTGCCTTAGCCATGTCAGCCTTTATACTAGTATTCTCTTTTGCTGCAGGTTATGTTTTAAATCTAATATTATCCATAACTGGGGTGTTAGCATGATAAAATGTAGTTTTTGTGGTCATGAGTTTACTGAAGAACAAAGTGTAGCAGGATGTGTAAGCTGCCCTATGCATAAATCATGTAACAAACACAAATGCCCTAACTGCGGCTATGAAATATTAAAAGAGCCTAAGCTAATACAAGTACTGAAGAAATGGGGTAGAAAAAATGAAAACATACGAAGCTAATCAAAACTTAATAACAGTAACGAATTTAAGAAAGGGCGAAGAAGGGGTCATTGTAGAGCTTAACACGAAAAATAGCAATACTCTGAGAAAGCTAATGGCAATGGGCATAATGCCTGGTATGACTCTAAAAATGATTCAAACATTTCCTTCCTACGTATTTCAAGTAGGCTACACTCAAGTAGCAGTAGATAAGGAAATAGCTTCTGTGATAATAATAGATAAATAAATGTAAAAAGGTGTCTAGATAACTAGATACCTTTTGTTTTTCATATTCAAAAAGAAATAAGGATTATAGAAAAAATACAGAAAATGTAAAAATATTCAAATAAAACATAAAATTTTATAAAAAAATGTTTTTATATTTATACGCGTATAATGTATAATGTATTGTATAAATTTATTCTATACAAAAGGGGAGCTGTTTTATGGAAAAAGAATTAGCCATAGCCAACAGAGATGAGCAAATTAAGTTAATTAAAAGCTTAATTAAAGAAAAAAAAGTTAGATTTATTGTTTTACAGATTGCAGATATACTTGGTTCTGCCAAAAGTATAACATTACCTGTAAGCCAGATAGATAAAATTATTAATAATGAGATTATGTTTGACGGCTCTTCCATTGATGGATTTGCACGTATAGAGGAGTCTGACATGTATCTTTATCCAGATTTATCTACTTTCGTAATTTTACCTTGGCAAACTCATAACGGATACACAACTGCTAGAATGATTTGTGATGTGTATATGCCTGATGGAACGCCATTCATAGGATGTCCTAGGAATGTGCTTAAAAAGGCATTAGAGAAGGCAGCCAGTATGGGATTTACATTTCATGTTGGTCCAGAGCCTGAGTTTTATATGTTTAATGTAGACGAAAAAGGGAATCCTGTGCTAGAAAACAACGATAAAGCAGGATACTTTGACATGGCACCTATGGATAGAGGTGAAGATGTAAGAGAAGCTATAGTTATTGCTTTAGAAGGCTTTGGATTTGAAGTTGAGGCTTCTCATCATGAATGTGGTCCAGGTCAGCATGAAATAGACTTTAAATACGCAGATGCACTTACTACAGCAGATAATATTATGACTTTTAGATATGTAGTGAAAAAAGTGGCTGATGATTTTGGATTGTTTGCTAGCTTTATGCCAAAGCCAGTAGCAGGAATTGCAGGTTCAGGTATGCATCTTAATATGTCTTTATTCAAAAACCACCAAAATATATTTTATGATAAGAGTAAAGAAAATGGACTTAGTGATGAAGCCATGTATTTTATCGGAGGATTATTAAAACATGTTAAGGGATTCGCAGCTATTACCAACCCTTTAGTAAATTCATATAAAAGATTAGTAAGTGGATTTGAAGCTCCAGTAAACATAGCTTGGTCGGAAAAGAATAGAAGTCCTCTTATAAGAATACCTGCTAAAAGAGGTCTAAGTACAAGGGTTGAACTAAGAAATCCAGATCCATCCTGTAATCCTTATTTAGCTCTTGCTACAGCATTAATTGCTGGTTTAGATGGAATAGAAAATAAAATATCTCCACCAGAACCTATAAATAAAAACATTTATGAAATGTGCTTAGAAGAAAGGCAAGAAAATCATATAGAAGCTCTACCTAAGAGTCTTTTTGAAGCCGTAATGGAATTAACTAAAAATGAAGTGATAAAAGAAGCATTAGGGAATCATGTAACAGAAAAATATATTTCTACTAAACTAGAAGAATGGGAAGAATATGTGACCAAGGTTCACAAATGGGAGATTGAACAATATTTAAAGGCTTATTAAGTCAAAGTAAATGCTATGAATAATAGTTTTGTTATTCATAGCATTTCTGTTTATTTTTGAAAAGAATGTTATAATGGATTATAAGGGTTATATAAAATTAGTAATATCAACCTATTTGAATATAATTGCTTTTCTAGTAAGATTATGCTAGGAGGAGTTGCACATGTTTTCAAAAGGCATAGAAATTGATATCGAGGAAACCATTATCGCTAAAAATAAGATTCCTATTTTAATTAAGGATCCTACATGGCTAAAGCTGTTCGGAGATATAGGGGACAGGTCTATTAACAATGCCAGAAAAGAGCTAGAGGATCTTCTAGAAAAACAACGATTAACAGATAGGCAACTTAAGGAAAAGGATAGAGAAAAGAAAAAGACAATGACTAAAATAATAATGCTTTCTGATGAAATAAATAACAATAATTCATATATAGAAGGCACTGAATTGTTAGGACAGTATCAGCAGGAAATATATAAATTAAATGACGAGATAGATAATCTGACTTTTGAGCTAGAAATGCTTCCTAAGGATATAAGAGAAGCTAATCTCAATCTATTAAAATCAACTGTAAAACTTGCATACAAACAATTAGCCGAATGGGAAAGTAGTCTCCAGCCATTTAATGAAGAGATGGAAAACTTGAGAAATAGATTAAGAGAACTAATAGAAAAAAAGAATGATTATGAGGAAAAAATAAATACTACATATACATTTTTGCATGGATTATTAGGTAGTAAAGAAATAGAAAAATTTGATAAGGATATGCTAGATTAGAGGATGCTACAAAGCATTCTTTTTTTATGACCTAACCCGATTTTCCGAATGCTTTTGTCGGAAAATGACCTATATTTTGTAAGATTTTGTGATATAATTTTACTATATGTTTTGGAAAGGAATGATTAAAATTGTCTATGAAAGTTATTATGTTAATGATTCTCATCATAAGTGGGTTAGAGATTTTTACGAATATCATAACTATTTTACTATATAAAACTATTGGCTTATTTACAAAAGACTTTGAATTCAAAGAAAAAACAGCTGGGATTATAAAGCTTTTTTTTGTTGTTATTTTCATGATTTCAGTTATTTTCTTTTTAGCTGAATTTGTAAAAGTTTTGGCATCATGGTTTGGAATAACTCTTAACAAGAGCATTTTAGATATTTTTAAATAAATGTAAATGTTTAGTTTTTCAAGGGAGATGGAATAATGATCAAAGGTAGTGGAATAGATATAATAGAAATAGATAGAATACGTAATGCTGTAAACAAAAATGATAGATTTATTGAACGAATATTTACAGAAGATGAAATTATATACATTAAATCTAGGAGCAATAATGTAAATACAATAGCAGGGTTATTTGCAGCAAAGGAAGCCGTAAGTAAAGCCCTTGGAAGTGGTATCAGTGGATTTAAGTGGACCGATATTGAAGTCTATTCAGATTCTTTAGGTAAGCCTTCCATAAGACTACATGGAAAAGCAAAGGAACTTGCAGATGAAAAAGAAATAACAAATGTACACGTCTCTATAAGTCATAGCAAGGATGATGCTGTGGCTTTTGCTATAGCAGAAAAAAATATTGATTATTCACAAGTTACTACTCAATATAATCCTTTTAAGAAAGGTGATTATTCTTTTATAGATAAGGAGATGGTAAGCAGTATCATTCCTGAAAGAAAAAAAGATACTCACAAAGGAACATATGGCAGAGTAGGAATAATTGGGGGAAGTAGAGGGATGACAGGTGCTGTTGCATTAGCTTCTAGAGCTTGCCTTAGAAGTGGAAGCGGATTAGTTTACTCAATTGTACCTGAATCATTAAGTAATATTATTGAGATTCTAGTAACAGAAGCGGTGACTTTACCTGTAACCTGTACCAATGAAGGACATTTTAATAGAAGTTCTAATGAATATATTAGAAAAGTGGTTGACAAGATGGATTGTTTAGTTTTGGGTCCAGGAATGGGAGTAGATAAGGAAAGAATAGAGCTTGTGAAAGATATTTTGCTAAATACGAATAAACCGATAGTATTAGATGCAGATGGTATAAATTGCATTTCAAAAGACAAGGAAGCTTTATCATTAAGACAACATGTGACTGTAATTACCCCCCATCCAGCAGAACTAGCAAGATTATTAGATGTATCTGTTGAGGAAATTCAATCTAACAGAATTGAGTACTGTAGATATGCAGCAAGAACATACAATACAATTACAGTATTAAAAGGTTCAAATACAGTTGTCTCAAGTCCCAAAGGCAATATTTACATAAATACTACTGGAAATCCAGGTATGGCTACTGCTGGAAGTGGAGATGTATTAAGTGGAATGATTGCCAGCTTTATTGGACAAAAAATAGAGGCCCTAGACGCAGCCATTGCAGGTGTTTTTCTACATGGGTTAGCTGGAGATATTGGAGCTAAAGAAAAAGGAGAGTATGGTCTTATAGCAGGCGATATAGTAGAAAATATACCTTATGCCATTAAATATGTAAAGTCTAATTGAATAAATGCTTAAGGAGGTTTCAGTAGTTCATGAAATACCGTCTATTGATTTTTCTTGCATTAATACTAACTTTTACATATGGCTGTTCAAAGCCTTCAGAAAAAGATGTTTTTTATGAAGCACAGAAGTTTTTTAACAATATGGAAACCTATAGATGCATTGCAGATGTTAGGGTAAGAGGAAATAAAGATTTTGAATCATACAAATCAAAGCATGTATTTAAGAAACCAGACAAGTATGTCATAGAAATCTTAGAGCCTTTGGAGAATAAAGGGAATATAGCATTATATGATGGTAAACAGGCTTGGCTATATAATAAACAAATAGACGAATCATTTATAATCAAGGATTTTGAACAATCTATGGATAAAAGCCTTTTTGTAGGATTTTTTTTAAGAAGCATATTATCAAATGAAAATGTTGGAATGAGTTTCGAAAATATAAATGGCGAGCAATATTTAGTTTTAGAGGTTGAAATACCTGGCAATAATAAATTTAGGAGCAAAGAAAGATTGTGGGTGAATACTAAGAATTATTATCCACATAAGTTAAAAGTGTTAGATAAGGACGGCGAATTATCTATAGAAGTAATTTATTCTGAATTCAAGCCCAATGTGAAAATAAACGATGATGATTTTAATATTAAAACTGGTTTATACTATATTAGGGAATTATAGTGCTATTGACTTGAACCTCTAATAGGAATATTATGAAACTAGATGATTTTATCATCTTTTCTAATTATATAATGGTTCTTTTTAAGGGGGGATGGAGTTGGTTTCTTTAAAAGATTTTAGACCAGTTTGGACAGAAATAAATCTAGATAATTTGGCTCATAATATTAGAGAAGTAAGAAGGCTTGTAGGAGAAAAAGTTATTATTACTTCAGTAATTAAAGCAGATGCATATGGCCATGGTGCAGCCGCAATTACCAAAACTCTTTTAGATAATGGAAGCGATAGGTTTGCAGTTGCTACACTTTCTGAAGCTATTGAACTAAGAAAATCTGGTGTCAATAGCCATATTCTAATACTGGGATATACTCCAAAATATCAGAGCAGATTCGTTGTAGAAAATGATATTACCCAAACAATATATAATGTTGAGGATGCCATAGCTATATCAGAAGTAGCAAAATATTTAGGTAAGACAGCTAAGATTCATTTGAAAATAGATACTGGCATGGGAAGGCTAGGATTTTTACCTGAAGAAGCTTCAATTAATAAAATAATTGAAATATTTAAATTAACTAACATATATGTTGAAGGCATATTTTCTCACTTTGCAAGGGCTGATGAAGCTAACAAAGAATCTACTATAAAGCAGTTTAATAAGTTTAATTGGATACTGAAAGAGCTTAAAAAGAATGGAATAGAGATACCAATAAAACATATTGCTAATAGTGCAGCTATAATTGACATGCCAGAATATCATTTGGACATGGTAAGGGCAGGTATAATGCTTTATGGACTATACCCATCTAATTTTGTAAATAAAGAAAAAGTCCTTTTGAAACCTGTAATGACTTTAAAGGCAGATATTTCAAATGTCAAAGTAGTTAAATCAGGGGAAGGCATTAGCTATGGACACAGCTATATTACAAATAAAACTACTAAGATAGCAACCTTGCCTATTGGATACGCTGATGGATTTACTAGATTATTAAACAACAAAGTGGAAGTGAACATAAAAGGGAAAAAAGTTCCGATAATAGGTAATATATGTATGGATCAATGTATGGCAGATATTACTGATATTGAGGATGTTAAAATAGGAGACGAGGCAGTAATCTTTGGTGATGGAGCTATGAATGAGCCTAGTGCAGATGACATTGCAAGAACTTTAGGAACAATAAATTATGAGATTGTGTGCATGGTCAGCAAAAGAGTTCCAAGAGTATATATGAAAAATAATGAGATAGTATCTATCAAAGATTATCTTGTTTAAATATTAGTACTTTTAGTCATTAGTTAGTATATCATCGAGTATATACTATGAAATATTAGAATATACTATATAAAGGGAGTAAAATATTCCATAACATGCTAATAAACATACTATTAAAGAATTTGATTATATGTGTTATAATTATTTCATCGGATAATCTGGAGGTGCGACAATGGCCGAAACAAAAAGAATTATGATAAGCTTACCTAATAGTTTGCTAGAAGAAGTAGATAACATTGTGTCAATTGAAAGTAAAAACAGAAGTGAATTTATTAGGGAGGCCATGAAGCTCTATTTGAGAGAACGCAAAAAAATTCAGATTAATGAAACAATGAAGAACGGATATAGAGAGATGAGTCAAATTAATTTGTTTTTTGCTGAAATGGGATTAGAAGAAGATTATAATGAACTTATTAATTATGAAAACCGATTGACAGGACGTGAAGAATGGTGATAGTAAAAAGGGGAGACATACTCTATGCTGACCTAAGTCCTGTCATTGGCTCTGAGCAAGGAGGAGTTAGACCAGTATTAGTTATCCAAAATGATATTGGAAATAAATATAGTCCTACTGTAATAGTCTGTGCTATTACATCACAAATTAATAAAGCCAAACTTCCAACACACATAGAAATAAGTGCTCCTGAATATGGACTACCAAAGGATTCAGTAGTACTTTTAGAGCAGATAAGGACCATAGACAAAAAACGACTAAGGGAAAAAATTGGTCATTTTGATGATGATATGATGGCCAAGGTTGATGAGTGTTTAAAAATAAGCATTGGATTGGCAGACTATTAATACATATATGAGAGTTAGGGAAACCAAGCTCTTATTTTTTTTGACCTTATTTCCCAGGAAATCAAAAAATATTTAGAATAATACAGGATATTTTATTCTAAGGTCGAATATAGTAGAAACGCATATTATGGAGGGATGGAAATGTGGCAGAAAATTAAAAAACATTATATTTTTATTGTTTTATCAATTTTAGTGGCAGCAATAGTTTTAGATGCTTCTAGCATTAGTTTTGGACAACCAGGTGGTTCAGAGGATCCTTTAGTTACTTTTAGTTATGTAGAAAAGAGAATTGAACAGTTAAAATATTATATAGAAGAAAAGCTTGGTGGAGGAAACACTAGCAATGTTGATATACAGAGACTATTACAAGATAATGAAACACTTAAGAAACAAGTAAGTCAATTGATGATGAATTCATCAGGTGGCGGACTAGAAATTGTTGAACTTAGAAATGGACAAAGGCTTGTATGTGGAGCTGGAACAGAGATTATATTAAGAAGTGGTTCTGCTAAAGCAATAGTTTCTGAGTTAGGAGGATTATCAGACTTGACTGGAGGAAAGGATTTACAAAGTAATGAGGCCATTTCTCTAAATCATCTAATCCTAATACCAAGAGATGATGGTAGAGGAGCCTATGTAGAAAAATATGCAGTATTTATGGTAAGAGGCTATTATGAGGTAAAGTAAAAATAAAATATTTTAAGAAGAAATAAACTAAGGCTGCAATTTTGTAGCCTTTTTGTTATAATATTATATATTATGCTTATAACTAATGACCTTTTGAAGGGAGAGTTTTCTTTGAATATATTGCACCTTATTTTTAGCTTCGAGAGAGGTGGAGCAGAAACTTACTTGCTTAATTTAGTAAAGAAAATGAACAATGAAGATCTAGATTTTTTCATTGTTTGCGATCATGAAGGATATAATCATAAAGCAATTAAAGAATCATGCGATAATATTGAAATAATAAAAATGAAAAGCATATTTGATATTAAAGGTGCTTTTCAAATAGCTAAGTATTGTAAAAAAAATAATATAGACATTATACACACCCATTTTTTAAGAGAAAGCTACTTAGCAGTACTATCTAAAATATTTAATCCTAGAATAAAAGTAGTTTGGACTATGCATTTTATATATGAGAAAAGTTCTCTTCTAAGGTTCTTAAATAGACTTTTTTCAATATTCACTGATAAAATAATATGTGTTTCAAATGCAGTTAAAAATGCATTAGTTTTAGAAAAAATTAGTGAGAAAAAAACAATTACCATATATAATGGAGTAGATACAGAGTACTTTAAGCCAGGCATAGGACATGGAGTTAGAAATGAGCTAGGGATAAAAGAAGATGAACTTATGCTAATAACAGCAGCAAGATTTCAAGAAGCTAAAGGTCATGATTTCCTAATAGAATCCCTAATTGAATTTAAAAAGCACAAAGTGAAATTCAAAAGTGTGTTAGTAGGAGACGGAGAAGAAAAAGAGAAAATTGAAAACAAAGTTGATAGACTGGGTTTAAAAGAAGAAGTAATAATTTTAGGATATAGAGAAGACATACCTAGATTATTGTCAGCAAGTGATATTTATTTATCGCCATCAGTAAGCGAAGCCATATCATTTTCAATATTAGAGGCCCTATCTAGTGAAGTTCCAGTAGTAGCTACAGAAGTAGGGGGAGTCCCAGAAATTTTAAAGGACACTAATTGCGGAATATTAGTACCCTATGGAGATAAAGAAGCCTTTTCAAATGGGATTTATGACTTATATAAAAGCCATAATTATATGAATATGAAAAAGATTGGCAGAAAATTAGTTATAGAAAAATTTTCTATGGATAGTATGATAGATAAAACATATAATCTTTACGAGGTGTTACTAAATGGGAGATAATAAAGTAATTATTAATAATATTAAAACTAGGTCATTGAAAGAAGTGCTTATTGAGGTCACAAAGCTTATAAGAGGAGCTTTTAAAAAAGTGAAATTTAATAGTTGTGGCAAGATGTTGAGAGTTGAGAAAGGAGTAAGAGTTCTAAAGAAGAATTCAAGCATTGAGGTTGGTAATAAAGTCCAATTATATAGAAATGTCAAGTTAAGTGCATGGGGAACAGATAAAAATGCAAGACTCAAGATAGGAAATAACACGTCTATAGGAGATAGGACGGAAATACATTGTGGAGATGAAGTTACTATAGGAAATGGATGCAATATATCTTGGGATGTAGTTATTATGGACAGGGATTATCATAAGCTAAATAGCCAAACAGAAGTTTATAAGCCTGTACATATAAAGGATAATGTCTGGATAGGCTGCAGAAGTATTATTCTAAAAGGTGTTACTATAGAAGAAGGTGCAGTAGTTGCAGCAGGCAGTGTTGTAACTAGAGATGTGCCTAAAAATGCTGTGGTAGGAGGAAATCCTGCGAAGGTAATAAAGGAAGGCATATATTGGTTACCATAGAAAAAAGGAGGGGCGGGCCTAAAATTTGATTTAGGCTATCTTATGAAGGTACTACATTTGATTAGTGGTGGAGATGTTGGAGGAGCAAGAACGCACATAATAAATCTATTGTCAGAGTTGCAAAAAAGCATAGATGTAAAACTTATATGTTTTATGAAAGAAGACTTTTACTATGCCTTAAAAGAAAAAGGAATTAATATAGAAGTTTATGAGCAAAAGAAAAGATATGATTTTTCTGTGATAAAAAGATTAATAAATGAAATAAAAATGGAGAAATATGACCTTATTCATTGCCATGGTGCACGTGCTAATTTTATAGCATCTATACTTAAACTATTTTGTAGGGTTCCAATTGTTACAACTATTCATAGTGACTATAGGTTAGATTTTAAAGATAATTTTTATAAAAATATAGTATATAGGAGTTTAAATACAGCGTCGCTTAAAATTATAGATTACTATATTGGAGTATCTGACAGCTTTAAAGATATGATGATAGACAGAGGGTTTAATGAAAATAAAATATTTACAGTTTATAATGGAATAGACATGAATTGTGATTCTAATATTGCAAATAAAGAAGACTTTTTAGAAAAATATAATATCAAGATAAATAAGGACACTACAATAATTGGCATACTTGCACGACTACATCCTGTTAAAGGAGTAGATGTACTTATAAGAGGTGCCAAACTAGTACTTGAGCAAAGAAAAAATGTTAAGTTTTTAATAGGTGGAGATGGAACAGAGGAATCTATGCTAAAAGAGCTGGTAAGTAGTTTAGGCATAGAAGAGAATGTTCATTTTTTAGGATTTGTAAATGAACAAGGCGGCTTTTTCAACTCAATTGATATAAATACAGTAACCTCTTATAGTGAAAGCTTTCCGTATGTTATAATGGAAGGTGCAGTTTTTAAAAAACCTATAGTGAGTTCCAAGGTTGGAGGTATTGGAGACTTAGTTATAGAAGATAAAACAGGTCTTTTGTTTGATTCAGGAGATTATCAAACTTTGGCAAATCAGCTTTTAAAGCTAATAAATGATTCTAGCTTAAGAGAACGATTAGGAGAAGGATTATATGATTCTGTAAGTGAAAAGTATTCAGCAAAAAGCATGGCAGAGAAACATATATTCATTTATAAACAAATATTAGATAGGCAGGTGAAGTAATTTGAAAAATAGATTTAACTGGGTTGATGTAGTAATAGTATTATTAATCATAGGCTTAGGCTTTGGGGTTTTCTCTTATTTTAAAAAGCCAAATGCAATAACAGCTGACAGAGTACCTATAGAGGTTACAGTTAGAGTGGACAAGGTTCTAATGGAAACTGTAAATGGAATAAGTGTAGGAGATGTATTTAAAGATAAGGACACAAATCAAGTTTTTGGTAAAGTAATCGATAAAAAGGTTACAGAGACTTATGATATGGTTAAGACAGGAGATGGAAAAGTAGTAAAAGCAGTAGTTCCTGGTAGATACTCAGTTTATATGACATTAGAGGGAAATGCAGTTGTAACAGATGATTATATTAACCTAGGCGGAAGAGACGTAAGAATAGAAGGAACAATACACTTAAAAAGCACTAAAAATTCAGTAAAAACTATAGTAGTAGATTTTAAATTAAATGAATGATTTTTGGAGGGAGATTTATGAAAATAATAGATAAAAAAGGAAGACTATTTGGCAAAGCAAATATCTTAGATCTGATTATAGTCTTTATGATAGTCGTACTAGGTGCAGCTGGTTTTTATAAGCTTAAAACCGTAAATCCAACATCATTCATTAAGCCAAAGCCAGTAGATATTAGAGTAATAGTTAGGGAAAGAGAAGAGATAAGCCTTGACAAGATAAAGGTTGGAGATATTTTAAAAGAATATGATACAGGAATAGTACTAGGAAAGATAAAAAATATAGATGCTAGACCAGCAACTATAGAGGTTCAGACTACAAGTGGTGAAATAAAGCTAGCTGAAATACCTGAAAGGTATGATTTATATATAGATATAGCTGGTAATGCTGTTGTTAATGAGAATGCAATAATTTCAGGCAATAAGGAACTAAGGATTGGAAACAAGCTAGTTTTAAGAACTCAACTTTATGCATTAGAATCATATATACTAGAAATAGACCAAAAGGAATGATTTATATGAAAAATGGAGTTATACTTCCAATCATATTAAGCCTGTGGAAATATGTTTGTGAAAAATGGAATACTAGTCTTATAGTTTCAATATTTTCTGCAATTGGAGATTTTATAACTAAAAGCCTTGCAAATAGCTTTATAATTTCTTCGCTTCTAAGTTTTAATAAGGGAGTTTATTCAGGAAGTCTTATAAGTAGATTTTTAAATTCATTTTTAGTATTTATTAAAAAACCATTGAATTTTTTAAATAAGCTTATGAATAAACCAATTGCAAGCAGTTTTACCTATAATGTCTCTAGTCAGATATTAAATGTTATAAATACAAATCTATTTCAGCTAATATGCCTAACTTTAGGTACAGGAATACTAACTTATACAGCAGCAGGCTGTGCATTAGGCAGTATAGGAATAAAAAAAG
>CAYYDM010000037.1:20698-24194 GCA_964470635.1 uncultured Clostridia bacterium | reverse complement strand
AACAGCAATTGTTTTTCCCATACATTACACCTCACTTATAAAAACGTCCCTGTTTGTCTATTTGTATAATATCATATCGCAAATATTATCTATATAACTATATTTCGTCAACAAAAAAAATAATCCTTCTCATTTTTGAAAAGAAACAATTAGATAATATCTCCAAAACAAAAAAACTTAGAATATCAATTGATATTCTAAGTTTTTAAAAGAAAGGTTAAGCATTCTTACCTTTTGGTATTTTTACAGTAACTTCTATAAAATCACCCATATCTTTCTGTTCATATTTTGCATCAATTCCACTATCCTTTATAGCAGTATATGCATTACGTAAGGTGTTTAAATATATTTTAAAGTTTATCATACCTTTAATATTTTGCTTATGTACTGGTTCATTCTCTTTAGTTAAATCTTCAAGAATGCTCTTTATAAGGCTCTCTGTTTTCTTAACAGTTAAATCTCTACTAATTATTTTTTCTAAAACTTGAAGCTGCATTTCTTCATCAGGAAGTTTCAATAACGCTCTCGCATGTCTTTCTGTTAGCTCATTCTCGATAATTAGCTTCTTAACCTCATCAGATAACCTCAAAATTCTAAGTTTATTTGCTATTGTAGACTGGTTCTTACCAACTTTTTCAGCTAATTCTTGCTGAGTAAGTCCGTGATCATTAATTAAGCTATTATAACCTTCAGCTTCCTCTATAAAACTCAAATCTTCTCTCTGTAAATTTTCTATAAGAGCTATTACAGCTGAATCCTTGTCCACAAATTTTACGACAATGGCTGGAACGCTTTCAAGCTCAGCCATTTCAGCAGCTCTTAGTCTTCTTTCCCCTGCAACCAGTTCATAACTGTCTTCCCCTATCTTTCTTACACTAACGGGCTGAATTATTCCATATGTTTTAATGGATTGGCTAAGTTCTTCTAAGGCCCTTTTGCTGAAATTTTTTCTAGGTTGGTATGGGTTAGGCTTTATAGATTTTATCGGAATGTAATTAATCTCATTACTTAAGTTATTCATTGTATCATCATCCCTCTCATGTAAGGTAACTCAACACCTATTATTTATTTCTATATAAATGCATTCTTTCCTTCAAGAAATACTGAATTCTCAAAATTTTCGTTTTACATTATTGTCTATATTTCTTGATATTATAACGGGTTTTTCTTAATCTTCCCTGCTTGCCTAGGATATTTTGTCGGAGTATGACTTATTTTTCTAATTACCAATAAACTATGGGCTATATCACTTTGAGGGACTTTAATATCTATTTTATCTTCTAACTTACCCCCTAGTAACTTAATGGCTTTTTTAGCCTCATCTATTTCTTCATTAGATTCTGAACCCTTCATAGCTATAAAGTAACCATCCAACTTAACAAAAGGTAAGCAGTATTCTGATAAAACGTTTAAAGATGCTACCGCTCTTGATACAGCTATATCAAACATTTCTCTGTATTCTTGATTGTTTCCTAAATCTTCTGCTCTTTCATGTAAAGTTCGTATGTTTTTTAGATTAAGTTCTTTTATTACTTCATCTAAAAACTTTAACCTCTTATTTAAACTATCAAGTAATACTACTTCCACGCTATCTTCTACTATTTTAATAGGTACTCCAGGAAAACCCCCTCCTGTACCTATATCAATAATCCTTTTACCTTCTGTAATTTTACCTGTACTAAAAATAGTTAAACTATCTAAAAAATGCTTTATATCTATTTCCTCATCATCTTTTATAGCTGTTATATTAACTTTTTCATTCCATTCTTTTAAAAGGCTTTTATATATCTTGAACTTTTCAAGTTTATGACTATCTATGTCTATTTTAAGGTCAGAAATACCACGTATTAAAGTGTCTATATTACTCATTATTTTCACTCCTAAATATATATTCAAAAGGCAAAATCAATAATAACTTATTTGCTTAATCTTCTCTGTTGCTCTAAGTATATTAACAGTACATTAATATCTGCAGGATTAACTCCTGCTATCCTTGAAGCTTGACCTACAGATTCAGGCTTCATGGAATTAAGTTTTTGCCTTGCCTCAAGCCTTAAACCTTTTATCTGGCTGTAATCAATATCTTTTGAAAGTTTTTTGCCTTCAAGTTTTTTAAATTGCTCAATTTGCCTCATCTGCTTTTCTATATATCCTTCATATTTTATTTCAGTTTCTACTTGTATTCTAACTTCTCTATTTAAATCAGCTCTCTCTAAATCTATCTCTTGTAAAGATTCATAAGTAATCTCAGGCCTTTTTATAAGATCATGAAGTGAAGTAGGAGTTTTAAGTGGTGCAGAGTTTAAACTAGCTAAAAATTCATTAGCTTCTTTAGTAGGTGTTAATATCTTTTCTTTAAGTCTGTTTATTTCTTTTTCCATTTGATTCTTTTTATTTAACATATTATTATATCTTTCTTCTGAAACAAGACCTATATCATAGCCTTTTTTAGTTAACCTCAAATCAGCATTATCTTGTCTTAAAGTAAGCCTATATTCTGCTCTTGAAGTCATCATTCTATATGGCTCATTAATTTCCTTAGTTACTATATCGTCTATTAGTACACCTATATATGCTTCAGACCTATCTAAAATTAAAGGTTCTTCGCCCCTAAGTTTGAGAACAGCGTTAATTCCAGCCATAATTCCTTGAGCAGCTGCTTCTTCATAGCCCGAGGTTCCATTAATTTGACCAGCAAAGAATAAGTTTTCTATTTCCTTGTGCTCTAGAGATCTCTTTAAATTAGTAGCATCTATACAATCATATTCTATAGCATAAGCAGTTCTCATTATCTTAACATTTTCAAGTCCTGGTATTGTCCTAAGCATTTCAATTTGAACTTCCTCAGGTAATGTTGTAGACATTCCTTGAACATACATCTCACAAGTGTCTAATCCTTCAGGTTCTATAAAAACTTGGTGTTTAGCCTTATCTGCAAATCTCATAACCTTATCTTCTATAGAAGGACAATATCTAGGTCCTACACTTTCCATTAATCCTTCATACATAGGAGATCTGTCTATATTATCTCTAATAATTTTATGTGTTTCTTCAGTTGTATAAGTTAAGTAACAAGGTACTTGATTTATCTCCAGTTTTTCGGTCATAAAAGAAAAGGGAATTAATTCATTATCTCCAGGTTGTATTTCCATCTTGCTAAAGTCAATGCTATCCCTATGTACTCTAGCAGGAGTACCAGTTTTAAACCTTCTCAACTTAAAACCTAAATTTTTTAAACAAGAAGATAGCTTATTTGCAGGATAAAGGCCATAAGGTCCACTTTCAAAATTAACTTCTCCTATATAGATTTTTCCCTTCAAATAGGTTCCTGTACAAACAATAATTACATCTGAGTCATATACTGCACCTGTATTTGTCAGTATTCCTTTTACCTTATTATCTTCAATAAAAATATCGAATACTTCTCCTTGCTTTAGATCAAGATTTTCTTGATTTTCTAATGTATATTTCATTATAGACTGATAGTGTTTTTTAT
>CAYYDM010000037.1:8044-20688 GCA_964470635.1 uncultured Clostridia bacterium | reverse complement strand
GGCCCCTTAGATGCATTTAACATCTTTAACTGTATCACAGACTTATCAATGACCTTTCCCATTTCTCCACCTAGAGCATCTACTTCCCTTACTAAATGTCCTTTACCCGTTCCCCCAATATTAGGATTACAAGCAAGTAATGCAATAGCATCTAGGCTTAGAGTAAGAAGCAATGTCTTTTTTCCAAGCCTGGCAGTTGATAAAGCTGCTTCGCATCCCGCATGCCCTGCACCAATAACTATTACATCATATTTTCCTGCAAAATATTTATAATCACTTTTCATAAAAAGGGTTCCCTCCAAATATAATTTGTTTCTAATTTATTTACCTATACAAAATTCAGAGAATATCTTATCTATAATATCCTCTCCTACAGTATCTCCAGTTATTTCTCCAAGATTTTCCCAACAATTTTTAATATCAACTTCAACGCAATCTAAAGGCATATTAAACTCTATAGAATTAAGGGCATCCTCAATATTTTCTTTTGCTTTTAATAGCTGATCTCTATGTCTTACATTTGTTATTATAATATCATTATTTATCTTAACTTCCGTAGATAAAAACATATCTTCTATTGTATCTTCTAGTTCATCAATACCTTCATTCCTAGATATGGATGTATTGATAACTCTTTTATCAGGTAAATATTTTCTAATATCTTCTTCATCAATTTTATTTGGTAAATCTGACTTGTTCAATAGAACTAAGACCTTTTTTTCCTTAATCATATCAATAATATCATAGTCTTCTTTTGAGAGTTCTGTAGATGTATCAAAAACTGCTATGATTAAATCTGCTTGATTTAATAAATCTTTAGCCCTATCAACTCCTAACCTCTCTACTATATCCTCAGTTTCTCTTATTCCAGCAGTATCTACAATCTTCAATGGAACTCCTTTGATATTCACATATTCTTCAATAATATCTCTTGTAGTCCCTGGAATATCAGTGACTATGGCTCTATTTTCTCTTAAAATTGCATTTAGTAAAGAGGACTTTCCTACATTAGGCTTACCAAGTATTACAGTCTTTAAGCCTTCCTTTAGTATTCGTCCTGTATATACAGTATTTAATAGCTTATTTATCTTTTCAAGCACTTGACTTCCATTCTCTTGAAGACTAGTATACGTTAAATCATCCACATCATCCTCAGGAAAATCAATTGATGCCTCTACATGTGCTAGCATTCCTAAAAGTATATTTTGAAGTTTTTTAACTTCGTTAGAAATACTTCCTTCAAGCTGATTTAAAGAAACATCAAAACTTGAATCGGTCTTTGCACCAATAAGGTCCATTACAGCCTCAGCTTGAGAAAGATCTATTCTACCATTTAAAAATGCCCTTTTAGTAAACTCTCCTCTTTCTGCAAGCCTAGCACCATTTTCTAAAACTACTTCAAGTATTTTTCTAATTGGTATTATGCCCCCATGGCAATTTATTTCAACAATATTTTCCTTAGTGTATGTATAGGGTGCCTTAATGTACACTGTTAACACTTCGTCAATTTTTTTTCCATCCTTAGGATTATAAATATATCCATAATTGAGTTTTCTCTCTTCACATTGCTTTAAAGTTAATTGTTTTTTATTCTTAAATATCTTATCTCCAACATCTATGGCATTCTTTCCGCTTATTCTTATTATCCCTATTCCAGCTTCTCCAGGTGCGGTGGCAATTGCAGCAATTGTATCAAAATCCATACTTATCACCTCATTTAATCTATATTAAAACAATATTTTTACTTTGCATAGTTCGCATTATTAGTATACCAAAAATATCTATTACATAACACAAAACCCAGTATAAAAATACTGGGTTTAATCTAACGCTTAAATTCTATTACAACTCTTCTATATGGCTCTTCTCCTTCGCTATAGGTTCTTATACTAGAATCATTTTGAAGAGCAGAATGAATGATCCTTCTCTCGTACGGATTCATTGGTTCTAGTTTTATAGTCCTTCTAAAGGTCTTTGCCTTATCAGCCATTTTATTAGCTAATCTAATTAAAGTCTCTTCACGTTTTGCCCTATAATTTTGAATGTCTACTAGTACTCTTAAATATTTTTCTCTATCTTTATTTACTATAAGGCTCAATAAATATTGTAATGAATCTAAAGTGTTTCCTCTTTTCCCAATAAGTATTCCCATATCAGAATTTGAAATGTTTTTAATATCTACTAAAAGATCATAATCTTTTTTCTCAACTTCTACAGTAGCTGCTACATTCATTTTTTCAAATAAAGAGTATAAAAATTCCTCAGCTAAAGAAACAGGATCATTAGTCATTGTAACTTTTACCTTTGCTTCTTTAGTTCCTATAAATCCAAATAAACCTTTACTAGGTTCTTCTAAAACCTCTATAACAACATCTTCTTTTACCGTATTTAGATCTGATAATGCTAAACTTACAGCTTCATCCACTGTTTTTGCTGTTTTCACTACAGATTTCATATCAGTTTAACTCCTCCTTGATTTTACCTATAGATCTGTTAGTAAAATATTGCTGAACCAATTGGAATATGTTACTTACAGTCCAATATAGAGTAAGTCCAGCGGCATATTTTGACCCAATCCATAGTATGAAAATCGGCATCATAATATTCATAGTAGCTTGAGTAGATTGTGCTTGACCTTCTTGAACTGGTTGAGCAGCAGTCATCATTTTACTAGAGAAATATGTTGTAATAGCAGCTATTATTGCAAGTATAGGTATATTATATCCAGCCAAGCTTACACCATTCATCACACCATCAATCATGGCGCTAGGTGCAAGTCCTATATCTTTTATCCAAAGAAAACTTCTATTTAAGCCGTCATATATTGCTTGTTCCTTAAATACGTAAGGAACAGGGAATTGCATTACTCTAAAAAACGCAATAATTATTGGAAATTGAATTAATAGAGGAAAACATCCACCAAATGGATTAACTTTATGTTCTTTGTAAAGTTCCATTGTTTTCTGATTCAAAGTTTGCGGATCATTCTTATATTTTTTCTGTAACTCCTGAACCTTAGGCTGTATTTCCTGCATATTTTTCATTGATTTCATTTGTTTAAAAGTAAGTGGTAATAACAAAAACTTAAAAATAATCGTTGTTATTATAATAGCAAGAGAATAAGCAGACAATTTAGGTAAATCTAATCCTGCCCCGACTATCATATCAAACACAAATTTCAGCAAAGCACCTAACGGCCTTGCAAATATATCTATCATTAAATAACCCCCTCTTTACTCCAGAGGATCATATCCCCCAGGGTTAAATGGATTGCATCTTAAAATTCTCTTAATACTTTTGGCACTGCCTTTTATAAAGCCATATTTTTCTATAGCCTGAATCGAATACTCTGAACAGGTTGGATAAAATCTACAAGTTCTAGGTTTCAAAGGAGATATTATTTTTTGATATAGCTTTATAAAAAAAATGATCAGCCTTTTCATACTTATTCACCTTTTTTAAGTAAACCAGCCAATCTAAGCAAATGTAAAACAGCGCTTTCCAATTCTTTATAACCAACTTCCTTTGCGCCAACCCTCGACAAAAAAACTATGTCATAACCTTGTCTTACTTTATGATTATTCAATCTATAGGCTTCTCTAATCCTTCTTCTAACCTTATTCCTGACAACACTTTTTCCAAGCTTTTTAGTAACAGCTACTCCTATCCTATTGCTCTCTAGTCCATTTTTAATAAAAAAAATTACTAAATATTTATTTGCAAAGGATTTCCCTTTATCATAAGTTTTCCTAAAATCTCTGTTACTCTTTAACTTTAGTCTTTTTTCCATAAAATTTACTCCTTAGAGATTTCCTCCTAAATTGAATAAAAAGGCCACATAACGCGGCCTTATGCTGTCAATCTTTTTCTACCTTTTCTTCTACGTCTTCTTAATACTTCTCTACCTGACTTTGTGCTCATTCTTTTTCTAAATCCATGCTCTTTGCTTCTTTGTCTCTTTTTTGGTTGATATGTCATTTTCATACTAACACCCCCTTCAAATACTGCCACTTATATAAAATCGCTGAATTTTCATTTTTATCCCATAGCTTACAATTCAAATACTCTATCCTTTTAGGCTTGAATAAAGAATTGCATAGCTCCTGGATAACAGGACTTTGCGTTCAGCTGAAGAGTAAATTCCATCTGAACTGAGTCTTAGTTTATCCGGAAAATACAGACACTACTATAAGATTATATTAGCATATACGCTTAATGTCAAGAATTATAAATATTTTTGAAATCATATTAAAACTCTAAGAAAATAAGTGAAATTATTACCATAATAAATGATACATTATATTATTTTTCGTTTCACATTTACCTATTAAGCCATTAACTTGTTGATAACATTATTCCACAACGTGTTATGTCTGTGGATATCTTAATATTGCTGTTGATAATTCTATTATTTTTTGTTATTATAAATGAAAATGTGGATTGTTTATTAACAGTTCAAATACTTATTAACAATCTGTGGATAAACTTGTGTATAACTTTTTCTTGTTTATATAGTGTTAACTTTCTAATATTGATATTTGTCTTTTTTTTATCCACATCGTATATAATATTATTTCTGTTGATAACTATGTAATTATTACATTTTTCTGTTTCATTTTTATTGTTATTAACACACTATTCACATTTTTTATAATTGCCATGTTGATAATTATTATTCATTTAGCCAATTATATTTTTTATTATTTTGTGGATAACTTTGTTTATAACGAATAGGAAAGTTCTACTTTAGCATTTTTGTCTAAAAAACTTTCCTTCAATGAGTTTCAAAAAAGGCTACCTTATAATATTTTGATAGAAGCCTTTTTTATAATTATCCATTATTATATATTTAACTAGACTAATGTTATAAAAACATATTATTTGACAATAATCTTTTATGAATAGGAGGGAAAAAAATGAGTTTAAAATTAGAAGAAATTTGGAGTAGCGCTTTAAAACTCATTAAAAATGAATTAACAGAAGTTAGCTTCAATACCTGGCTTAAAACAATAGAGCCTATAGCTATAAATGATAACTTCATATTACTTGGAGCTCCAAACGAGTTCACTAAAGGCATACTGGAAGCTAGATATCTCACTTTAATTAAAAACGCAATAAAACAAATTTCAAATATTGATTTCGATATTAAATTTCTTATTCCAGGAGAAGACATATCTAACGATATTGGACAAACTATTGTAACTGAATCCGTTGAAAATAACTCTTCGAGATCTCAGTTAAACCCTAAATACGTATTTGACACATTTGTAATTGGAAATAGCAATAGATTTGCACATGCTGCTTCTTTAGCAGTAGCAGAGGCGCCAGCAAAAGCATATAATCCTTTATTTATATATGGTGGAGTTGGATTAGGTAAGACTCATCTTATGCATGCAATAGGACACTACATACTTAACCAAAATCCTAAGGCAAGTGTTATTTATGTATCATCAGAAAAGTTTACTAATGAGCTAATAAATTCAATTAGAGATGACAGAAATGTAGAGTTTAGAAATAAATATAGAAATGTAGATGTACTGCTAGTAGATGATATACAATTTATTGCTGGAAAAGAAAGAACAGAAGAAGAGTTCTTTCATACTTTTAATGAATTACATGCATCAAATAAACAGATCATTATATCAAGTGATAGGCCGCCTAAGGAAATATCAACATTAGAAGATAGGCTTCGTTCTAGATTTGAGTGGGGCCTTACGGCAGATATTCAACCACCAGATTTAGAAACTAGAATTGCTATTTTAAGAAAAAAAGCAAAAGTAGAAAATATAGACGTACCTAATGATGTAACACACTATATTGCTACAAAAATACAATCAAATATAAGAGAGCTAGAAGGCGCTTTAATAAGAGTTGTTGCATATTCTTCCTTAACAAATAAAGAAATTACCTTAGAGCTAGCTAGTGAAGCATTAAAAGATATCATATCAAATACTAAACCTAAAGAAATTACTGTTAAACTAATAAAGGAAGTAATAGCTAAGAATCTTAACGTAAAGGTTGAAGATTTTAGCTCTAAAAGAAGGACAAGATCAATTTCATATCCTAGACAAATAGCAATGTACCTTTGTAGAGAGCTTACAGACTTATCACTTCCTAAAATTGGTGAAGAATTTGGAGGAAGAGACCATACAACTGTAATCCATGCTTATGAAAAAATAACTTCAGATATTGAAAATGATATAGATTTTAAGCAGAAAATTAGTAATATGGTTGACGAGATAAAGGGTAACTAATCCGCTTAAGTGGAAAAATACCCTATCAATAACTTTTTTATTATTAACAGCCAAATGTTAATAATCTGTTTATATTATGTTGATAAAAAATTTAGAAATAATAAATTGTTTATTTTAAGCTATATATGTGGATAAAATCAGTTAACATACTAACATTTTACTAACAGCTTGTTTTACGTGGATTTCAACTGAATTTTGACTTATCCACATATTCACTGCCCCTATTACTATTACTACTAATGTATTTATATTTATATATCTCAAATCAAACAAAAGGAGGTTATCCACAATTGAAAATTCGTATACAACAAAAAGACTTATCTAAATGCATAAATGTAGTTCAAAAAGGAATATCTTCAAAGTCTACACTACCAATACTCAGTGGAATTTTATTAGAAGCAGAGGAAGGTAAACTTAAACTTACTGGAACAGATTTAGAAATAGGTATAAAGTCATCTATAGATTGTGACATAATTGAAGAAGGGTCTATAGTAATAGCTTCAAGGCTTTTTGGGGATATCGTTAGAAAACTACCAGATTTACCTATCGATATAAATGTGGATGAAAATAATAATGTACATATTAACTGTGGAAATTCAAAATTTAATATAATAGGTCAGCCTTCATTAGATTATCCACAGTTACCTGAAATATTTGAAGGTAATTATTTTGAGATTCCAAAAGATTTATTAAAATCTATGATTAGGCAAACAATATTTGCTGCTGCTCAAGATGAAACTAGGCCAATACTAACAGGTGCTTTATTTGAAACTAATAACAATAGTGCTTCATTAGTTGCTATCGATGGTTATAGGCTTGCTGTTAAAAAAGTATCTGTTAATGTAGATGAAGACATTAAGGTTGTTATTCCAGCGAAAACCTTAAATGAAGTAAGTAAAATACTTGAAGATGATGATGCAGAAGTTAAAATAAGCTGCACTCAAGGTAATGTAATATTTAATTTTGGAGATACTATAATTACTTCTAGATTATTAGAAGGGCAATTTTTAAACTATAATGATATAATAAGAAATGAATATAAATTAAAAATAAAAGTTAAAACTAGAGATTTCCAAGAATGCTTAGAAAGAGCTTCATTACTTGCAAGAGAAGGTAAAAATAATCTAGTTAGACTAGATATATCAGATGATAAGCTTATAATAACATCTAATTCTGAAATAGGTAATGTATATGAGGAACTTCCTATAGAATTAGAAGGAAATGATATTAAAATAGCTTTTAATTCAAAGTACATCTTAGAAGGAATAAAAGCAATAGATAGTGAAGAAATAGTAATGGACATGATTTCAAATGTTAATCCTTGTATAATAAGACCAGCAGAGGATAATAGTTATACTTACTTAGTGTTGCCTGTAAGACTTGCAGCTGAAGATTAGACATAAGACACCTATAACAATAGGTGTCTATTAAATTTAGAGAGGAGTTTGATAAGATGAAAGAAGTAACCATAAGTACAGAATTTATAAAGCTTGATCAATTTTTAAAATATATAGGTGTTGCACAAACTGGCGGCCATAGCAAAGAAATAATTAAACAGGGTGAAGTAAAAGTTAATGGTGAAGTGTCACTTGAAAGAGGAAAAAAAATCAGAAGTGGAGATATAGTAGAAATAACTGGAGAAGGAGCTTATATCGTTAAATAACTAGTACCTTAGACTAATTTTTCTATAGTATTATTTCTAGTATTGTAAAAAAGGTTTTTATATAAACGTTATAAGGTAGCCTTTTCTGAAACTCATTGAGGTCATAACGTGTTCTTTAAATAAAAAATAATAAAGTAGAACTTTCCTATTCGTTATAAAAAAATGATATAATGTATAAGATAGAGTTGCAGTCTAAAGGAGTGCTTCATGTGTATGTAAAAAAAATAAAGCTCATAAATTTTAGAAATTACATGAATTTAGATATGGAGCTAAATAAGACATTAAATATTTTTGTGGGAGATAATGCGCAGGGTAAAACTAATTTATTAGAATCTATATATATATGTTCCAATGGAAAATCATACAGGACAAGCAAAGACAGAGAGTTGATTAATTTATTAAAAACTAAAGCATATATAGGTTTAGATGTCAAAAAAGAACAATTCACAAAATCTATTGAAGTAAAATTTGAAAAAGACACAAAAAAACGTATAAAAATAAATAAAGTAGAGCTAGATAAAGTTTCAGAACTTATAGGTATACTTAATGTAGTTGTTTTTTCTCCTGAGGATTTAAAATTAGTGAAAGAAGGACCTAGTGAAAGAAGAAATTTCTTAGATGAAGAAATTTCACAAATAAAACCTAAATATAAGCATAATTTAGCTAAGTATAATAGAATCCTTATGCAAAGAAACAATTTATTAAAGAATCGAATGCATCAAAATAGCTACAATCTATTTGATGTATGGGACACTCAGCTTTCTCAAACTGGAGCCGATATCATTGTTGAAAGAATTAAATTCATAGAAAAACTTGCAATAATATCAAAGGATATCCATAGTAAATTAACTGGTGAATTAGAAGAACTAAAACTTGAATATATACCTTCATTTCAAATAGATGATTTAAATAAAAATGATATAGAGTTGAGACTGAAAAAAATACTTGAAAATAATATTGAAAAAGATATACAAAAAGGTAATACTGAGTTTGGGCCTCATAGAGATGATTTAGATATTATAATAAATGAAGTATCCGCAAGAACATTTGGTTCACAAGGACAACAAAGAACAGCAGCTTTATCTTTAAAACTAGCAGAGGTGGAGCTAATAAAATCTGAAATAGGAGAATACCCTGTTCTTTTATTAGATGATGTATTTTCTGAGCTTGATTTAAATAGAAGAAAATTTTTAATATCAACATTTAAAGACATACAAACAATAATTACTTCGACTGATGATATAGATTTAAAAGAATTACAGGATGTAGAAAAAAAAGTATTTCATATTAAGCAAGGGAAAGTGATGGTGAGGGAGGAAAGATAAGTGTTTCTTCATGTAGGAAAAAATTTAGTAATACCCATTAAGGAGCTTATAGCTATAGTAGATGCAGAATCAGCATTAAAATCAGAATGCACCAGAAATTTCTTAAAAATTGCTGGAGAAGAAGGGTTTATTCATGATATAGCTGATGGAAAAATTAAATCATATATTATCACTGAAAAAGTAGATAAAGATAAAGATAAATTATCTGAGATTAGAAAAAGTATAATATATAGTTCAAACATATCATCAATAACTCTTTTGAAAAGAGCAGGCTTTATTGATAATATAGAGTAAATTTAGAAAAACTATTTATAGGATTAAGCAAAAAATACAATAGATCGGGGGACAGTCAATGCAAGATAATCAAAATAATAACAATTATGGGGTTGAACAGATTAGAGTTCTTGAAGGTCTAGAAGCTGTTAGATTAAGACCAGGAATGTATATAGGCTCAACTGGTCCAAGGGGATTACATCATCTAGTATATGAAGTTGTGGATAATAGTATAGACGAGGCATTAGCTGGAAGATGTGATATCATTGGAGTAAAAATAAATAATGATGGCTCAGTTACAGTTGTGGACAATGGAATGGGAATACCAGTAGCAACTCACCCAAAGACAGGAAAATCAACTGTTGAAACTGTACTAACAGTACTACATGCTGGGGGTAAATTTGATAGTAACGCTTACAAGGTATCTGGTGGACTTCACGGTGTAGGTGTTTCCGTAGTAAATGCTCTTTCAGAATGGCTAGAAGCTAAAGTAAAAAGAGATGGAAAAGAATATATGCAAAGGTTCGAGAGAGGAGTAGCAGTAACTGAACTTAATGTAATTGGAGATGCAGAAGATTCAGGAACAACCATAACATTTAAACCAGATGCTTTAATATTTGAAGATGTTAACTTTAAATACGAAACCTTAGAATATAGATTAAGAGAATTAGCATTTTTAAATAAAGGTATTAAAATAATATTTGAAGATGAAAGAACAGAGAAGAAAAAAGAGTTTCATTATGAGGGTGGTATAAGATCCTTTGTAGAATATTTAAATAAGAACAGGGATCCAGTGCATAGCAATATTATTTACTTTGAAGGAGAAAAAGATGGTTATTCAGTAGAAGTAGCTATGCAGTACACAGATGACTACAATGAAAATGTATTTAGTTATGCAAATAATATAAATACACATGAAGGTGGTACTCATTTAAGTGGATTTAGATCAGCTATTACTAGAGTCATGAATGATTATGCAAGGAAATACAATATTATAAAAGAAAAAGAAGAAAATCTTTCAGGAGAAGATGTAAGAGAAGGTCTAACAGGAGTACTTTCAGTAAAACTAACTGATCCTCAATTTGAAGGCCAAACAAAAACTAAGCTTGGAAACAGCGAAATGAGAGGAATAGTAGATGGTCTAGTAGCAGAATATTTAAATGCATTTTTAGAGGAAAATCCAAAAGATTCAAAAAACATAATTGAAAAATCACTTAGAGCTCAGAGAGCTAGGGAAGCTGCTAGAAAAGCAAGAGAATTGACTAGAAGAAAAAACGTCCTAGAAAATTCAGCACTTCCTGGAAAATTAGCAGATTGCTCAGAGCAAGATCCTAGCAAATGTGAAGTATATTTAGTCGAGGGTGATTCTGCGGGAGGTTCAGCAAAACAGGGCCGTGACAGAAAAACTCAAGCCATACTTCCATTAAAGGGTAAGATAATGAATGTTGAGAAGGCAAGACTTGATAAAATGCTAAGCTCAGATGAAATAAAAGCTATGATAACAGCCTTTGGATGTGGAATAGGGGAAGATTTTGACATATCAAAATTAAGATATGGAAGAATAGTTATCATGACGGATGCCGACGTAGATGGTGCTCATATAAGGACTCTATTACTGACATTTTTCTATAGATACATGAGGCCATTGGTGGACAATGGCAATATATTCATTGCTCAACCACCATTATATAAAGTAAAAAAAGGCAAAGTAGAAAAATATGCTTACAATGATAGAGAATTAGAAAATGTATTAAATGAAATAGGAAGAACAGGATATACAATTCAAAGATATAAAGGTCTTGGAGAAATGAACCCAGAACAGCTTTGGGAAACAACAATGAATCCAGATACAAGAATAATGCTTAAAGTAAATATAGAAGATGCAGTTGCAGCAGACGAGATATTTACAACCCTTATGGGAGACAAAGTAAAACCTAGAAGAGATTTTATAGAAGAAAATGCAAGGTATGTTAGAAATCTTGATGTTTAAAAACTGTAAATTTTAATTAAAAACGAAAAAGGCAAAGTATTGAGTGTTAATAGCAGATACTTTGCCTTTGTTTATTTATAAAATATGCTGCTATAACTACATTTTGTTGACAATAAAAATAAAATATTGAAGGAAGGTGGGAAAAGTTGCAGAAGTAGTATAGCAATTAATGAATGGGAGATATCGAGGTTATTCTTTGAAGTCATGTTTGATAAAAATACACTATTATGTAGTTGTTAGATTATGAGAAGTAAGGCAGTTTTTTTCAAAACAATACAAAAGGTGAGAAAACACTTCTTTTGTATTGAGGTATCAATTATTCGGAATTACCGAATAGTTCGAAAAATCCTACCAGACTAAACAGATTTAAGAAAACCCAACTAGTAAGAATTACTTACTAGCTCAAATTTAAAAGTAAAAGTAAAAATAACCTTGCTATATTACTCAAATAGTAAGGTTATTTTTAAAAAGTTATCGCCTATAATCAAAGCTTATAATAATAAATAGCCAACTGAGTCCTATCCCTAAGGGATAATTTCTCTAACATAGAAGAAATATAGTTTCTAACAGTTCCTTCACTTAAAAATAACTTATCAGCTATTTCCTTGTTATTTAGTCCTTCTGCTACTAAAAGTAAAATATCAAATTCTCTATCTGTCAAATCTGTATTTATATTTTTTTTACTATGATGCTGAATGCTAGATACTATTTTAGAATCAAAAACATGGTTCCCTGAATAAACTGCATTGATTGCAGGGATAATGCCCTGAATATTCTGCTTTAGTATGTAACCCTTACAGCCTAAGGACAATGCTTCAGATATGTATTCATCATCCTGAAAGGTGGTAATAAGTAGAATTTTGGCATTAGAATCTATTTTTAAAATTTCTTTTGAAGCTTCGATACCGTTCATTTCTTCCATTCGTATATCCATAAGTATTAAATCAGGATTATATTCCTTATAAAGCTTAATTGCATCATTACCATTATGACCTACAGCTAAAACATCTATTTCACTAGCTGTTACAATTGTTTTTAAAGAACTAACTACTAAATGATCATCATCTACTATTACAACATTCATAAAATCACCCCTTCATTAAAGTAAGATGAATTTTAAAGCCATTATCAAACTCATA
>CAYYDM010000037.1:0-7944 GCA_964470635.1 uncultured Clostridia bacterium | reverse complement strand
AAATCAAAGGATTCATTATATAGATTATGTATGCTGTTTCTTATATCATTCATTCCATTATTTAAGGTGCTTTGAAGTAAATTTAAGCTTTCAGACAAACTGTTATCTGATATTACCTTCAAGGCTTCAACCTGTAAAATACTACTGCTTAAGGCATGGCCTATAGAGTCATGTAATTCCCTTGCTATTCTATTTCTTTCTGTAAGTATAGCAATATGTATGTTTTTTTCTCTATCAATTTTTAATTGCTCATTATACTTTTTTAAATAAATAGTGTCTTCCTTCAACTCATCTCTTACAGCTTTATTTTGGCTTTGAAGAAGATTAAAGCTTTTAGTCATAATAGACAAGTAAATGGATATACAGGAAGCAAAAAGGCTTAATAAAGAGAAATCTATTAAAAGCAGTGGAATTGAAAGTATTATATATAAGCCATAATCTATATATAGATTATATAATATCAATGGTAAATAGTATAAAAATAATGGGAAAGAAAAAGAAAGAAAAAAGAATATGAAATAAAGAAAAATCCTAGCTTTCTTATGAGAAAACAAATCTAGGGCAAGGGAAAGCATAAGAGCTACTAGGAAATATAACACCAATTCTCCAGTAGGACGAATTTTATATGTATTATATAAGCAAAGGGCTATAATAAATAATTTTTCAATGAATTTCCTCATGATAATCCCCCATTCTTTATAAAGAATAGGAAAGTTCTACTTTTGACCTTTATAATAAAAAGAACTTTCCGTCAATGAGTTTCAAGAAAAGCTTCCTTAATTTAGTAATGCTTCAATAGAAGCTTTTCTTATAACGAATAGGAAAGTCCTACTTTGATATTCTTACATAGGAGGACTTTCCGTTAATGAGTTTCAATAAAAGTTTCCTTAGTTTATAACGTTTCGATAGAAACTTTTATTATAATCAAATTATACTAACATTTACTAATATAAACAAATAAATATATGACAAATGTCATATGAGATTTATGATTCTATACACTACAAAGGAATTTCTAAAATCCATATAATGAAATCAAGATAAGAATGGGAGTGAAGATTATGATGGTAAAGGTTAAAAATCTAGTAAAAAGATATAAGGAGTTAATCGCCTTAGATCATTTTGATATGGAGGTAGAGGAAGGGGAAATATTAGGGCTTCTTGGACCTAATGGCTGTGGCAAAACTACTGCCATAAACTGTATTCTTTCATTACTAAACTTTGATAAAGGGGAAGTAGAAATATTCGGAAAAACTATGACGCCAAATTCCTATGACATAAAGAAGCAAATAGGAATAGTCCCTCAAGAGGTTTCAGTTTTTGATAATCTAACTGTAGTAGAAAATATAGATTATTTTTGTGGTCTTTATATAGAAGATAAAAACATAAGAAAAAAATATGTAGAGGAAGCCATAGACTTTGTAGGATTAAAGGATTATAAAAAATTCCTCCCAAGGAAATTAAGTGGTGGACTAAGAAGAAGATTAAATATTGCCTGTGGAATAGCTCATAAGCCTAAGCTTATATTCCTTGATGAACCAACAGTAGCAGTAGATGCACAAAGTAGAAACTTCATACTAGATGGTATTAAAAGATTAAATCATGAGGGAAGTACAATAATTTATACTACCCATTATCTAGAAGAGGCAGAGCAGCTATGCAACAGAATTATTATTATGGACAAAGGGAAAAGTCTAGTATCTGGAACCAATGAAGAGCTAAAGGCTATGATAACTACTACTGAAAAAATAGTAATAGGGTTTGGAAATAGCATAGAGAATATCATACAGAAATTAAAATCTCTACCTCATGTAATAGACATAGAGAAAAAGGAAGAGGACTATATAATAAAATTTGAAAATGGTCTAAACAATTTATCTAATCTTATAGATTTTATAAAAGAAAACAATCTAACCTATACTAAGCTTTATAGCCAATTGCCTACCCTAAACGATGTATTCTTGGAATTAACAGGGAAGGAGCTGAGAGATTAGATGGAGAAAATACTTAGAAATATATTATACCAAGGCAGAAACTTCTATAGAGACAAGAGCTTTATTTTTTGGAGCCTGATTTATCCACTTATTATGGCAATATTCTTCTACACTGCCTTTAGTGGAATTATGAATATGGAATTTAGAAACATTGAAGTGGGGATAGAAGAAGAAAACCCTATTAGGCCCATACTTGATAATATTGACATACTGAATATTCATATAATACCTGAAAAAGATAGTGTTGATAAGCTTAACAATGGGGAAATTGAAGGATTTATAGATGATAATTTGAATTTATCTGTTAAGAGATCGGGAATCAATCAAACTATAATCAAAGAAATACTTGACCAAGTAAAACAAATGGTTGAATTAAATGTACCATTTCAAAAATTTGATTTTCAAACAAACTATATAGTAGATAGAAATCAAAGGGCAGATTCTATAATTATAATATTCTATTCATTAATAGGAATGGTTTCTGTCTATGGAGTTTTCCCAGGTATAGAAATAGCTACTACTATTCAAGCAAATCTAAGCAATGTAGCTAAAAGGATGAATATATCTCCATTAAGAAAAGGTGAGTTTTTATTTTCAGGTATAATAATATCTTTATTTTTAAATTTAGCTTCCAATACACTACTACTATTATTTGTACATTATGTACTTAAGATAAAGCTATTAACCGACATAGGACCTTCTGTCCTCTTAATATTTGCAGGTAATTTATTTGGTATAACCTTAGGGATATTAATTGGAGTATCCAATAAGCTAAAGCTAAATGCGAAGATTATACTAAGTATTGGTATTACATTAGTTCTTTCATTTTTCGCAGGAATGATGAATCCTGATATAAAGGTAATGGTCGATAAAAGCTTTCCTATATTGGGTAAATTAAATCCTATTTCCATAATAACAAATAATCTATATAGGATAAATCTATTAGGCAATAGAAATGGGATAGATATAGGGATTTATACTTTACTAGGATGGATTATAGTACTAAATCTTATATCCTATGGATTTTTAAGGAGGAAGACCTATGACAGTATTTAAGTATTTTACTAAAATAGCCTTAAGAAATAAGGGAGCCATTCTATCGTATACAATTATTTTCTTTATACTTTCCATAATTAATGGCAATACAAATTTTAAAAAGGAAACCACCTTTATTGAAAAGAGGCTGGAGATAGGGATTGTAGACAATAGCAATAGTGGGTTGTCTAGAGAATTAGTAAAATTTCTAGGGAAAAAGAATAATATAATATCTATAACATCAGACGAAAAACATATTAGGGAACAGATATTCTTAGGAATAGCAGATGCAGTTCTAATAATTCCACAGGATTTTGAGGAGAAAACAATTAATAAAGAAAGGGCTATAGAATTATATAGAGATGATAGAAAGGCAGAATCCTATCAAGTTGAAAACCAAATAAATAAATTTCTTTCCTTTGCTAAGGCTACTTATGAGGATAATAAATATGACTTATCTATGGTGAATAAAGCTTTAGATAAGAGCATAGAAGTAAGCCTAGTAGCAACAGACGAAAAAGAAATAAATCAAAAAATAAACTCTTGGTTTAGAATATATTTTAACTTTACCAGCTATATAATACTTGCAGTATACATTTCTGTAATTGGCTTTGTAATGACGGATTTTACATCGGAGGAAATTGAAAATAGGAGAAAAGTATCATCTATAAAGTTTTTAAAATTTAACAGGGAAATGTATTTAGGTCAACTAGCCATAGCAGCCTTTATAACATCCATATTTATACTAGGGTGCATTGTACTAAAGGGGAAATATATAGGAGAAGTAGATTTTACAAAATATGTAGTCAATACCATAGTATTTTCCTTTGCAGCCTTATGTCTTGTGTTTTTAATCAATAACATAACTAACAATAAATTTGTATTAAGTGGAGTGAGTACAGTATTATCCCTTGGTACCTCCTTTATATCTGGAGTAATGGTACCACAGGAGTTTTTAGGGGAAAATGTATTAAGGATTGCAAAATTCTTTCCCACATATTATTTTGTCAAAATAAATGATATGAATATAAACTCTCTCTTAGATGTTAAATACGAGCTATCTATGCAACTATTGTTTGCTACAGCGTTTTTTGTTGTAGGTCTATATTTTTCTAAGGTTAAACTTAGGAATCAGTGAAAAGGTTGCCCAAAATTAGTGACTTCTTGGGGAAAGACTAGAAGGAAATGAGTTAGGTGAAGTAAATCAAAAAACAACCTTGATAGAAAGACAAATATCAAGGTTGTTTTTTATATAAATATGTTTTCTAAGGCTAATTTTGGGAATAAATCAATTAAGTTGGATTATATAATTTAATGTTTATAGTATGATTTTAAACAAATAAACCACGGGGGTGATTTTTTGTCATTAATCAATACTAAAAAATATTTTACTACACAAAAGATGATGAGGACAGTAATCTTATCTTTAATTCCACTAATATTAGCATCAATATATTTTTTTGGATGGAGATCATTTGTGCTTCTTTTATGGGTAACACTTTTTGGAGTAGTAACAGAATGGATTTTTGAGAAAAAATATGGGAAGAAGATTTCAGAAGCAATTTTTGTTACATGCATACTTTACGTACTCACTCTTCCAGCAAGAACACCGTTTTGGATAGCAGCAGTAGGTATTATTTTTGGAGTTGTTTTTGGAAAAGAGGTATTTGGCGGATTTGGCAAGAACATCTTTAATCCTGCTTTAGTAGCAAGAGCATTTGTCTATGTGTCATTTCCTGAACAATTAACAATACAATGGTCCAAAGCAGCTTTAGGCTTCCCAGGTGGTTTCACTACATATCTTACAGAAAACATAGATACTGTTTCACAAGCTACACCAATGCTTATATTTCGTGAAACAGGACAAATGATTTCATCAGTTAACTTACTTTTCGGAAATGTATCTGGTTCCCTTGGAGAAACTAGCGCTATTTTAATAATATTAGCAGGAATATATCTAATTTACAAAAAAGTTGCAGCTTGGCAGACCATGGCAGGAGTAGTAGTTGGTTTTACTGGGCTAAGCAGTGTATTATACTTTTTAGGATTTCCACAGATACCAAATCCGATTTTTGGTGTTTTAGCAGGAGGCTTTTTATTCGGAACAGTTTTCATGGCAACAGATCCAATTTCTTCTCCAAAGACTAAAGAAGGAAAATGGATATATGGCATCTTAATTGGAATAGTGACAGTAATAATACGTGGATATGCACTATTTGCGGGTGGAATGATGTTTGCAATACTAATCGGAAATACTTTTGCTCCAATAATTGATGAGGGAGTTAATTATTATAAAAAGTCAAAAAAGGCATCTAAAGCAAAAGAAAAAGAGGTGACTGCATGAACATGAAAAAGTCATTTAGTTTTCCAATACTGTTTATGGTGTTAATTACAGCTTTCTTTACAGCTATTCTTGCATTTCTTAACTATAGTACTGCCGATGTAATCGCATTTAATCAAGAAACAGAACTAAGAAAAACCCTATTATACGTTTTTAATATAGAATCACTCTCTCAAGAACCTAAAGCAGTAGAAGAGGCTTTTAACAAGTATATTAGCGAAGGAACCTTAAATGGACAAAAAGTTTATATAGCCAAAGAAAGGGAGAATATCATAGGTTATGCTTTTCCTATAAGCGGAACAGGTCTTTGGGGAACTGTAGAAGGCTTTGCAGCAATTTCAGAGGATTTCAGTGAATTGTTAGGAATAGACTTTGTATCACATAGCGAGACACCAGGTCTAGGTGGTAGAATTTCTGAAGACTGGTTTAAGGAACAGTTTAGGGGATTAAAACTAACAGAAACAAATAGTGGAAACTATATTATTTACAAGCCAGCACCTGAAGGAAATGTAGATGCTATAGCAGGCGCTACCCTAACTTCAAAGTCTGTGAGCAACTTTATGAATGAAAATATATACAATTTCATAAAAGCAAATAAGGGGGGAAATTAAATGGCAGGAGATAGTCCAAAAAAGATTTTCATAATGGGGCTATGGAAAGACAATCCAATATTTAGACAAATAATAGGTATATGTTCTGCTTTAGCAGTTACAAATCTTATGCTTAACTCTCTTATAATGGGTCTAGGGTTAATATTTGTTACAGCATTTTCTGAGCTAACTATTTCTATAATTAGAACCTTTACTCCAAAGCATATACGAATGATGGTTCAAGTACTTATAATTTCTGTATTTGTGATTATAGTAGATATTTTTCTAAAGGCTTATTATCCTGAAATGAGTAAAGCTTTAGGTCCATATGTAGGGCTTATAATAACAAACTGTATAATAATGGGGCGTTGTGAAGCATATGCTCAAAAAAATCCTCCATTAAGTTCTTTTATTGATGGAATTGCATCAGGGGCAGGATATACATTAGTTCTTTTAACAATAGCCTTTGTTAGAGAACTTTTAGGCTTTGGAACTATATTTGGTATAAGGGTACTAGGTGATTGGTGGACTAATTGGACAATAATGATAATGCCTCCGGGAGCTTTCTTTGTCTTAGCAGTAGTTATTTGGATAGCAAGAAGCATATCTTCAGAAGAAAAAGAAAAAGAAGGGGAGGCGGCTAAAGCATGATAGAACTTAATCCTTTTATAATCTTTATTGCATCAATTTTCACAAACAACATGATATTAAGTAATTTTCTTGGAATGTGTTCGTTTATAGCTGTATCCAGCGAAATAAAAACATCCCTTGGACTTGGTGAAGCAGTTACCTTCGTCTTAACATTTACTACAATATTGAACTATTTCATTTACTATAATATTTTAGTGCCTTTGAATCTAGAATATTTGAGATTTATAGTATTCATTATAACCATAGCAGCCTTTGTACAATTAGTTGAAATGATAGTAGAGAGGTATCTGCCGAATTTATATTATGCTCTTGGAATATTCTTACCATTGATTACAGTTAACTGTGCCATACTAGGGGTTTCACTATTCATGGTAATCCGTGAATATACTTTACTTCAATCAATTGGATTTAGCCTAGGCTCTGGTATAGGCTGGACTCTGGCCATAGTTGCCTTAGCAGGGGTTAGGCAAAGACTAAAAAAAGCAAGTGTCCCTAAGGGATTAGAAGGCCCTGGAATAACAATAATTGTAATAGGTCTGATGGCATTGGCATTTGTAGGATTTTCAGGCATAGTACAAATACAATAAGGGAGGGTTAATATGGAAACTATACTGATTACAACTATTACAATAACATCTATTACTGGAATACTTGCATTTTTATTAACCCTCGCTGATCGTACTATCAATAATTACGGAGAAGTTAAAATCACTATAAATGAGGATAAAGAATATATAGTTGAGGGTGGATCTTCCCTACTATCATCTTTAATGGAACAGCAGATTTTTATACCTTCAGCTTGTGGTGGAAAAGGCACCTGTGGATATTGTAAGGTTAAAGTTCTCGAGGGCGGGGGACCTACTCTTCCTACAGAAATTCCATTTCTTACACAAGATGAGCTTAAGCAAAATATAAGACTCTCATGTCAATGTAAGGTAAAGCAGGAGATTAAAATAGAAATACCAGAAGAGTTGTTTAATGTAAAAGAGTATGAAGCTACGGTAGAATCAATAGAAGATATGACATCTGTAATTAAAAAACTAAGATTTAAGCTTAAGGAAGGTGAAGAAATTAACTTTAAGCCAGGACAATATATACAGTTAAAAGCTCCTATATATAAAGGGAATGATGAAGAAGTTTATAGAGCCTATTCCATAGCATCATCACCATCTCATAAAGACTATATAGATTTAATAATTGGATATGTTCCTAATGGTAAGGCAACTACCTATGTTCATAAATTTCTTAAAGAAGGAGATGCAGTTTATTTCAATGGACCATATGGAGAATTTTGCTACCAAGAAGATAGTCATAGAGAAATGGTAATGGTGGC
>CAYYDM010000036.1:0-24660 GCA_964470635.1 uncultured Clostridia bacterium | reverse complement strand
ATATGAGTAAAATATTCCCTGGCGAAACTCCTCCAAATATGAAAAATGTACTCATAACAGGTATAGATGCAACTAACAAAATTATTACTTCAGCAAGTGAGGAAAAAAGCTTACCTAGTATAATTGAAATGCTAGACATCCTTGTACAGATTAATAGTTCTAATGTGCTACGCTCTCTTTCACCAGATATACTGCCTGCTGTAGTAGCTGGAACGATAAATATAAGCAATAACAATTGAAATATAGTAAATACGAAAAACATTTCTTTAACAGTATCTAGTCTTATACCTCTATAATTGTTATATGAAAAAATTATATCTGCAAATACTAAAAGTACTATTAATGACAATATCAGTACATAAAGAGATATCATCATAGGTGTTCTCCAGGTTCTCATTCTTGTCTTTAATTCCTTCTTTAAAACTGGATTCATTATTCCACATCTCCTTTCGTAACCTGCATAAATATTTCTTCAAGGTTGCTTTGAAGTGGATTGAATGAAGCTATTGGTATTTCTTTTATTACAAGCTTCTTAATTAGATTAGCCATATCCTCTTCGCTGCCACTAAATCCAAATTCAATAATATTGTCATTATCATATATATCAGATACTAATGGCTCCTCCATAAGAAGATTAATTGCTTTCTCCATATTATCCAAAACCCTTATACGTACTCCATTTGTGCCAGTAACCTTTTTCATTATCTCGTCAACAGTACCGCTTATAACTATCTTACCTCTTTCAATTATGCCTATACTAGTACAAAGCTCTGCTAATTCAGGTAAAATATGAGAGCTTATTAATATGGTTTTTCCCATTCTCTTAAGTTCTCTTAAAATATCCTTCATCTGAACTCTTGCCCTAGGATCCATACCTGATGCAGGCTCATCTAATATTAAAAACTTAGGATTATGGATAAGGCTTCTAGCCAAGCAAAGTCTTTGCTTCATACCTCTAGATAGAGCATCTACATATGAATCTACTTTATGAGATAAATCTACTAATTCTAAAAGTTCCCCAATCATTTTATTTTTTTGCTCTCTTGATAATCCTGCAATATCAGCATAGAATTCTAGATATTCGTCTACTTTAAGATTATCATAGACTCCAAAGAAGTCTGGCATATATCCTATGCTATTTCTTGCTTCTTTAATATTTTTAGATACATCTATATCGTCAATATATATTTTCCCAGATGTTGGTTTTAACAGAGTAGCTATCATCCTTAAAGTTGTAGTTTTTCCCGCACCATTAGGTCCTACAAAACCAAATATCTCGCCTTCAGTAATTTCAAGGGAAAGATTATCTACTGCTGTAAATTTTCCATAATTCTTAGTCAAATTCTCTATTCTAATCATTATTTCGCTACCCCCTTTACAGAAAATGCAGGCATCCATATTCGATCTCTTCCGTCTAGTTCTATCTTTATCTTTGTGCCATATGTTTCGTTGTAGTAGGTATTTTTATTGTTGCTATCTATTAGGATAGTAAAACTTGTGTATCCATCCCATTGATTAGTTTTATAGTTAAATATCCAGACTTTATTATTAGAAGATAGATTTCCATATGTTAAGTCAATATTTATTTCCTCAAAATCAATTTTTTCGTCTGATTTTATTGACATAACTGCATTGCCTTGACCATAAAAGCTTCTGTCATAAGGATCTAAGGTTATGCCTGTCATTTCTACTATATTTGGAGATAGCAGACCATATGGTATTTCAACCGTTGCGCCTTTTTCATAGCTTATATTTATTGGAATTGTAATGATGTTTCTATCTATTCTCTCTGCAGTTCTACCATTTACAACTATATCATTAGATAGTTTGTCAGTATTCCAAGCTATTAGAAAAGCTCCATTACCATAGTTAAAGAAGTTATTAGATTGAAAAAATCCTTCTAATATTTCTCTCTTTGTTTCTTGCGGAAGAATATCATCTTGATTTCCTCCCGTTCTAGGTCCTCTATTCCAAGGATAAATTGAATCTAATACTTGATAAAAATTTTTACCCATAGGAGGAATTGTATTAGTATTACTAGGTGAAGCATTTAGGATAAAGTTTATCTGCTTTATCTCTCCACTTTTGATATCACCTAGCTTATAGAAGTCAAGTCCATAAAAGATAATAGCATCTTGTAAATCTATTGTTGAATTGTTTTTGATTTCTCCTGATATTGTGTTGTTCTTTATCTTTACTTCTTGAGTTATACCCTGATCTAACTCCTTCGTTTCCTTCAATGCAATCTGTCGTACATCCCAAAGACTCCTCTTTTTAAAGGAAATGGTCTTGTTTTTTTGTAGAATGTATTCTAAATAAATGTCATTTTCATTAAACTCCGTGTAATCTGTTCTACCATCTCTATCATCTAGAAATATTTCTGTATTTTCACTTGAGCTAATATTCACATCTCCATTTTTGAAGCTTATAACACCTGCATAAGTGTTGACATCAAAGCTTTTCAAGTCTTTATTAAAATTAATTATAGATACATTATTCATAAGAGGGTTTTTGAAGCTAGTACCAGCACCCCAAATAAGCATAGTCAATGAAAAAATCACAGCTATGGAAGGTATAGTAATCCAAGCCAGTTCTCTCTTATCAAGTTTCTTTAATACCAAGTAGTTTATAGGACCTACTATTACAGTAAATATCATTAAAATAATGACTATTACTTTTACAGAAGGTACTTTATTACTTGGAACGTATTGATTTAAATAAGAAAATCTATTAGGTGAATTGTTACCAATCATAGTATTTTTAGAAAAATCAACTGAAATATTCCTAGTTAATATTCCTTCTAAAAATTTATCTTTTCCACTCCAATCTATGAATGGGCTTAAACCTAGGTCGAAGGCAGATATGATAATTTTTCCATTGCCACTGTTACGACTAAGAATAATAGGATGATTTCCTTCTTTTAGAATGATACTTTCTGCACTTGATGCAGCATTGATTATTGAAAGTGGAGAACTAGGAATAAATGGATTTCCACTGGAATCTTTCATATTATTAAATTCGGTAATTGTTGTGGTTCCATTTACATTTATATAATTAATATCACCTAGACCCTTTAAGGTCTTGTTGTAATTAGGCCCAGTACCTATTAAAAGCACACCGCCATTATTTACCCATTTCATTAAAGCATTTCTTTCTTCTGCAGTCAGGTTTTCAGTGTTATAGTTATTTATTAAAATTACATCTAGCATGTTTAAATATCTTTTGTCTGTAGGCAGTTTACCATCTAGATCACACATTGCTGTGGATCTATTTCTACCTTTCTCATCTCCATTTGGAAATGTCATAAGCGGCAAATACCATAATGATTCAAATTCGTCACTTAAAATCCCAATACCTACTACATTGGTTGCTTTAGCACTTGGCATTGCCACGGATTTGTCTTCCCATATAAGCTTATCATTTCTATCCAAGATTCTGATTTTGTATTCGCCTATATAACTATCTAACTTAAGCTCCATGTTTATTGTCTTAGTAGCACCTTTTGCTATATCTAAGTCTTTAGTGTAGGCAACATAAAGCTTTTTCCCTGTAAAAACTTTATTCTCAAAAAGAATTTGTATTTTCCCATTTACATCCTTAAGATTGTTTTTTATCTCAATATTTATGGGTGTATCATACTCATACTTATAAAATCCATTGAAGCCTATGTTTGCCTTAACTTCAAATGGTTCTTCTGCATAGCTTACTGTAGAAAAGCCAAAAGAAAATAGTATAATAACAGTTGCTAATAATAATGAGGTCTTCAAACTTTTGTGCATCCTAATCTCAATCCTCCTAACATTTGATATAAATATTTAACGTAAATGTTCCCCGTTTGTTCCGTATTCCATTTTATTATACTATATTTTTAATAATAAATTGTGGTAGTAGGAAAAATGTAAGAATAATGTAAGAAACAACAAAAAACCCTATATGTGAATTTTCCTCACATATAGGGTTAAATCTTTTTTATCCCCCAGAAGAACATCATGAAGATTCTTTACTGGGTTTAGGATAGTATAAAATTATATTTACTTGTATAGATTGTTTTATAAAAGTTGTTCTAATCTTGGTTTATCAAAACCTACTATTTCTTCTCCATTTACTATAATTACAGGAACTCCCATATATCCTTTTTGCATTAATTCTCTTCTTGCTGCAGGGTCAGTGCTGATATTTTTTTCTTCGTAGCTTACACCTTTTTCTTTTAAATATTCCTTTGCTATTGTGCAATAACTACATGTATTGCTTGAATAAATAACTACATTTGCCATTAAAATGACCTCCTTGATTTGTTGTTGTATTATCATTATACCCCATACGGGTATAATCAATCAAGGAATAAAAAAATTATTCTATATTACTTCTCCATTCTTTTAAAGTTAAGGTTCTAGATTTTTCTAATACTGCTGGATCATTTTCAGCAAGTTTTTTAGCTTCTTCAAAGCTATCCACCTTATAAATAACAAGCCCTCCGCTATGGTCAGTAAATGGTCCCTTTGCAAAAATCTTTCCCTCGTCTATGTATTTCTGAAGATAAGCCTTATGTACATCTAGTATTTCCGCATCCTTTTTAGGATCTATAGTTTCTAATATGGCAGCATATAAAATCATTATATTCAACTCCTTATGTTTTTGATTATTTTAATATACATTTTCATTTAAAGCAATAGATATGTTTAACGAATTAATACCTATATTATGTCCCAGAGCATTGAATAATTTCCTCTGGTATTTCAATAAACCGTGAAAACAACTCAAAGAAACTGGCACACTGGAAATCAGCCAAAGATTTAATACTTAATTTATTTTAGAACTATGAACTAATCCCTAACTCTTTAAATAACATATTTAATCTATCTTTCTCTGTTTCAATGATTGGAAGGCTCGTATTATATAAATAATGCTGAAGTACATCAGCATCCTTAAGTGTTTCGTCGTAAGTATTATCTATTTCTTGTTTATTACTATGCCTATATATAGAATTGCAAATAATATCAATCTCTTCTTCGCTGAAACAGCTTGTCTCATTAAGGATTTTTCTCGCTTCAATTGACCCTAGCTTTGAATGATCAACACTATATCCAGCTTTATATGTCCAAATATCATGCAGCATTCCTGCAATTGTACAGAGTTCAACATTTAACCCGCGTTTCAAAGCAAGAATACTACAAATAGCCGATACTCCATATAGGTGAACATATCCACAACGCCTTTCTTCTAAATTAGATTGGTCCACTAAAACCTTATCAACAATCTTACGAATATCTTCTAATCTATTCATGATTCTCTCCCCCCGTTTTTAAGTAATTTTTCATAATAACTTCTGATAATTCATCTGACGTAATCCCATAACTAATCAGCAACCTATCTCCAATAACTCAACTACAAATTTACTCAACACAATATTTATAGTATGCTAATACGTCATCATCATAGATATGCTCAAATCCCAGCTTTTCCAAAATGTGTTTACTTCTATTATTTCTATGTATGGTATCTGCATAAATCGTGCGAAGCCCTAGTTCCTTTATCGCATATTCAATTAATAATCGTTCTGCTTCTGTTCCAAATCCTTTTCCCTTAACCGTGTCATTTACCAAATGAATACTTAGAGTCCCACATAGCTTTTCAAAATCAATGCGCTTCAGCTGAATCTCACCAATAACTTTATTATCATAACAGATTGCAAAGAATTGTCTTTTTGTATCTAGAACTTTGTTTTGATAATATGTATCTACATCCTCTTTGTTATAAATATAATTATCATATGTCATTGCTGGATCTGAAATATAATTTTCGTAAAATTCATGACATATTTCTAATGTATACGGCTTCAATACTATTTTTTCTCCTATTAACTCCATGTAAATCACCTCAAAAATTAGTTCTATAAATCTATTCATTGTATAACCCAGAATCACAAGAAAATACAGGTATTTTTAATTCTCTATAGTATGACATAGCTTTAATTCTGGCATTTTCTAATGGGTCATTGCCTATTTCACTAATTTGTTTAATAACAGGATTACCTACATCATTTAAACTCACTACTTCTATCCCTAGCTTATCAATCATATCCTTCATATGCTGTATTTTTGCAGAATTAGATGTCCCATACAATAGTCTTATCATGTTTAAACCATCCTCTCTAATAAAAGCTTCTATGGTCACATTAACGATGAATCTTTTGTTGAAACTTATAACTCTCTTCCACATTGGTATTTATAATTTCTACATATCATTCCTTGAGATTTCATCATGTCCAATTTCTCATAAAATGCTTGCAAGCTTTCATCACAACACAAATCAACCATATAAAAATCGTTTAATTCTTCTAGCATTTTCTTAATCAATTCTGAGCCGATACCTTGTTTTTGATATTCAGGTAATACTTCTAAAAGTGGAATATAAGCCGATAACACCCCGTCACTAACAGCATTAATAAATCCAATTATTTTGTTACTTTTTTCATCTATTGCTACTAAAGACTTGTAGCTTTTCTCTAATATCTTTCTGTGCTTTTCTTTACTGGGAGGGTTTGGCCAACCTTCAAAAAAGCCATCTCCTATTTCTAATTGTTTCAAATCATCACAATAAACTTTATATGAAATCAAAAAATATCACTCCTAACCTAGAATTTAATTGAATTCCTTTTCACTAGAGGTTGTCCAATAATTCCTTCATCTTGACTCATATGACAAGCATCTCTGCATTATCTTTGTTAACTTCAATAATTTGCATTATTTATCCCCCTATAAACAATTACAATATTTTTAATGACTCTAGAAACTGTTCCCGAGACAGGTGGGAAGTGTTGGATAAGTTCAGTATCTTTTTAAAAGCTTTTTCCAGCTCTCTACTATGAATAGCATTTAAAGACTCTTGAGTCCATTCAGGAAATTTGGGTCTTTTATATGCAAATATCAGGGTGACAAGAATTGAATTGTTTCTGTATTCCTAATACTGAATATTGATTGCTCTGCACCAAATCTTTCAACTGTCTCCTCTAAGTCCATTCCTATTCTCTTTAACAGCCTACATGATGCCTTATTGGCTGATTGCGTTTCTGCTACTATTTTTATTAATCCTAATTTTTTAAAGGCATAACTAATGACATGTTGAACTATTTCTGTTGCATATCCATACCCCCACCATTTAGGCAGTAGCTGATATGAGATTTCAGTAGTTATACCATCATGATGCAAATCTAAAGAAACTAGTCCAACAAATTGGTTACCTTCCTTGTGTCTAATTACCCAATATAAATAATCATTACTTTCATCACACATATTATTAAACTTAATTGTATATATATTTTCTTCAATGATTCCACCAAGAAATTGCCTTACTCTCTCATCTGTATAAAGCGTCTTTAAGTCTTCATAATCGGTTTTTTGTATTTTAGATAATATACATCTATTAGTCTCTATCATTTTAGCCTCCATGCTCCCTTACTTAAATACTGCGTTATGCATAGTTAATCACTGTCATACTACATCTCTTCGGTTTGAATCACTCCAAACTATCATAACAGAATCCTAAATATGATGAATCTATATTCATAAAAATCTCATCCAAATAATCAGGTCTGCGTAAGTTTTCTAAAGCAATATATATTCCTTTATGACGTGTCAAAGCAAGTACTTAGATTTATTTTACCTATAAAGCCTATACTTGGTATACTACTTCAAAATCTTCAAAAATCACTGGCATATCATTCCTAAATTCATATCCAATTTTACTTCCTTCTTCCCTAAAAAATTTTATATGTCCCGCACGCCATGATTCTAATGTATCATCTTCCCCCTCACGTTTACAAACATCATAAGTAATATCTGAAAATGGAATAATTGTTACAGCAATTGTTTCAATAATGCATCGTGGTACTCCTTCCCAATCAGTGACAATACTTAAATCACCAACCTCAGGTACACGTTCACCTTCAATTTCATAACTCCATAAACTACTTGCTGTAGCTTTCTTTTGCCCAATTAACACCAAGCGCAACAATTCATTTGCCCACTTTTCAGTTAATTCAAAATGAAATACGCTTAAATACTTTGTTGTTTCACATCTGCCCGTTTTTATCAAAAACTCTTTCCAAAATATATCAATCTCTTCTTCTGAATATTTTTCGTTTTCCATTATTATTGCCTCCTTGAGTTCTATATCAGCTATTCCGTTAGGTAACTATGTCCTATGTCCTGGGCGGTGACACCTCTTTCTAACATCATAGTTCTTACAAAAAAGTGATATTTATTCTAACTAAAATAACGCACAATTTAATCTGCTATTGTTCTTACATAATAGTCATCATGTTTTATAAATTTTTTACCTAACGGAATATATCCGTTTTTCTTCAACGAAATAACTCTTTCCTTTGCTGCTGGAATTGCTTTTGTAAGTATAGATTTCACATTAAATAGGGAATAAAAAGATTCATTTGTAATTTCTAGTATAGCGTCAATAATTTCCTGTTTCTCATATTTACTCTGTAAGTCTATTCTTAAAACACCATAGTGATTGAAATCATCTTCTGCTATCCTATGAAACATCTCAATCGTTCCCATTATTTCATTAGTACTATTTAAAATAATTGTCCATCTTATAAAATAGTGATTAGTGTATGAAAAGTTCCAAAAGTCAATTGCCTGTTTCATTCTATCTAATGAAGTATAATAAAAATCATCTCCATTGCAATTATCAGAATTAAAAAAGGGAACCGATTCTTTATCAGAATAGCACTTCAATAATTCTTCTTTATCATCTAAATTCGTTTGCCTTAATGTAATATGGTTGTTTTTATAAGTTGGACATACTATATATACTTCTTCCATTCATTTTTCCTCCAAATATACACAATTACTTTTGTTTTGTGATTTTCTAATATTATTTTATTCTCATGTTTTTTCAAACGATACTTCAAAGGATTGTTCGAAGCCCTTAAACGTCCTCTTCCATCAATCGTTTATCCTACCATATATGTAGTTATGCAAAGATACACCAACTAACGCCAAACTTGTCAATAAAACTAGCCATACAAGAACTATAAAAACATGGTCCTAAAGGAATCAAAATATGTGCATCCTGCTCTAAAACCTTAAAAGCTTTTTCTACAAGTTCTTTATTGGCTTCACCAAAATGCAAGCAGAATTGCATGGTATTGCCAGTTATACTTTTTTCTTCTATTGATTCTGATAGCGCTAATATTTGTCCAAACACATCTAATTCAGCATGCATATAACTTCCGTCATCATTTCTATATTCGCTTACCAATTTCGCATCAAAAGCTTTTTGATACAATTGAACAGCTTCAACACTACCCTTAACATATACCTGCATCATTGATCTTAACATAATTAGCCCCTCCTATTATATAAATACCGTTTTAAAACTAATATCTCGCAAGTAAATTAACTTCATTACCTTTCTCACATTTTGTGGAGTTACCTAACACCCTAGAATTGTGCTTGAGTACACCCTTGCACAAATGTTATGTTATGTGTAGTGGCAACTATGGTCTCGATCCATATTAAATATTCAATATATAAAATAATAACAATATTATTGGACTTAATTAAAATAATACTTATTTTATACAATTACTCCATACTTTCATTTCCAAGGTAAACAACTGTTTTTTCATTGTTAAAAAGACGGATTATTTGAGAACGAAGTTTTGACGGGTATAGAGGTTCATTCATTAAGTTTTCAATAGAAATCCATTCAAATCCAACTTGGTTTTTATCCCCATGTAATTTAGCGTTCTTTATTTCTCCAATATAATCACATAAGAATACTAAATCAACTCTGTGAAAAGGTTCTCCATGCATCCCCTCCACTACAAACTCCAATGATTTTGGTTCTACCATTATGCCCATTTCCTCTGCACATTCGCGTTTTACCGCATCCGACAGAAGCTCCTCTGAATCCTGACCACCGCCTGGCATTATATAAAAAATATCACCGTTATCATTAATTTTTGATGCTAACATTTTCCCGTCTTTGATAATCAAAGCCTTTGCAGAATTGCGAATTTTTCTTTCCATTCTTACACCCCGCCCGTATAATATGAATAATCTTATTTCTCAAATCTAAAATGTTCTTAATAAAACTTTTAAACCTATTCCCTATCAAGACTTAGCGGCATCTAACTTTTCAAAGCCAATAGCTTCCCGATGTGTCTACATCTCTGTTGCAGGCCGTCATTATACTCTATATTCTCAAAGTCACCTAACAATATTTATTTATCAACCAACTTACTGCATCTAATATGTCCCCGGCTATATAATCTGGTTCAACCTCTTTCCAAAGATATCTGTATTCATCTAGGCTTCTCTTCCCCCAGCCTGTCCTTACTAAAATCTTAATTGCCCCAACAGTATTTGCTGCTATCATATCAGCTCCAACATCACCTATAACAATGCAATTTGATAATTTTAAATTATAATCTTTAGCTGCTTGTAATATCATACCTGGTTTTGGCTTTTGGCATTCGCAATTCGAATTCATTTCATGAGGGCATATGTATGAGTCTGTGAAACCATAGCTTTTGAATTCTTTTCTGAAATCCTCAAGCTTAGCTTCCCCTCTAGATATTCTATGTTGATTTGTAAATGCAAATATCCTTATGTCTCTATCTTTTAGTTTTTTTATTGCACTGAAAAGGTTTTCATATGGTTTAAATTCATCTGGATGAATGAAATGCCCGTTTCCTCCAATAGTGCCATCGCGGTCTAAAAAAACAGCTTCAATCTTCAAACAATCACCCCTGTACTAATTAATACTATTCATTAAAAAATCTTATAATACTTTTCACACCTGATAACGCAACTTCATCTTCAACAGCAGGTATATCATTTGTATTATGACTGAATACTACTGGTAAAATATCAAATGCATTCATGTGATGCAGTAAACAGCAGGCTGTATCATAGGGTTTATCAACATTACCATCACCGCCACCTACAGCAATTACTGCTCCTTTTTTTGCTTTCATAATTGGCTTTTCCTTATCTTAGGAATTATAGTAGACTATATCAATATCATCTATGCCATAATCTACTGGCCGATTAGTCAGTACGTTCCATATGGTTTGAACAATAGCACCTGCACCAATATAGAATTTTTCCATTTTAAGTTCATATAAGGCTATGGCAATTTCCCGCAGGTGAAAACTATTTTCAACTATTTCTATTAGTTTTCAGCTTCCTTCAGTAAAGTCATTAAACCAAACTCCTTTTTGCTTATTTTTGTGCAAAATCGCAATATAAAGTCTTCTATTACTAGTATTTGTGACATCATTATTTACACGTCTTACTTACGTCTACAGAATACATCTCCACCCATGCTGGGAAAAAACCACAGTTTTGTGCTATATTTCGTGAAGCAATATTTGAACACCAGGTTCCATAATAGGGGATTGCTCCTCTTTTGAGAATCTCATTAGATAGAAGTCCTACAAGATAATTAGCAATCCCATTTTGTCTATATTCTGGCAGCACATCAATTCCAATTTGCCAAAACTTTTCACAATCCATACTTGCTCCTGCCATACCTGTTATTTTATCTCCGTCATATGAAGCAACAGCTAATATATCAGGTCTAGGAGAATTAACATCATAAAGTAAAGCATTTTTAAATCTTTCATCTTTATATAAACTCGGTATCTCTTCTTTTTCAAACCATTTTACTTCTGCTACTTTATCTAATTTCTGATTAAAATTGCAGTTTGGTAAATATAGTTCATGTATTGCATTTAACTTTTTACCATATTTATTAAGTTCCTTATCTATCTCACACATTATCGGATGCTCAAAGCAATCTATTCCTCTGTGTTTGCTAAAAAAATCCTTACACCAATGATGTATAAGCGGATTAGCAGATACTACAGCACCTTTACCAAAAGTTGCAATCTTAATAAAATAGTCTTCTGAAGAAAATGTCCTTCTTCCTTCAAGCTGTTTATATGTGACAATTGTATTTTCCATTTTTTCAAAGTCATTTCGTGAGCATGCTAAATCTAATGACATTTGACCCATGGCTAATCTTATAACTTGATACTTATCCATCTTTATTTCCCCTTGAAAGTAAAATTTAAATCAATTATATATTTTCAAAACACAAAAATTTATTTAAGAATAACATATTCGGATCACTAAAACATAGTAAAGCTTTCCAATAAAATCATTATTAGGTATTTTACTAATTTCTTTATAATATTAAACCAAACATTTTTGAAATTTCTTCAAGACCACTCTTAATTTCTTCTCTAGAAAAACTAGCTTCTTCTAATTGCTCGTCACTTAATTCATTTAATCTTCTGTAAAAGTCTAGCGCTACTGCTAAATGATTTAAATCATTTGTTCTAATACGTTCATATAATAAATTTTCTGCTTCGTTTATTCTTAAAGAATTTAACAATCCTATTAGTTCTTTATGTAATAAGTCAGTTTGAGTAATATTTGTTTCATCAATAATTTCATACTTGATGATATCTTTTTTGAAGAAAAATCTAGCAATTAATTGAATCATACTTTGTATTTGTCTCATAACCCAATCTTTTTGATAAAACATAAAAGTCATCTCCTCGTAACGTGTAAAAATGCTATATTCAATGCTATGTATCTATTTAATAAAAATATTATTTCCTCCTCTTAAATAGAAACAATAATCTAAAATTACTTTTCCATTTTCATCAGGTGTTGTAAAACGTGGACAATTATAACGTTCAAAAAACCAAGCATCTTTTGCAACCTGCCATCCTTCGTCTTTAATTTTGGTCAAGCACATGTCATGTGGTTTCTCTCCAAAAACTTCACCATTATCTGCACGACCGTAAATCCAACAAGTACCTATATCACCAGAAGGAGTATCAACATACATATAACCTTCAGGAACTGGTGTCTGTTCTGGAAAAAACATGCCGATCCAATATTCAAACTCATCTGCACATCTCATACAGCCAAGATAAGCGCCTTCGTTTTCAGGCAAACTCCCTAGCTCTTCTAAAGTTTTAAAATAGCCTTTTTCAAACCATTCGTTCCACTTGTTACTAAAACTACCAAATGCGTCTCTGTCTTTATCCGTATATCGTTTACCGATTAGCCTTAAAGACGGAAAGCTTTCCCTATAAACCTTAATAATTTCTACCATTATAATCACCCCTATTATGTAAATATTCCTTCATTGGTCCTATTCTGTTAGTTTCAACAACTATTCAAATAACTAACTACATCCATTAGCGAATCTATAGATTAAGATATCTTATGTTATCCATAGATATTGTCGTCCTAAAAGATAATCCTGATCAATAATAAAATAAGTCCTATACTACTTCTATAAAGTTCATCCTTTTCCTTCCACATTTCTTACCTTTACATAAATAAACTAGATAATTTTTGACAAGAAATTAATTAATCTAACACCACTATATACTCCTTCACAAACTACTCTGATTTTGAATATTATGAAGTACGTAGATTTTTGATTTAAGGAGACGATTAAGATGAATGAACAAAAAATAGTTGAAATCAAAAATGTTGGTATGAACTATCATACTCTAGATGGTGAGACTGTAGCTATAAAAGATATAAATCTTGATATTTTCGATGGTGAAATAGTCGGATTTGTAGGTCCTAGTGGTTGTGGTAAATCTACTCTATTATCTATAATAGCAGGGCTTATAAAGCCGACAAAGGGTAATGTCTATATTAATAGTAAAGAGGTAAATGGTCCAAGTAAAAATATAGGGTATATGTTTCAAATGGATCATCTATTCGAATGGCGTAATATTTTAGACAATGTATTAATAGGTCTAGAGATACAGGGTAAAATCAATGATGATACTATAAGGTTTGCTGAAAGCTTACTAGAAACATACGGCTTATCTGAATTTAAAAAACATTATCCAAGTCAGTTGTCTGGAGGAATGAGGCAGAGGGTAGCTCTCATAAGGACTTTAGCTGTTAAGCCAGATATACTGCTTTTAGATGAACCATTTTCTGCTCTTGATTATCAGACAAGATTAGCTATTGCTGATGAAATAGGAACAATATTAAAGAAGGAGAAGAAAACTGCTTTATTAGTAACCCATGATATTTCAGAGGCCATTTCCATGTCAGATAGAATTGTAATACTATCTAACAGACCTGCAACTATAAAGGAAGTAATTCCTATTGAGCTCACCTGCCCAAATGATTTCAGGACTCCTATGAAATGTAGAGAGGCTCCTGAGTTTAGACATTACTTTAATAAGATATGGAAGGAGCTTGATGTCCATGTATAAAGGCAAGTTAATTAATAATGGGAATATATCAAAAGAGCAACAAGGATATCTTGCAAAAGTAAGGATGAGAAAAAGAGCAATATTTATCACCCAAGTCTCTATACTAATAATCTCAGTTTTACTTTGGGAAATTGCTGCACAATTAAAATGGATCGATACATTTTTTACAAGCTATCCTTCTAAAATAGTAACTTTGTTCATCAAATACATTAAAAATGGTATGATTTTTGAACATATCGGAATTTCATTAATGGAAACCATAGTAGGCTTTGTAGCAGGAACTGTACTAGGTATACTAATTGCAGTGCTTCTATGGTGGTCAGAATTCATAGCAAAAGTACTAGATCCCTATATGGTAGTTTTAAATAGTCTACCTAAAACAGCCTTAGCCCCTATAATAATACTTTGGGTAGGTGCTGGATATTCAGGTATCATAGTCACTGCTATTAGCGTATCCATTGTAATAACGATCTTAAATGTTTATGGCAGTTTTATTGAAGTCAATGAAGATAAAATAAAAATGCTAAAAACTTTTGGCGCTACAAAATTTCAAATACTAAGAAAGGTTGTATTCCCTGCAAGCGTACCTGCTATGGTAAGTACTTTGAAAGTAAATATAGGAATGTCTTGGGTTGGTGTAATTGTTGGTGAATATATTGTTTCTAGAGCAGGTTTAGGATACCTACTTGTATATGGCGGTCAAGTATTTCAGTTGGATTTAGTAATGATGAGTATAATAATATTAGCTATACTCACTACATTTATGTATAAAATTATAGCTATTGTAGAAAACAAATTCATGAAGTGGAGACAATAAGTTTTATACCTCCCATATGTATATGCAGAAAATATTAAAGCTGTTGATAATACTATCAACAGCTTTTTATAATCTTAGTATCTAGGTGATCTCTGGCTTTTTTGTTGTTTTCTAGAGTTTCTGCACTCTGGACATCTTTTTGGTTCTTGGAATCCTTTTTGTGCATAAAACTCTTGTTCTCTTTCAGTAAATTCAAACTCTTTTTCGCAATCTTGACATACTAATTTTTTGTCTGACATTATATTTCACCTCCTAAATGAATGGTATCTTTATACATTCTTACACAAGACCACCATTTTTTTAGGAGGAGGATTGTTTCAAATGAATAAAGTATTATACATATAGAGTATATCACTATATTAGCACCAAATCAACACGTTTATTATGCTTTTCTCTCCACTATTCTTCCAAAAGAAAACTGTATTTTTCATTTTCTCTTATGACTTCAAGGTCTTTATCGTTTCTTAACATATAACCGAAATCTGGATATAGTTCCTTTGCCTTTATCAAATCAGAAATTGCTATATCAATACTATTTAAATTTATATTACAGCAAGCTCTATTATAATATAGGAAACCTGCATCAGGATTATTCTCTATTCCCTCTGTTAATATCTTTATAGCTGCATTATACTTCTTTTCCTCAATATATATTGCAGATATGTTCAAATATGCGTAAGGATACCCATTATAAGCCTCTATTGACAGTCTATAATATTCTATTGCTTTGTCGATATTTCCTAAATGTTTTTGAATTACTCCCATATTAAATAAGGACCTATAGTAGTCGCCCTCTATCTTTATGCTTTTTTCAATCATTTTCAATGCCTTATCATACTCTTTAATTTCCTCATAAATAGAGCCTAGATTATTATATGCCATATAGTCATCAGGTGTTAGTTCAATTACTTTTTTATAAAATTTTATAGCTTTCTCTTTGTCGCCTCTTTCATCATATATATTTGCTATATAAAAATAGGCCCTATCATATTCTGGTTCTAGCTCGATTGCTTTAAAGTAATTCTCTAATGCCTTGTCCTTATGGCCTTTTTCATCAAAAATTATTGCCATTCCATAATATGCTCCTGCCTCATTTGGATTTATTCGAACTATTTCTTCATAAGTTCTAAATGATTTTTCCTTTAAATCCATTTCATCATACAAAATAGCTATATTAAATAAAATATCTATTGTCTCATACTTTTCTCCTTCAAATTGTAATGCCTTTCTGAAAAACTTAAGAGCTTTCTCTTTATTATCCTCATCAAAGAAGTTTTCTGCTAAAATCATATAATTATTTCTGCGATCTATTTTTTTTAGTCTTTGTCTCATCTATATCTGCACCTCTTAACTTTATTGTCAATAGATATAGTCTATCATAAGTAAAAGTTAAATTATATAGTTAATCTAATATTGCCTTTTTGATTTTTGGGTAATTCAACTACAAAACTGCTGCCTTTACCCTTCTCACTATGCACAGTAATATCTCCTCCATGTGCTTTTACCAATGTTTTAGTTATAGTAAGTCCAATTCCTGCTCCACCTGTCATTCTACTTCTAGATTTATCACTTCGATAAAATCTCTCAAAGACAAACGGAATATCCTCTTCGTCAATTCCTACACCTGTATCTGTTACATTTATAGAGATGTTTTTTCCATCTTCATTAAGGAGTATATCAACCTTGCCGCCAGCATCTGTAAATTTTAATGCATTTGAAATAAGATTAATCATGATTTGTCTTATATTATCCTTATCAGCTTCAATTATGACATTTTCTTTTATTTGTTTGTGAAGTTCTATTTCTTTTGTATCAAACTCATATCTAAAACTCTCTGCTACATTTTCAATTATTTTAGATAGGTTGATTTTTTCTATTTCAAGCTCTACTTTATGATTTTCAATATCTGTTATATATTTAAGCTGTTCAACTAGCTTTTTAAGTCTAATAACCTCGTCTTTACAAATATCTAGTTTATCTTTTGTGGGCAGCCATACACCGTCGCTAAAAGCTTCTATATGGCTTTGAAGTATAGTTAAAGGTGTTCTAAGCTCATGTGAAATATCTGTAGTCAGCCTTTTTCTTAATATCTGTTGCTCATTAAGTGATTTTGCTAGATGATTTATAGATTTTGATAGCTCCTGCAATTCTTCAGCATCACTTTTTAACTCGAGCTTTGTGTCTAAATCTCCATTTCTAATATTATTTGCAGCATCAGTAATTTTTAGTATAGGTTCTGACATTATTTTAGAATTGTATAACCCTAGCAAAATAGCAATAATAAGTGAAATAAGTGAAGCATAAAGTATTGAATTATTAATTCCTCTAGTAAAATCTACTTCCCTCTGGGAAATAATAAAAGATCCGACGTAGCCTATTTCTATGGTGCCCACTCTTTTACCATCAACAATTAATTCAAGCATTTTTACTGTGGTATTAGAATCATTTGTTTGTCCATTCTTACTTCCTCGCATCATACCTTTTCCCATTCCGCCCATCATTTGACGATGCATTCTCATCATGTTATTGTCTATATTATTTTCAAAAACAATGTTTCCATTTTCATTTCTTATTTGTATATCAAAGTTATCTATAAGGCGTGAATTGCTAATATTTCTCAAAACTTTATTGGACCAATTATTATCAAGAGAATAGGAATATTCAACCATGCTTACTATGTCATTAATCCTATCTGCATGCTCCTCCTCCATATAAGTATCAAATTTTTTAAATATTGTTATATTAGTAATTATGCCAACCAATAAGACGGATAATATGGCTACACTTAACATTGATATAACAAATTTGGTTTTAAGTCGTTTTGACATATCATTCACCTACAAACTTATATCCCACTCCATAGACAGTGTGGATATATTTAATATTTTCATCTTCTATTTTTTGCCTAATGTTTTTTATATGGGTATCAATGGTTCTATCATAGCCCTCGTAGTCAATTCCTAGAACTTTATTTATTAAATCTTCTCTACTAAATACTCTATTAGGATTCTGTGCCAATGCCAAGATTAATTTAAACTCAGTAGGTGTTAAATCTACTAGCTCTCCTTTTTTCTTCAACTCCATTTTATTTGAATCTATAAGCAAATCACCTTTATTAAACTCTATTATGTCAGCTTTAATAAAATCTTTTTCTGTTCTTCTAAATATGGTTTTTATCCTCGCTACTAGTTCTTTTGGGCTGAAAGGCTTAACTAGGTAGTCATCTGCACCTAGGTAGAGTCCTGTAACTCGATCTTCCTCTTCTGCTTTAGCTGTCAGCATAAGAATAGGAACTTGAGATTTAACCCTAATTATTTTGCATATTTCTTCACCTGACAAGTCTGGAAGCATTAAATCCAAGACTATAAAGTCAATAGATTCTCTTTTGAATATTAAAATTGCATCGTTACCATTATGTGCAGTATATACTTTATATCCTTCTTTCTCAAGATAGGCCCTTATAACTTCTGTAATTTGAATTTCATCATCTACTACAAGAATTTTTTTTGTTTCTATCATATTATTCACCTCTTTAACTCAAAAATACTACAATGACCAGTATCTTTCAATACTGGCCATTAAAATAATTATGACTGTTTAACTTTCTTTTTCATTTTCTCATACTCTTCGTCATTAATTTCTCCATTTACATATCTTTCATTTAAAGTTTCCATTGCTCTATCTGAATTATTTGGATTATTAGCAAATCCTTTTATTAGCTTGTATGCTAAGAATATAACTAGGCCTATTACTAGTACTCTAGCTATTCCCATTCCCATCATCCAAGGTAATCCGATGCCACCGCTAAATCCAAATCCCATTCCTAACCCACGACACATAATGCTCACTCCTTCATATTATTTTCTTTCCTTGCATTTATTATAGAAAACAAATTTGAAGAAAATATGAAGATGAAAACATAGTTGTGTGGGCAATGAAATTAGTTTTTTTATTATCCTCTAGTTATATTTAGCCTTATTTCATTATATAATTTCTGAGTTTTTTCACTATTTCTAAAGTTAATTATTACATAACTTTTTTCTAATTTTAAATATACATAGGGCGGCTTTCCATTATTTATATATAATCTCCCTTTTCCAATGTATTCAAGATTAAATTTGCCTTTTAGAATATTGCCAAAGTCAAAGCCATTATCCTTTCTGAGTACCCTTGGAATAGAATCTAATAGTACTACCTCTTTAATATCTTCCATATGAACTGTTGAGGCATACATTCCGCCAATACGTATATATTCGTCTTTTACAGTAATTTGTGGATCCTGTGCCCCATAGACACTAAGCCAAATAATAAAAATGAATGCTATCACCATTAATCCTATAAAAAAAACTATAATAAGTTTTGTACTTTTATTCATACTACCATCGGGCTCTAATGCATTCCTATCGTATTTTTGTGCTTTTATTATCATATAGGGGGTTAGAATAAATGGCGCAGCGGTAGTTGTTATTATTCCTATAGTTTTATAGCCTGCAAAAATTAATAAGGCTCCGATAATAATTATTCCTCCTAAAAGGAATAAAAAGTTACCCATAAATCTGCCTAATCCTTCAGTGTCAACATTTTTCCTTTTTTCCTTAGACATAGTATTATATCCTGACATAAGCCAATAAAATTTAAAATATTTAATTAATATACCTAATACTATAAGAAAAATCCCCGATAAAATTAGAATGTACACCATGATCCCCCTCTTACTCTAAAGTATTAGATAGTAAATTTATACTATATTATACCATAAAATATTATCTGTTAAAATAGTAACAAAGTTTTAAAAAATAAATATATTATAATATAATTTCTGCTATATTTTTAGCTGTAGTATCTTCAAATTCAATACATACGACATAAGGCATTAACTGTTTTATTCTTTCAAAATCACTATATCCATAATTTTTATCATAATAGTTTATTATAGTACTCAAGGCAGTCCCATGTGTCCCTATGACAATATTTCTATATAAGTTTTCTTTTAATATTTCATGTAAAGCAGCTATGTTTCTTTTTTGTACCTCATTTAGACTTTCTCCACGAGGAAGCTTATATTCAAAGTTGTTCCACTGCTCTTTTGCAAAAGAATTGAAATCCTCAATCCACCCATCATCAATTTTTCTTTCCCTAAAATCATCTATAATATTGACATCTAAATTTGATTTTAGAGCAAAATCTTTTATAGTATCAACAGCTCTTTTGTATGGACTAGAAAATGCTTTAGTAATTTGTTTGTCCAATAAATATTCAGTTACCTTCTTACTATCTTCAGTTCCCTTCTCAGTAAGAGGACGTGTTAAATCATCTATTATTGAAAAATCAGGCTGTGCATGTCTTACAAAATATACTTTTGTCATAATGTTACTCCTTTTCTTTGTTTTTTAGATAAACGTAAAAAATTATATCCGCTCAAAGATAGTAAAACTTGAGAAGGAAGGTAGAAAAACCACATTAGTATTATATAATAAGCTAGTTAATTTTTCAGGGTTATTTGTTAATCTAATTATATTATATATGCCCACGTTTACATCACACAATAAGAAAAATATCATGCCCAAAGTTATTAGATATTTATTGGGATAGAGAAACAATTTATATTTATATGCTTTAATAGACTTTGCTACACTGATTATTAAGGATATAGCATAGAATAAGGCTACTAGAAATAGTAGTTCAACTTTTATAACGAAAAAGTTAATTATCAAGTATAGGCCTGTTATTATTAGAAAAATAATTACTGACCTTATTAATGTAAATCTAGTCTTATTTCTTTCGTATCTAATAGCATAAAGTATATGAACTATTGAAAAAATACCTACCCCTAAAACAAAGTAGTTAGTGAAAAGGAGAAAATAGTCTGCAACTATGGTAATACATAGTCCATATTGGAGTAAAAGCTTATCTTCTTTATTAACATAATCTTTTCCTATTAATATTGATACAATAGAACACAGTATAATGGAAATAAACTTTACCATTTCTGTTGAAATAAAAGTTTGTATTGAAACCATATCAAAATATAAAAAAGTAATATACAAGATACAAATAATTATAAACAATATTTTAATTGCTAAAAGTTTATAATTTATTTTTACATGCATGATTCACCTGACTCCATTCGATGGGTGTTAAAAATCACCCTTATATTAGTTCTCCTTTTTGATACAAACTACATGATGAACCATAATCTATTCAAGCACTTCTAGCGGCTTAACTTATTTTCCAATAACCACTTATTTGCTTTACGGATTCTTTCAAGGCCTCACTTGTTTTTACTTCTATTACAACAGATATATTGTTGTCCTTAGCAAACTGAAGTCTTTCGTCAATAGGTATTATTCCAGTATATAGTGACTGATGATCTGATTTTTCATTAAAATCATGAAGATGCATATGCTTAATTCTATGGGCTAAATCCATTAAGACGGGTTTTTCACTAAAATTAACTTTAGCATCATGTCCCACGTCCCAAGTTAAATTGAAGTTATCAAATGTATCTAACATATTAAGTGCCCTTTGGATAAAAGGAATATGAAAATTAGAAGTATTCTCAAAACATAATATTACACCTACTGTGTTAGCATAATTGTTTAATTCAGAGTAAGATTCGTATAATAATTGTCTAAATTCTCCCTCATATTTTTCGTTAATCCATTGTCTTGAATCTGGTAATGTGCAATATATACCGTTATTAAAATGCATATTAACAATCTTAATTTCAGCTATACTCGTCCACTTTATTAATTCTTTGCAGCGTTCCATATGTCCTTTTCTGATTGAAGGATGAAAAGAAGTTAGATCAATTTCTTCTGGAAAGTGGACTGTAAAATCAACTCCATATTCTTTTTTAATACTCTTCACTTTTTCACAGCTAAAATTTTCAGGCATGAAAATAGGGTAATTCATATTCAACTCGATAAAATCTAATTTTAAGTCATTACAAAGTCTTACATTCTCTTCTAAGCTATTAAATTCTATTAATGCTGGCATTCCTAGTTTCAATTTTAAAGCCTCCTGTCTGTAGTCCTTCATAACATTTTAGAATCAAAAAAATGCTTGATATTGAATTGAAACCTTTAAAATCTATAAACCTATCTTTCTATAGGCAATTTCCTTTATGTGCTTCAAGATGCTCTTCATCTAATCTAATAATATCTATATTTTTGCACTTATCTTTGATTTTCATAGCTAAGCTTTCTATTCCAAAAATTTCAGTAAATGTATGACTTCCTATTATTAAATTAATTTTAGCAAATTTAGCATATTCAATTGTATATAATACTTTTTCACCGGTTATATAAACATCACAATCTCGTTCAACTGCTTCTTTAACGTCTGGAGTTAAACCTCCACCTCCACAAACTAAGCCTACTCTTTTTATTCTTCCTTCTTTAAATTTCCATGCCTTTACTGGTTCTTCTAAAATTATTTCTAATTTTTTTACTAGTTCTTTAAAAGTAATTTCGTCTTCGAATTCCGCTATACGTCCACAATAAAATCCATCTTCTTGAGACTTCCCAATGATTTTCAATCCAAGTTTCTCAACTAAAGAATTGTTCGTTCCAAAATCACAATCATCTAATGGAAGATGGTTAAAGTAATGTGAAATGTTATATTCTAAAAGCTTTTCCTTGCAAGCGTCTTTAAGTCCAAATATGAATTCCCAAGCATCATGATGAGTTATCATTAAGTCAACATTATTTCTTCTTGCTTCCTCAATTGTATCGAGGGTTAGATTTGTGCAATACCCAATTCTTTTAACCTCATCTTTACCCCTTACAGTAACCCCACTTTCCTCATAAAAATGGCCATTATCTCTTGTATCAAATAAACTTACTATATATTCTTCTATATCAGTTAATTTCACGCTTATCTCTCCTCAAATATGATCTTTTATATTTAACTAATTCAAATCAAACTTTTGACTACATGCAATTTAATAGTTCCAACAGTTTTTTTCTTTGACTTGTAAATGCACTAAAAATCCACTGCATCTTTGGGTAGTGCTTTAATTCTCTGTAGATATTCTGTTACATTGATATCATCTTGTATTGGATAGGTATATCCAAGCTCTCTAGCCAGTTCAATACCTATTTTATGTATTAATCGCCCAGCTTTAAAAAGTAATTCCCATATTTCATTATAATCTGTACTTGGATATAGAGAAATAAATTCATTATATATTTCCTCTGGCAAAAAATCTTTTAGCCACTTTCCACATTTCCCTACATTTACACTCCAATTATATTCTAATCCTGCATGCCATGTTAATAATTGTCTTATACAATCTATAAGAATTACATCAAACATATATTTTACTAGTAGTAATTCATCTCTCCATATTCCTTTTGCTACATAGGTTTGAATCCACCATGATTCATTAAGTGTTTCTTCAAATTCTTTTTGTGTTGGCTTTTTCACATGGTATATACTATCGTTAGGCAAAGTAAGCTCTCTAACTAATTTATCTTTATCAAGCAGCAATTTACTGAGAGTGTCTTGTTTTATCGCTTTATCTATTATTTTTATGTCATTAAAACTAAGATCTATTCTCACCCCATCCTTAAATTGCATGAGAAAAATATATCCATTATCAAAATCATTTTGCTGTAGAATTACAAGTTCTCCAAATCTAGCTATCCACTCACGATTTGTTTTATAGCTTATATCTTCAATGTCTGTAATAAAAAATACTACATCGTAATCCTGCATTATATCTCTCGGTACATTTGGATTGACTCTAGAGCCATTAAGCATAACGGCTCGAACTCTATCGTCAGAGTTAGCAAAGTCCAATATTTGCTTTATTACCTGTTCGTCTTTTCTCATATTTAATTTCCCACCTCCAAAAATGTTTTAAACTAAAATGAATTCAAAAAACATAAAAAGGACATACATCAAAATTTCTTATCCTTAAACATATATTCTATATTTTTCTTCTATATCCTTCCATTTATTGCATTTTTGTAGAATAAAAAACCCCTAAATTTTTTATAATCTTAGGGATTAGAAGCCTTGCCATGAAAAGCTAATAGATTGTTGGCCCTATTATCACCAAATCATTTTACATGTAGAACTTTAAATACTTTCTGTTTTCTTTATAAAAAGCAATTCTGCCTTCATGGGTTTTTGTGTGAAATTCAAATTTATGATCGTATTGCATAAAACACTAATCATAATTTGTAACATACCAGTTTGGGATGTATGTTTTAAAGTCGTCATACCATTTCAGAACACTTTGTGCCTGTTCGAGCATTGTATTAATTTCTTTCTCTCCAAAAGGTATAGCCCAAGGAATAGATGAAAGCTGATTATTTGCAATATATAGTGCCATTAATCTAAAAAACAAATCAGGTACTGTATTATCAAAATATCCGTTAATATATCCTGATGCAAATAAAGGACTTATGCTTACACACCATGTAATTCGATTAAATTCTTCCCAAGGATCTCCATAATCAAATCTATTAAAATCAATTATGCCTAACTTTCTTTTAGGAGTAATAACCATATTCCCAACATGGTAGTCTCCATGCTGAAAAGA
>CAYYDM010000035.1:22560-25135 GCA_964470635.1 uncultured Clostridia bacterium | reverse complement strand
TAAAAGAAGAAGACTTATCAATACTCTTTTCTTCTCATCACTTAGGAGAAGTAGAAAAATTAGCAGATAGAATCGTATGTATCAGTAAAGGTGAAATCATAGAGGTTCCAGAGGTAATGTCAAATATTCAAAACTATATTATACAAATATCGGATTTAGATTCTACAGTACAAATCATTAAGAGTATCATCGGAGAAGAATCAGTAGAAATAATTGCTTCTGACAGCATAAAGTTTGAGATTCAAAATCAAGACATACTTTCTGAAATACTGTTCCAATTGTTGTCTAATAAAATAAAGGTTCAGGATATATATAAGGACAATATTGATATTGAAACAATTTATGAAGAAATCTACATCGAAGGTCAGGCCTAAGAATTAATCTTAATTGTGGATTTATTTACGAGGGGGTGCTAGTTTGTTTACTTTATTCAAAAAAGAGTTAAAAGCAAGGCTCAAAAGTCCCATAACCTGGGGATTGATAGCAGTTATTCTCTTTATAGCCTACATAAATATCAGTTCTGAAATAAATGAAAGAAAAATTAAAAGTTATACTGAAGAACACGATACTTTCTATGAAACTTCTGGAAAGGAAATCCATGGCGGAAGTTTTGAAAATTATCAAAAATTGACTGGTGAAGATGATGAAAGAACTTATGAGATTCAAGTAGACGCCCATGACAGACTTGTCAAATATTATGGTAAAGACCCAAAGAATTTTAACAAAGCAAACTGCTTTGTCGATTTACTCATAGCACATTGGTCAGTAGGCTCCAATAACCCAAGCCCATTTATTAATAAAATGCTAAGAGAGAAATCCCTTGAAATGTGGGATGAGGTAAGCGAGGGAGTAGACTTTGATGAATTCAATATCGAAAAGGGTCGTGCTGCCTTTCAGCTTGACCAGTTCTTAAATTTTATGCTATCTGCAAGAATAAGTTATTATATGTATAAAAATGATGTAGAAGATTTTTTTATTAATGAACCATACAATGATGAATCATACAATCATATGGAATTCACATATAGATTCTTGATTACTATTGTTCCTTTTTTGCTCATTGCTGTAGGGATTATCACTAATTACAATACCATCAATAGGGAAGTCAAGGAGGGAAGTACGAAACTAATCTTAACTCAATCTACTCCACGGTGGAAATATTATTTAAGCAAGTATCTTAGTGGAGTACTCATTGTATTATTCATCATATTTGTCCCAATGGTTATTTTAAATATTATTTTAGGAATCAAATATGGATTTAAGCCATCGGATTATCCAGTTTTATATGATAAGCCTGGATTTACAAGGTTTCTTCCAGCCTTTAATTATATTGAAAAAGCCAATCAAGTTCATGGACAATACATAAAGGGAATTAGCGACCTTCCTCATGTGCCAGTAGAAGACGGATATTTTATAATACAGAGAAATATTAGTATCATTCCATACTATCAATTTATTCTGTTATCTATCATTTATATGGTCTTATTTACATTGTTTTTAGTTGCCTTTGTTCAACTGTTCTCAGCATTGATAAACAATCAAATCCTTAGTATTGTGGCTATTTCGGGAGTTTATGGTATAGCTTATTTTCTAGGAAGAGGGGCACTAACAGAAAGACACTATAATCTAAATCCTTTTACCATGCACAATAGTGGAAGAATCGTGGCGGGAACACAAAACGCCACTATGTTAACCGTAGCAATTATTCTCCCAATATCTATAATGATACTTTTAACCATAGGATTAAAATACTTCAAGAAAAAGCCAATATAGTGAAGGGGGAATAAGAATGGGCGAAATAATAAAAAGCGAAGTAAAGAAGGTTTTTAAAAGTAGAAAAAATAAGCTGTTAATTGGTTTAATCATTGTTTTATTAATAGGCATAAATATTTGGAGTAAATGGCAAAAAGACAATTTTTATGATAATGAAATAGAGAGATTAACATTACCCTATAATATCGCCCGAGGGCAGGTCAAGAATATACAAAATATCCTTGAAGCTTTTCGAATACAAGAAGAAGAACTTGATTTAGATTTAAGTGAAGAACAGAAAACCAAAAAAGAGAAAGAAAAAGCAGAGCTAAATGAAAAGCTTAAGTTTTTTAACGATGAAGCAAGTAGAATAAATATGGTTCTTTCAGTCCTTAAAAATGCTTCAAAACTGGAAGCCCCTTCATTAAGCGAAAGGCAAAGAAGCGGATTACCATATACGGAAGAAGAACAGAAGGAATATTATATAAGATACTTAATCTCTCTATACAATAACAATATTGAATCCTATGAGAAAGGATATACTACTAGCGAGCTATTAAAATTAAGGGGAACTAGTTTAAGTGATATCAAAAGAGAACTGTTTTTTCTAAATTATTTACAGCAGGAGGGCATAGATTATGAGATAAATCCCTATACAAATACAGGAGTAGATTCTGTAATGACTTTATTTAATAACAACTTTATAATCATTACTTTTATAATTTTAGTCTTTTTATTTATAGATATATTCTTGTCAGAGGTGGAAGAAGGAAGCTATAAGCTATTATATACACAGCCCTATGAAAGAAAGGATGTTTTTCTT
>CAYYDM010000035.1:0-22550 GCA_964470635.1 uncultured Clostridia bacterium | reverse complement strand
GGGAAAATAATTAGTATTTTTCTAATGACTGCACTAATTTTTTTCATAATGTTCGGGGTACAGTTTTTAGTAGGTACAGTATTTAATGGAATAGGAGACTTTAGTGCACCATATGCAGCTGGCGAAAATCTAATGAAATTATCCTTATCTAATGAAGAAATAAAGCTTCAAATAATTCCTATAGGCAAAAATATTATATTGAGCATTCTTTCTATTATGGTGATACTATTATTGAGTACCAGCATAATTGGAGCTTTGTCCATATATACAGATTCAATTGCAAAAACAATAAGTGTCGAAATAGTATTGATCCTACTAACTATTATCATTAGAAACTTTATACCTATGAGTCAGATTGTCCATGGACTTAACCCATTTTCATATCTATTTACACAGGATATATTAACTGGGAGAATCAATGGAAACTATCTATTAGGCATTTTATTAAATATAGGACTTAGTATTATTTTATTCCTACTAAGCTATCGGAAGTTTAATAAAAAAGATTTCTTAGGGGCGAAAGGATAGGTGAGTAGAATGAAAAAGATTATAGTTCTTATATTAATGGTTCTAATATTAGTCATGGTACTGACAGCATGTTCAAGTAATATTGGTAAAATTGAAAACGGCTATACTAACTATGGAAATCTAAGCTCCTCTCAATTTAAAAGACCAGAAATAGGAGAGGAAATAGCAGTCATAACCACAAACAAAGGAGTTATTAAGGCAAGACTTCTTGAAGAAAATGCGCCTATTTATGTAGAAAACTTTAAAAAATGGGTAAGAGAAGGAGCATATGATGGAGAGAGATTTGCAAGAGGTAGAGAAAATGCTTTTATCTCCATGCATAGTGATGATTTTCACAATAAATATAAATTGGATGAGGACTATGAGTTAGAATGTAAAGCTGATTATCGTAAAGTAACAGGTAGTTTAGCTTCAATAATATCGAGAGGAGAGTATTCTTCTACCTTTTTTATCACAGCAAATGACAAAGTTGATGAACTCCTTATTGACAGAATGGAAAACTTATCAGATGAGTATGGCTATACAAAAGAAGTGATTAAGGCATACAAAAAGCTTGGGGGAGATCCTGAACAGGACTATAGATATACCATATTTGGGCAGGTCTTTTATGGTTTAGATACAGTATTTGAAATAAGCCGCATTCCTACAGAGCTAGTAGAAGGCAGATATACCATGTTTACAGAGGATGTAATCATAGAAAAAATTGAACTGTTTCCATATGAGGGGGATGTTTAGATTTGAAGTTGGGACTGCATTAAATGCTGCATGCCTTGGCTTGATTTTATCCATAAGAAGCAATAGAAATATTGTAGATGAAGAAAGATTATTTCTTAAGACTTTTTTAAAATTTGAACAATAAAATTATTGGTAGTAGAAAAACAATTAATAAGAACACTTACTTGTTTATTCACACTGTTCAATGGGAATAATTATTATGAGGTGATGATAATGCAATTTGATGTATCAAATAAAGCAAAAGAGCAGTTAGAAAACGAATTTAGTGGAAAAACCATAAGAATTTTCCCATATAGAAAGAGCTGATCAGGAGTAATATTTGACTTGGCTCAGGATGAGCCTAAAGATGATGATAATGTATATGATATAGGTTCTGTTAAGGTGGTAGTTAATAAGAAAGTAGAGAGTTATGCTAAATCTATAGATATTGACTATGAAAACTACGAATGGGGAAATGATTACGTCATAACTACTCAATTCTAAATTACCTTTACGTATCAGGACAGTAAAGTAGGTGGAGCATTAGCTTCACCTATTTCTATTTTTTTCAACCTTTTAGGTTCAAAAGAAACTGTAATCAAATATTAACTTAATTTATGCCCTAATTTAATGTAAAATAGTAGTAAGAGGTATTAAGGGTTTTGATAATAAATTAAACAAATAATTACTATCAACAAAAGGAGGAAAAAATGAATAAGAAAACTAAAATATTAAAACGGAGCCAACTTTACATATTAATGCTGTTGTTAATGCTAATTCTGCTACCTAGTCCAGAAGTTTTAGCAAAAGGTGAAATGAAACTAATACTAGATGGTCAGAATATTACTTCTATAGCTGAGCCTATAATTCAAAACGACAGAATGCTCGTACCAATACGTTTTATAGCAGAGCAAATGGGAGCACAAGTAAATTGGGATGGCGGCAATAAGACTGTTACAATAGAAAAAGATGGTAGCTCGGTACTATTGAGAATTAACAGCCAACTAGTCGTATATCAAAACAATGAGAAAACATACAATTTATGTGATGTTCCTCCTAAAATTATTAATGAACGTACCTATGTGCCACTTCGTTTAGTTAGCAATGCTTTAGGCATAGGTATCGATTGGGATGGGGCTAGTAATACTGTTTACATTGACTCTAGTAAGAAAGCAGATATTACACCATTTTTTGATGTGAAAATCCCGTCCCTTAAATCTGGACAAGCTATAACAGGAAAAACTGAGCTACAAATACAGTTACCTAATACTGAAATAAAAAATGCTTTTGAGATAAAATATCTTTTACTTGATCCTAATACTGCTAAAGGAACTGTTGTAGCTAGAGGTAGTCAGCTAAATGCAAAATACATCTGGACTCCAAACTTGAATGAAAGTGGGGAGAGGGTTCTAGTAGCTGCTATTTACGATAGCAATGGGCACTTTTTAGCTGGTGATTCCATTCAAGTATATGTAGGGGTTACCCCTAAAGTATCGTTAACTGGGTTAGTTCAAGACCAAGTGATAAATGGTACAGTTTCTATGGGGGCTGATACTAATTTCGTTGCAACCTATGTAAAATATGAAATAACTAATCTAGATAATAATAAAGTGACCCTATCTTCAGAATCAGATCCATATGGATTATATAGCTGGACACCTATGGTAGAGGATAGTGGGAATTATGCTTTTAAGGTCATAGCTTATGATAACAATGATAGGTCCTATGAAAGTCAAACTATTACTGCTAGGGTTGAGGTAGATCGTAAACTTTCATTAACTGGGGTTTCAGCTGGAAAAGTAATAGATAAACCAGTTACATTATCAGCGTCAAGGAACTTCAATGTTAGTGAAACACAATATATTTTGAGAGACCCAAATACGGGAAAAGAAGAGATTCTGGCAAAGATGGGATATGGAAGCTATAAATGGTTCCCAGGCCCTGAGTACTCAGGTACTAAAGAACTTTTAGTTAGAGTTAAAGATACTAGGGGAAATACTTATGAAAGCAATAAAATTAGTGTTAAACTATCAGGAGCGCCAAAGCTACTACTAGAAGGCGTAGGACCTAAACAAGTTATTACTGGACCTGTAAAATTGAAAACTATTAGCAATGTTACTATGAACAAGGTAAATTATGTTCTTATTAATTCAAAAACAGGAGCTAAAAAAGTCATAGCTTCTAATCAAGATCCTTTAGTTGAATATACTTTTACACCTGTTCAGGAACATTCAGGGAATTGGAAGGTTCAAGCCGAAGGGATATATAATTCAGGTAAGAAAATACTTACTGAAGAAATTTCTGTTACTATATATCTAGGTAAAACATACTCAGCAAAACCTGTAATTGAAAAAGATAAGTTCCTAGGATTAGCATCTGAATTAGCTAAAGACTCTTGGAAAAAAACAGGTATGTCAGCAGCTTTACAAACAGCACAAGCTATTCTGGAAACAGGCTGGGGTCAAAGTGTACCAGTAGATAAATATAACGGCAAATTGTCTTATAACCTTTTCGGAATAAAAGGAAAAGCAACTGCAGGAGCTGTAATATCTAATACTTGGGAAGTATATAATGGTGTAACCTTCCGTGTCGATGCAGAATTTAGAGCATACAATAATGTAAATGAAAGTTGGGCAGACCATAAAAGCTTACTGCTTAATGCAAGCAGATATGAACCTTTTAGAGAGGTAATGCATGATAGTACATTAGGAGCTTGGGCAATAAGAAGAGCAGGTTATGCCACTGATCCTCAATATCCTTTAAAATTGATGAAGCTTATTAGACAATATAATTTACAAGAACTTGATAAAATAGGCATATAAAAAACGAGTATCGCAAACTGCGTAAAAAGTAGCTTTGCGATACTCTGTTTTATTACAACTTTGTCAATGAAGCAATAACCCCGTCCCCTTGCTTCACCTTTATATATCCTTTTCACTAAATTCGTCATTTGTTATTTTAAAAGAGTCCTTAATTCCTTTTGTGACATATACGTTTTTATTCTTATCAATAAAAATCGCATCAATTCCGTCTAACTTTTCAATTAGCTCAGAACCCTTTTCAAGTCCTAGAGCAAATACTGTAGTGGATAGTCCATCTGCATCTATTGATTTGTCAGCAACTATGCTAACGCTCATCAAAGAGTTGTCTACAGGATAACCTGTAAAAGGGTTAAGTATATGGTGATATCTTTTGCCACTCTCAATAAAATATCTTTCATATACACCAGATGTAACTATAGTCTTATCTTTAACACTTAGCATTCCTATAAGTTTATTCCTTTGTTCAAATGGATTTTGAATGCCAATATTCCACTTCTCGGTTTTACCATTTCCCCCTAAAGCTAATACATTTCCTCCTAAATCAATAATAGCATTGTTAATATTTTTTGATTTTAAAAATTCTGCAATTACATCAGCGGCATATCCCTTTGCAATACCACCTAAATCAATGATCATACCTTCTTTTGCAAGCATAACACTTTTATCAGATTCATTAAGCAAAATGCCATTATAGTCAATCTTGCTTAATGCTTTATCTATCTCATTTTGCGGCGGAACTTTCGCATTTTCACTTCCAATTCCCCATAGTTTCACTAAAGGTCCTATACTTATATCAAAGTTTCCATTTGAGAGGGAAGAATAATATTTTCCTTTTTCAATGACAAAATAAGTTTCAGGTGATACCTTAACATAAGACTTTCCAGCATTTTCATTAATTCTAATTACTTCACTGTCTTCAATATTAATACTCATTTTGTTTTCAATATCTTGTATAAGACTAAAAACTTCGTTAAATAGCTTTTCAGGCTGAGGTTCAAGAAGTTTTATTTGGACCACTGTGCCTAACAAAAAACCAGTTTTCTCTTTTATTAATTTATTTTCAGAATCACTTGACTCTTTATATTTATCAATAATTGAAAAAGCTCCTATAGCTATTACAATGATAGATAGTATAAAAATAATAATTTTTTTAGCTTTTCCCATACTTTCCCTCCGAGTTGAGTCATATATTAAACAAAACCATTATAACATTAATAAAAAATTGTTTAAAGCAAAAGAAAAAAAGGCTAATTTATTATTATTTACTAATATAGTAAAAAACACTCGTGAACAAAATTAACAAAAGGTATCTCAAATGACCAAAAACTTGGTTAATGTGGACATTTGACTAGGTTATGATAATATTTTAACTAAGAAAGTTTGTAAATTATCAAACTTAATATTGAATAGCGTGCTATTCTTTTGTTGTTTATTGACAAAGACTCCATTCATGGGGAGTATAACCCATTTGAATGCCAAATAAAGGGGAGGTTAAGTAATGGCTGATACTAAACAAATCATAGTACTAGGTGGTGGCTATGGCGGTATACTAGCTGCAAAGAAACTAGGAAAATTGTTTAAGAAAGACGACAGCGTAAAGATAACATTGATTGATAAAAAGCCATATCATACAATGTTGACGGAGTTGCATGAAGTTGCAGCAGATAGAGTTCCAGAAGATTCTATTAGAATCGAATTCCAAAAGGTTTTTGCAAAAAGAAAAGTAGATTTTGTACTTGACGAAGTTACTGATATTGATTTTAAAGAACAAATTTTAAAATCAGAAAAGAACACTTATAATTATGATTATCTTGTGCTAGGTACTGGATGTAAGCCAACATATTTTGGCATACCTGGGGCAGAAGAACACACTAAAAAGCTCTGGTCATATGAAGATGCTGTTCATTTAAAAGAACATATTCTTCACATGTTTAGAGAAGCAGCAAAAGAAACTGATGAAGAAAAGCGAAGAAAGATGCTTACTTTTGTAGTAGTAGGTGCTGGCTTTACTGGAGTTGAGATGATAGGTGAACTAGGAGAATGGAAAGACAGACTTTGTAAGGACTTTTATATAGATAAAGAAGAGGTTAAGCTTTATGTAGTTGATGCACTGCCAATGGTTTTACCAATATTCCCAGAAAAATTAATTAAAAAAGCAGAAAGAAGACTTGAAAAGCTAGGCGTTGAAATAGTAACAAGAGCAGGTATTACAGAAGTTAAACCAGATTCCATTGTTATGGGTGAAAAAGGCACTATAGAAGCAGATACAATAATTTGGGCTGCTGGTGTGGAAGGTTCAGAAATAGTTGGGAAGATGGAACTTGAGCAAAATGGAAGAAAAAGAATAGTTACTAACGACAAGCTTCAATCTGTAAACTATGATAACGTTTATGTGGTAGGGGATAATATATTCTATATACCAGAAGGTGGAGATGGAAGACCTGTTCCACAGATGGTTGAAAACGCAGAACATTCAGCACCACTAGTTGCTCATAATATTTATGCAGATATTAAAGGTGGAGAGAAAAAATCATATAAGCCTGCGTTCCATGGAGCTATGGTTTGTATAGGCGGTAAATACGGACTTGCCCATGTAGGTATGCCAGGGAAGTTCTTTGCTTTACCAAGTTTCTTTGCAATGCTTTCTAAACACTTTATAAACTTATTATATTTCTTCCAAGTAGCAGGTTTCAACAAATGTTGGTCCTATGTTATGCACGAATTCTTTAATGTAAAAGATAATAGAAGTTTTATCGGTGGACATTTTGCTAAGCGTTCTCCTAACTTCTGGTTATTCGCATTAAGATTATTTGTGGGTTATAAGTGGTTAGAGCAAGGCTTGAATAAATTACCAGGTATTATTGCAGATCCATCAAAGATATTCTTGATACCACCTCCAGCATCAGCAACTGCAGCTGCAACAGCAGCAGCATCGGCAGTGGCAGATGCAACTTCAGCAGCGTCTGGAGCAGCAGAAGCAGCATCTCAATGGGGTACAGCACTACCAGTACCTGGCTTTATTGAAAATATAGTAAAATGGTCAATGGATGCATTTTTCTATACACCTGAAGGAGGCTATACTAAATTAGCAGAAATCTTCCAAGCAGGTATGGTAATAGGTGAAGTGATAGTTGGATTATTATTAATTGCAGGATTATTTACAGCTTTAGCTTCTCTAATATCTATAGCAATGGGACTTATGATATGGTCTTCTGGAATGGCACCAACAGAGATGTTATGGTATCTTGCAGCAGGTGTTGCCCTAATCGGTGGTTCTGGAAGCACATTAGGTCTAGATTACTATGTATTGCCTGTACTGAAGAAATGGTGGAAAAATACAGGGTTTGCAAAGAAGACTTATCTATATATTGATTAGTAACTTTTAAATCCAGTGTCCTTTTAAAGAATTCTTTAGAAGGACATTTCATTATTATAGAGAATTATATATTGAGAATAATATTATTTATAACTTAGTGGGTAAAGGTGAGAAGATGAATAAATTTTGGAACGATTATCCTGCACTAATAGACGAATTAAATGAAGTAAAAAATATAATAAAGAAGAATATAAAGTCTAGAGAGAAGATTTTAGAAGAGTCTATATTGCCAATGATTGAAGGCGGGGGCAAGATGCTTAGACCTGCATTTCTACTTTTAGCAAGTAAATTTGGAGAATCTGATTCTAAGAAAATCAATAACATTGCAGCTGTCATTGAGATGCTCCATATGGCTACTTTAATTCATGACGATATCATAGATGATGCTAAGCTCAGAAGAGGTTGCGATACTATACAGTACAAATACGGGAAAGATTATGCAGTCTATATTGGAGATTTTCTTTTCTGTCAATGTATTAATATGTTATCTGAGTTTGACTATGATATGGAAGATTTAAAAAATATTTCAAAGGCATTAACTAAGATATGTATGGGAGAAATAACCCAATATAATCTTAGATACGGCAAAAATGCCAACTTAAGAAACTATATCAGAATAATATCTGGAAAAACAGCTGCACTTTTCGCAATAAGTTTTTATACAGGTGCCAATGAAGCAAAATGTCATGAATCTATTTCAAAATCTCTAGGTAAAATTGGTTATTATGCAGGAATGGCTTTTCAAATTATAGATGATATACTTGATTATAGTGGAAGTACTGAGCAGTTAGGTAAAACAGCACTAAAAGATTTGAAAAAAGGATATTATACCTTACCTTTAATATTTGCCTTAGAAAAAGATAAAGATGGCAGACTTAAAGAATTGCTTGATAGAGAGACTTTATCTAGTGAAGAAATGAATGAAATAATAATTCTGGTGAATAAATACAACGGAATCAGCAGAGCTAAAGACGTTGCAGATAAATATACTGAAAAGGCAATAGAAAGAATCGAAAAGCTTCCAGATATTGAGTCCAAAGAAATCATAAGAAGCGCTATTTTAAAGCTATTAAATAGAAAGTATTAGTTTTAAAACTCTTGGCCTATAGTATGTAAAAATACATATTATAGGTCTTTTTATTTAAAATGTATTCATCCCCAACTTTTTGCCTATTAGATAGTATGTGACAAAAAAGCTCCTTGATGTTATAATTATGATAACGTTATTTACAATAAGACCAAAACTATATTTTCTCTTTAAAATTTTGTTTCTACTATGGGAATGAGGGGAAGATAATATGAAAAAGGCTTTATTGCTTTTTATGTTTTTTTTATTAATTCTTGGACTAGCATCCTGTCAATCAGGGAAAGAACTATATGAACCAGGAGAATATATAGGTGTTGGAGAAGGGCATCATGGACCTATCAAGGTAATAGTAACCACTGACCAATACAAGATATTAAATATTGTAGTTATTGAAGAATATGAGATGCCTGAACTTGCTGCAATTGTATATGAAAAAATACCTAATAAAGTAATAAAGACCAACGATGCAGATGTAGAAGTTGTTGCAGGGGCATCTTATACAAGCGTTGGACTCATTGAAGCCATTAAAGATGGACTTAGTAAAGCTACTATTAATCATTGATTAAAAACACAAAATCAAAGATTTTGGCTCTCCTATAATAATAAAAGGGTGTATAGATGTGAAGCTACAGTACAAAATTACTATATTCATGACTTTAATGCTTATTGCAGTAATAGGTGGAGTAGGTGTGCTAACTTTTAGACAAGTTGGAAAAACCGTAGAACATCAGATGGGAAACAACGCAATGGACTTGGCTGTCACTATAGCTTCTATGGATGTTATAAAGGAAAATTTAGCTACAACAAAAGACTATAGTATAATTCAAGATAAAATAGAAAGCTTTAGACATGATACAAGGTTTAACTACATTATTGTTATGGATATGGATGGAATAAAATATTCTTATCCTATAGAATATGATTTAGGAAAAAAATATATAAGCGGCGGAGAAGAAAGGGTACTAAAGTATGGAGAATCATATGTCTCTGCTGATAAAAATGTTTTGATTTCTGCAATTAGGGCTTTTGTTCCCGTTTATTACGAGGGAAAGCAAGTAGGAGCTGTATTAGTAGGATTGCTAAACAACACAGTTTATGAAGAAATAAAACCTTATATGTTTAATTTTAGAATGACTCTCCTAATAGGTTTACTGGTGGGAGTTATATGTGCTGCAGCTCTGTCTTACAACATAAAGAAAACTATTTTTGGACTAGAACCAAAGGAAATAGCACTTTTGCTTGGGCAGAGAGACAATATACTTCATAGCTTAAAAAATGGCATAATGGCAGTAGATGAAAAAGGAAATATTATATTGTTGAATAAAAAAGCCAAAGATACTCTTGGATTTAAAGATAGTGATGTAGGTAAAAATATTTCAAATTTTCATTTATCGTATACTAGACAAGTAACAGAAGTATTAGAAAGCGGAGAATCCATTTATAATGAAGAGGTAAAATTAAGCCCGAAAAAAATACTTCTATCAAGTCACACTATTATGAAAAATCATAGAAATGAAACTATAGGCGTTGTGTCTAGTTTTCAAGATTTATCAGAGGTTAAGCGAATGGCTGAAGAGCTTACTGGTATAAAGAAGCTAACAAATGAGTTAAGAGCGCAAAGCCATGAATTTTCTAACAAGCTCCACACTATATCAGGGCTGATACAGTTAGAGGAATATGACAAGGCTATACAGTATATATCAGACTTGACTGAACGTAGACATGAAATATTAGGTACATTAAACTATAAGATAAAGGATGTACACATAGCAGGAATACTTCTTTCGAAATATAATAAAGCTGTAGAAGCAAAAGTAGAAATGATTATAGATTCATGTTCAAATTTAACAGCACTACCTGAGGCAATTAATGTAGATGAAGTATGTTCAATACTAGGCAATTTAATTGATAATGCTATAGATGAGCTGGTTAAAGTTAAGGATGGCAAATTATATATTAAAATTAATTCAGATACTAGCCAGTTGAAATTAATAGTTAATGATAATGGACCAGGCATAAGTGAAGGGGTAAAAGGTAAGATTTTCAAAAGAGGATATACAACTAAATCTGGGAATAGGGGATTTGGGTTAAGTATTGTTAAGAAAATTGTTGATGAAGCACATGGAACAATAGAACTCAAATCAGATAATGGCGCTTGCTGGGAAGTGACTATTCCTATGAAAAGGGGGATTTCAGATGATAAAAGTTCTCATAGTTGAAGATGATCCTATGGTCAGAGAAATAAATGAGAAATTTTTAAAAAGGATAGAGGGATATAAACTTTTTGATAGTGTAGGTTCAATAGAGAGGGCAAAGGAAATTATTATGCAAGGCAAGCCTGATCTTATATTATTAGACGTATTTTTCCCTCAAGGGAAAGGTCTGGAACTTTTAAAGTGGACAAGGAAAAAAGACTTAAAGATTGATGTGATACTCATAACCGCAGATAGAAATATGGAGTCTGTAGAAGAAGCATTTAGGTATGGGGCAATTGATTATATAGTAAAGCCATTTGTATTTGAAAGGTTTAAAGAGGCAATGCTCCAATATAAGAATAGAAAACAGAGTTTAGAAGCTAATGAATCCATAAATCAAGAGATTATAGATAAATATGTATTAAATGAAAAGAAAGCTACTAACAATTTGCTAGAAGAAATTGGAGATGTAAAGGGTTTTAGTCAATATACTTATGAAAAAGTATTAGATTATATTGAAATAATGAAGGGGAAAACATTTACCGCTCAGCAAGTAGCAAAAAGTATTGGGGTTTCAAGAATTACTGCAAGGAGATACCTAGATTTATTAGAGAAAGAACAAAAGATAGTTCTAGAGTTGGAGTATGGAAAAGTAGGAAGACCTCAAAATAAATATAGATTAAAAGAAGAATAGAATAGTCTAAACTATTTTAGTAGGGAGCAGGTTTATCTGTTCCCTTATTATTTTTTTGCATTAATGAAAGTTTTACTTTAACAGAAATTGACAGATAATTAACTAAGGTTTTATTTTCCTTAAATAGGGTAATAAAGAAATAAGAAAACAAAACTATCTAGTTTTCATAATATAGAAAGTATGAATCATTAACAATCACTATAAAGTATAAGGAGGACTGGTTAAATGCTTATAGACAGATATGATCCATTAAAAGAAGAAATGCTTAGCATACTAGACTATGAAGGAAAAATAATTGACAAAAATTTAGAACCATTTATTGAGAATGATAATCTATTGAAGATGTATCAAACCATGCTGCTAGCAAAGGTAGCTGATATAAAAGCACTTCAATATCAACGCCAAGGCAGAATGTTAACATATGCGCCTAATAGAGGGCAGGAAGCTTCACAAGTAGGTTCCATAGCAGCAACTGGAAAGGACGATTGGTTAGTTCCAGCTTTTAGAGAGATTGGTGCATGGCTATACAAAGGTGTGCCGTTGGAGCAGATATATTTATACTGGTATGGGAATGAAATGGGAAGTAAATTTCCTGAAGATGTAAAAATGCTCCCAGTATCAGTTCCTATTGCATCACAACTCAATCATGCTACTGGTATTGCTATGGCATCTAAAATAAAGGGAGAGAAAGACGTAGCTATTGCATATGTTGGAGATGGGGGAACATCTCAAGGAGAGTTTCACGAGGCAGTTAACTTTGCAGGTGTATTTAATGCTCCTGTAGTTTTCTTAATTCAAAACAATCAATGGGCTATATCAGTACCGAGAAGTACCCAGACAAAATCAAAAACACTAGCTCAAAAAGCAGTGGCATATGGAATACCAGGTATTCAAGTAGATGGTAATGATATATTAGCAGTATATGCAGCAACTAAGGAAGCTGTGGAAAGGGCAAGAAATGGAGAAGGACCTACAATTATTGAGGCAGTAACTTATAGATTAGGGCCTCATACTACATCAGATGATCCAACAATATATCGTGATCCTAGTGAGGTAACGGAATGGGAAAAGAAAGATCCAATCGAAAGATTTAAAAAATATTTAATAGATAAAGGGCTTTGGAGTGAGGAGAAAGATAAGTTACAGTATGAGGAATACGAAAACTATGTGGGAGAAACCTTTAAAAAAGTAGAAGAATCTGGATTGGTTTCATTAGAAGATATATTTAAATACACTTATGCGGAAATGACTCCAAACTTAATTGAGCAATACGAAGAATATAAGAAGTATCTTGAAGAGGAGGGAATAAAATAATGGCTTTATTAAATAATATAGGCGCATTAACACATGCTTTAGATAAAGAGATGGAAAGAGATAGCTCTATTGTAGTATTTGGAGAAGACGTAGGTCATGAAGGTGGAGTTTTTAGAGCTACAGTTGGTCTTCAAGAAAAGTATGGAAAGGATAGATGTTTCGATACGCCACTTTCTGAGGCTGCTATAGTTGGTAGTGCAGTAGGAATGGCTATAAATGGCTTAAAACCTGTTGTTGAAATACAGTTCTCAGGTTTTGTACTTCCAGCAGTCAATCAAATACTAGCACATGCTGCAAGAATGAGGAATAGAAGTAGGGGAAAATACAATCTTCCTATGGTAATAAGAATGCCATATGGCGGTGGAATTAGGGCTTTAGAGCACCATTCAGAAAGCCTTGAAGCAATATTTTCTCATATACCAGGTCTTAAGGTTGTAATACCTTCTACACCTTATGACACAAAGGGACTATTGCTATCTGCCATAAGAGATCCAGATCCGGTAATATTCATGGAACCAAAGAGAATATATAGAGCATTTAAACAGGAAGTTCCAGAAGAGGATTATACAGTTCCTATAGGAAAGGCTAAAATGGTTAAAAAAGGAAACGACATAACCGTAGTAGCATGGGGAGCATTAGTTAGAGAAGCACAGAAGGCAATTGAAGAAGTTGAAAAAGAAGGAATTAGCGTTGAATTAATAGATTTAAGAACAATATCTCCTATAGATAAAGAAACTATAATAGAGTCCGTAAAGAAAACAGGAAGATTTTTAGTTGTACACGAAGCAGTAAAATCCTTTGGAGCAGGTGCAGAGCTTATATCTATAGTAAATGAAGGAGCGTTTCTTCACCTTGAGGCGCCACCAACACGACTTACTGGATTTGATATAACTGTTCCTCTACCAAAGGGAGAACATCACTTTATTATTGAACCAAAGCAAATAGCTAAGAAAATAAAAGAAGTTGTAAAGTTTTAAAGGAGGTGAAGAGATGTTTGAATTTAAGTTTGCAGATATTGGAGAAGGAATTCATGAGGGAGTACTCCTAAAGTGGTTTATAAAAGAAGGAGATGTAATAAAAGAAGGAGATTCACTTTTTCTTGTAGAAACTGATAAAGTAAATGCAGAGATACCGTCCCCAGTTAGCGGTAAAATAAATAAACTTATGGCGGAAGTTGGAGATACAATACATGTAGGAAACACAGTAGTAATAATAGATGATGGTAGTGAAAGCAAAGAAGCAGAGTTGAAGCAAGAGCCTTTAAGTGAGGATGAAAAAGGAGCAGGAGTAGTTGGAGAAATAGAAGTATCTTCTGAAGTAATAGAAAGTAGTGACGAAGGAAAACAGGAAGAAAAAGAAACAAGGACTAAAGTTTTAGCAACTCCAGTAGCTAGAAAGGTGGCTAAGGATTTAGACATAGATATTAATTTAGTAAAAGGCACAGGGCCTGCTGGAAGAGTAATGAAAGAAGATATTTATGCATATAAGGACAAAAGCAGAGAAGTTAAAGAACCTAAAGATATTAAAGAAACCAGTGTGTTTGCTCAGCCAGTAGGTGATACTTTCCTAAGGCCAGTAGTTAAGCGTGAAGAAATAAAGGTCTATGGTGAAGTTGAAAGAGTTCCTGTTTCTAGGCTTAGGAAGACTATAGCGGAAAATATGGTATTATCAAAATCAGTGATTCCTCATACTTCTGTTATGGACGATTTTGATGTAACTGAACTAGTTAAATTAAGGACAGAGCAAAAGGACATGGCTAGGGAAAAAGGAATAAGCTTAACTTATATGCCGTTTATTATAAAAGCTTTAACAATTGCATTAAAGGAATTTCCTGTATTCAATTCCAGTTTTGACGATATTAATGATGAAATTATTTATAAAAAATACTATAATATAGGTATAGCGACAGATACACCAGATGGGTTAATAGTTCCTGTTATTAAGGAAGCAGACAATAAGGGAATTCTAGAAATAGCAAAAGGGCTAGAGACTATTGTAGAAAAGGCTAGGACTAAAACCATAAGCCTAGAGGATTTATACGGAGGAACATTTACAATAACAAATTACGGTGCTCTAGGCTCATCTTATGGAGTTCCAGTAATAAGATATCCAGAAGTAGCTATACTCGGTATAGGCAAAATAGACAAAAAGCCTGTAGTATTAAATGACGAAATAGTCATTAGGCATATGATGCCTATATCTCTAAGTATTGATCACAGAATAATTGACGGAGGAGACACAGGAAGATTTTTACTAAGACTTAAGGAACTTTTAAGTAACCCTATGTTGCTGTTACTAAGCTGAAGGAGGAAAGAGAATGAAACAATATGACATTTTAGTTCTTGGAGCAGGTCCGGGAGGTTATGTAGCTGCTATAAAGGCGGCTCAGATGGGAGCTAAGACAGCAGTAGTTGAAGCTGGAGAATTAGGAGGAGTTTGTTTAAATGTAGGATGTATACCAACTAAGACACTTCTTAAGAGTGCGAAGGTATACGAGAACATAATGAATTCGGAAAAGTACGGTATTGATATTAAAGACAAAAACGCAGTATCAATTAATCTAGATTCAATGGTTAAGAGAAAAAATCAGGCAGTAAAAAGGCTTACAGGCGGAGTTAAAATGCTCCTAGAAAAAAACGGAGTAGACATCTATAAAGGCTTCGGAGAGGTAGTTGACAAAAACACTATCAAAGTAAATGATGAAGTATTGAATACTAAAAATCTAATTATTGCAACAGGCTCTTCTCCTATGATTCCAGATATAGAAGGAATAAAAGAATCCTTCGAACAAGGTTACGCTGTTACTAGCACAGAGGTTCTTGACCCAAAAGAGCTTCCAGAACATTTAATTGTAATCGGAGCAGGTACTATAAGTATCGAGTTTGCAACACTTTATAATGCCCTAGGCAGCAAAGTAACCATACTTCAGCGTTCTCCAAGAATATTGTCAGGAATTGATAAAGACTTAAGCGAAGCAATGGCTAAGGTGTTAACTAAAAAAGGTGTAAAAATAATTTATGGTGTAAAGCATAAGAAATTTGAAGGCAATAAAGTTACAGTAGAAGTGAATGGTGAAGAAAAAATATTTGAAGGAGATAAGATACTAGTTAGTTTAGGTAGAACTCCAAACCTAAAAGGGCTTGAAAACTTAAATCTTGAAACAGACAAAAAAGGCATAGTTACTAATGAAAGACTACGTACAAACATTGAAGGAGTATATGCAATAGGGGACGTAAATGGAAAACAACTATTGGCACACGTGGCTTCAGCTGAAGGAATAATAGCAGTTGAAAACATAATGGGTAAAGACTCTAAAATGAGCTATGATAGAATACCTTCATGTATTTACAGCTTCCCAGAAATAGCAACTGTAGGGATGACAGAAGATGAGGCAAGGGAAAAAGGCTATGATATTATAGTAGGCACATTCCCACTAAGTGCAAATGGCAAGGCCTTAGCAGAAGGGGATAGGGATGGTTTTGTAAAGATAGTTGCAAATAAAGAATATGGTGAAATCCTAGGAGTTCATATGATGGCATCTACAGCCACAGATATGATAGCAGAAGGAGTAATGACTATGGAACTAGAAGGAACACTAGAAGACCTAGCAAGAGGAATCCATCCACATCCAACCCTTTCAGAAACAGTAATGGAAGCAGCACATTTAGCATTAGGCAGTCCGATTCATACGTTGAAATAGGGAAAGCAAGGGGAAAGCAAGGGGACGGGGTTACTGCTTCAGCCAAAGCAGCAACTCAGTCCCCTTAATTCTGCTTCATGTAATTGGCAAATACCTTTTCCAGAATTGACAATATATTTATTTACTGTAAAATGTATTGTAGAGCAATACGAAAAAAACAGTAAATTTAGGCATAATGAGAAAAGGGGGCTAACAGTTTTGAGAGTATTTGACATTTTAAAAGATTTGTGGGGAACTGCAAAAAGTATTCTTCCAATATTAATAGTACTTATGGCTTTTCAAATGATTATATTAAGAAAACCATTGACTAATATCAAAGAATTAGTAGTAGGTTTTTTTCTCTCTGTTATTGGATTGCATCTATTTCTAAAAGGTGTATATTTAACCATTATTCCATTAGGAGATTCAGTTGGAGAAGGTTTAGTAAATATTGATAATAAGTATTTAATTACTATAATAGCATTTTTATTGGGATATGCGTCTACTTTGGTAGAGCCTGCACTTAGAGCCTTAGCCTTTGAAGTTGAAGAAGTATCAATTGGAGCTATACCCAGTAAAGTATTGATACATACAGTAGCTTTAGGCTTTGGAATAGGCATGGCAATAGGTATATTTAAAATACTTAATAGCATCCCTACTCAAAAACTTATTATACCTATGCTTTTAGTGGCAGCTGTGTTAGTTTATTTTGCGCCAAGAGAGTTTGTAGGGGTTGCATTTGATTCTGCTACATCAACTACTGGTCCGGTGAATATACCTCTAAACATGGCAATTGCAGTAGGTTTGGCGCGGATAGTTGGGTCTACTGACGCTTTGATAGATGGATTTGGCGTTATAGGCATAACTTCCTTGATGCCTATTATGGCAGTGTTGACACTAGGTATAATTATTAGATAATGGAGGGTTAAAATGTTAGACATATTAGGGATTTTTGCCATAGTCGAAAGAGGAAAAGCTGATTATGTTGTAAAAAAAGCAAAAGAAGCAGGAGCTGAAGGAGCTACCATTATGTATGGTAGAGGAACTGGCGCTCACGAGGCTCATAGATTATTTAACATTCACATAGAATCATCTAAGGAAATAATTATAATATTAGTACATAAGGATAAGATGAAACCTATTTATGATGCAATAGTAGAAGCAGGAAAACTGAATGAGCCAGGAACAGGTATTATATTTACAGTTACTATAGGAAATCTTTTAGGATTGCATCATAGAGACAATATAGAAGAATAATGTACTTAAAAGAAAGCCGCTATTTGTTAAAAATAGCGGCTTTAATTGTGAAGCAATAACCCCGTCCCCTTGCTTCCCCTTGCTTCAAGATTATTCAAAAAACATACAATCTACAAAATCTTCAATAGTTATTCCATAAAAATATTCTCCAAAGTTTACAGAACCAAGCACATCGAACACTGAGTCTTCTTTAAAATTAGTACCTGTTAAGATATTTTCTATTTCGGATACGTCTTTTTTACCAAAGAAATCACCAAAAATTTTGCATTCCTTAATGATTCCATTTTGCACATTTAGTCTTATATCTAGGCCACCGCCAGCATATCTCTTAGATTTTTGAAGATCAAAGTCTGGGGATTCTCCATAAACCCATTCCCAAGTACTATATTTTTCATCTTTCATTTTATTTATAGTAGCAACATCCTCATCTGTCAGCCTATATTCTTTGTTTTCTTGGCTTGAACTTAGTAAAAACTTAGAGAGTGTTTCCTTAAATTCTATAGGACTAATTTTGTTTGGTAAATAATCATATATATTCGCAACCCTACTTCTAACAGATTTTATTCCTTTTGATTCTATTTTATCTAGTTTCACGTTTAAAACATCTTTAAGTATGTCTAAGTTTGTATGGAACAATATGGCTCCATGATGAAGCATCCTATCCTTATAGTAGTACTGAGCAGTGCCAGAGACCTTTTTGCCATCTACTGTTATATCATTTCTTCCTGAGAATTCTGCTTTCACTCCTAGTTCATTTAAGAGATCTATAACTGGTTGAGTGAATTTCCTAAAATTATTTGGACTATCACCTTCACTAGAAGTGATAAAGGTGTAGTTTACATTTCCGTAATCATGATAAACAGCGCCGCCACCAGACATTCTTCTGACTACATTAATATTATTTTCCTTGATAAATTTACTGTTTATTTCTTCGATAGTATTTTGATTTCTTCCGATAACAACAGTAGGTTCATTTATCCATAATATTATCATGTCATCTCCAAGATTTAGATGCTTTAGGGCATACTCTTCTAATGCCAGGTTGAAATATGGATTATTAGATTCATTTATAATATTTATCAATACACTCACGTCCTTCATATTACTTTTTCATACATATAATAATATACCCCAAAAGCATCGTATTGAAAAGGTTTTGTAAATTAAAAAGATACATATTATTGACCATATATAGATATCAATGATAATCTAATGCTAGGAATAAACTAAGACTACATTCGTAGAGAATGTTAGCTATGGGATAAAGAAGGAGGCAATTTATGAGTACTAGACTTTTATTGTATTTAGGAATTTTAATTATTGGAGGATTTTTTGGATATAAGGGCTATGGGGGTAAAAAACTTGATTCAAAGCTAGGTACTATCCAGACCATATGTCTTTTGCTTTTGCTTTTTATAATGGGACTCAGGATGGGATTAGATGAAAAGGTAATATCCTCATTTTTCGAACTAGGATTCCAGGCTTTAGTGATTTCAATTTTCACCATTACATTCAGTGTTTTGCTTGTGAAATTAGTTAAGGGATTTGTATTAAAAAATATACAGCAAGGAGAGCAGAAAAATGAGCTTTAAAATTATTTTAGCAGTAGCAGTAGGTATAGGCGTAGGATATTTTGCATTGCCTAGCGATGTATTACCATATACAGATTATGTTTTAGATATAGGCTTGTGTTTGCTATTGTTTTTTGTAGGAATTGATATAGGAAAAAATAAAGATGTAATTAATAAAATAAAGAAAATTGGATTTAGAGTACTTTTGATTCCTGTTATGATTATAATAGGAAGTATATTTGGAAGTATTGTGGCAGGATTTATACTAGGTATTCCAGTAAATGAAGCTGGAGCAGTAGGAGCAGGATTAGGATGGTATTCGCTGTCTTCAATGATGTTAGCCACGTATTCATCCAAGCTTAGTGCGCTTGCGTTTATATCAAACGTAACTAGAGAGATTATAGCACTACTCACAATACCTTTTATAGCAAAATATATAGGCGACATTGAAAGTATTGCCCCCGCAGGAGCTACTTCAATGGACACATCACTGCCTTTAATAGCCAAATCTACAAATCCACAAACTGCAATAATAGCATTTATTAGTGGTGTAATATTATCTACTTCAGTACCATTTTTAGTATCTATTATCATAAAACTGTGAAGCAGGGGGACGGGGTTAGTGCTTCATCCATTCGCATTTTGTCACCCTGAGATGGGCAGGATAAGCATTACTTACGAAGGGTCTCTAACTAATGATCTGCTATTTACAAAGGAACTTTAGGAGAAACACAGATAAAAATCTAGGGAGGAAATATGAATGCTTAAATTAATCAAAAGTGGGGAAGTATATTCACCAAAATATTTAGGCAAAAAAGATATTTTGCTAACAGGAGACAAAATTGGATATATAAATGATTGTATCAACATACCAGATAATTTTGTAGATATCGAAGTCATAGATGCAGAAGGAAGTATAGTAACTCCAGGTTTTATTGACGGACATGTTCATATAACTGGTGGTGGGGGAGAAGGTGGATTTAAAACAAGAACTCCAGAAGTACAGCTTTCAGATATTACAACAGGCGGAGTCACTACAGTCATCGGAGTTCTTGGGACAGATGGAACTACTAGGACTATGTCAAATTTATTAGCAAAGGCTTATGCACTAGAAGAGGAAGGTATAACCTGCTATGTTTTAACAGGCTCATATCAAGTTCCAGTTAGAACCGTTACAGGAAGCATCCAAGATGATATTATACTCATAGATAAGATAATAGGAGCAGGAGAAATAGCTTTATCAGACCATAGATCATCCCAACCAACAATGGAGGACATAGCTAAAATAGCTGCTGAAGCTAGAGTAGGAGGTATATTGTCTGGTAAGGCAGGAGTTGTTAATATACACATGGGAGATGGGACAAGAAATATAAAATTTATACAGCAGATATTAGAAGAAACAGAAATACCACCTAGACAATTTGTCTTAACACATATATTACGTAATCCAGAGTTGTTTAAAGTTTCCATAGATTATGCAAGAAAAGGAGGCCTTGTAGATTTCACTACAAGCACTACAAAAGATTCTGCTGAAAAAGAACTTACACCAGGAAAAGCACTCCAAATAATGCTAGAAAAAGGAGTAAATATTGAAAATATAACATTCACTTCTGATGGACAAGGAAGCTTACCTATTTTTGATGAGCAAAAAAGGTATATAGGATTAGGGGTTGGAAAAGTAACTTCTTTATATGATGCTGTAAGGGAAGCAATATTAACTGAAAAAGTAGATATTGAAGATGCACTAAGAGTTATTACCTCAAATCCTGCAAACAATTATATGCTTAAGAGTAAAGGAAGCATAGAAACAGAAAAAGATGCAGATATAGTATTATTAAACAAGGATGATTTAAAAATAAATACTGTAATAGCTAGAGGAAAAGTAATGTATCAAAATGGTGAAGTGAAGATAAAAGGAACATTTGAGAAATAAAAAATACAAAAGTTATAAACCTAGGGAAATCTTTATGATTTATATGTGGAGCTAGCTTGGAGTAAGCTAGCTTTTATGTTTTTTGGCAGGTAAAATATAGGTAACATAATATGCCACAGGAATAATTATTCCTCCGCCAACTATATTTCCTAGAGTTACTGGAATAAGATTTGATATCCAAATATGACTCCATGTAGTGGCAAGTCCTGAAAATTTAGCTAGTGGAAGTAAAAACATATTGGCTATGCTATGCTCAAAACTAGACAATATAAAGAGCATAACTGGAAACCATATTGACAATATTCTTGATACAATATCAAGGGATGCAGTAGCAGTCCATACTGCAAGGACAACTAATATATTACAGAGAATTCCTCTAAGAAAAGCAGCTTGAAAGCTCAAAGATGTTTTAGCATGACCTATTTCAAGGGTAAGAGCCAATATATTTTTATTTACTAATTGTGTTTTATGTATTATATATGCTAATATAATGGATCCGATAAAATTTCCTACATAAACAAAAAACCAATTTCTTAACATTTTTGCTAAAGTGATTTTTTTATCCATGAGAGCCATTGTCATTAAATTATTTCCAGTAAAAAGCTCACTTCCTGAAAAAACTACTAACATTAGACCTACTGGGAATACAAAACCAGCAAAGAATTTCATTAAACCAGGATCTATATTTCCTAGAGTCTGCATAACAACAATGGACCCATAGCCTCCAAATCCAACATAAACTCCTGCCATTATACCTAGAATCAGCATCCTGGTTATAGACAAACTAGCTTTTGTCTCAGCAGAAATAATTATTGCTTGCGCAACTTCTGATGGTGCAAGATATCTTTTTTCCATATTAGCTCCTACTTTCTATAAAATTATATATATAAATTATTCAAGAACGCTTTGAAATAAACTTATTACTTTATTTACAGATAAAAACTTCATGCAAGTATTTTTCCACTAGTTTAAACAAATAATACAGGAAACAAATAAAATATTATTTGTATATACATAATATAAAAAACATTTGCTTTATATGAGAAAGTTTGGTACAATACCATATAATATAATTGATATTATTGCATTGAAGAGAAGTAGTAGGCTATAAGTTGTTTTCAGAGAGCCGTTGGTTGGTGAAAAACGGCAACAGCCATATCCGAACTCGTCTCCGAGCTATTAGGGTGAAGGATACTAGCTCTAATCGGATAAACCCGTTAAAGTTATTGAGTGGACAGTGAATTAGTTTTTGCTGTCAATTAGAGTGGTACCGCGAACCTTTCGTCTCTATATGAGTTGAAAGGTTTTTTTATTTTTAATATTAATGAGAGTTAAGGAGTGAGAGTTTTGAAAGAGTATAATCCAAAATCAATTGAGAAG
>CAYYDM010000034.1:21287-25522 GCA_964470635.1 uncultured Clostridia bacterium | reverse complement strand
TTGATTTTTAGGGGTGTTTTGTTTATTATCTTCTACCTTATTTTCTTCAGTATTTTTATTTTCATCATCATTATCTATAGTATTATCTTGGCTAATATTTTCACCGTCAATTGGTTGTTCTGTCTTTTTTCCGCATGAAGTCACGAGTAAAGTAATTATAATTAATAATATTAAAGCTATTTTCTTTCTTCTCACTCTACCACCTCCATTTCTTTATTAGACTAATAATTTGATTTTTTGTTCCAAGTTCTTCTATTTCACTAACAAATGCATTATAATAATTATTAAATGATATAGTAAGTGTAATTTAAGTGCAAATATAATATACAAGGAGAGATACATAATGAAAAAAGGAGTTGACAGATTTTTAAATTATGTGGCTATAGACACGAAATCAGAATATGATTCCCCAAGCTTTCCAAGTTCCAAAAAACAATTCGAATTGGCAAATCTTTTAGTTAAGGAATTAAAGGAGCTAGGACTAAATGATGCTTCAGTAGATGAAAACTGCTATGTCATGGCTACACTTCCTTCAAACACAGATAAGGCTGTGCCTACTATAGGCTTTATCGCACATATGGATACTAGCCCTGATATGTCTGGAGAAAATGTAAAGCCTAGAATAGTTGAAAGCTATGATGGCAGGGATATTGTTTTAAATAAAGAAAGTAATATAGTCTTATCCCCAAAGGATTTTCCTGAATTAAAAAAATACATAGGCAAGACTTTAATCACTACAGACGGAACTACTTTACTAGGTGCTGATGATAAAGCAGGTATAGCAGAAATAATGGCTGCTATAGAATACCTAGTAAATAATCCAGAAATAAAGCATGGTGACATAAAAGTCGCATTTACACCAGATGAAGAAGTAGGAAGTGGTGCAGATTATTTTAACGTAGAAAAGTTTAATGCAGACTTTGCCTATACTGTAGATGGTGGAGAATTGGGAGAACTAGAATATGAGAACTTTAATGCTGCTGGAGTTAAGCTGGTTATTAAGGGTAGAAATGTACATCCTGGAACTGCTAAAAACAAAATGATAAACTCAATAGAAATAGCTATGGAATTGAATTCTATGTTACCTGAAAATCAAAAGCCTAAGTATACAGAAGGCTATGAAGGATTTTTCCTTCTTTCATCCTTAAATGGTGATGTAGAAGAAACAAAGGCTAGCTATATTATAAGAGATCATTTTAAAGATAAATTTGAAGAGAAAAAGACTCTTATGCAAAAAGTAGTGGATTTCTTGAATGCTAAATACGGAGAAGGTACTGTTCACGTAGAAATAAAGGATCAATACTATAATATGAAGGAAAAAATTGAGCCGGTAATGCACATAGTTGACACTGCTAAAAAAGCTATGGAGGAACTAGATATAACTCCTATAATAAAACCTGTACGTGGCGGTACTGACGGCTCTAGACTATCTTATATGGGACTTCCTTGTCCTAATCTATTTACTGGTGGACACAATTACCACGGAAAGTACGAATTTATCTGTGCTGAATCTATGGAAAAAGCAGTTGAAGTTATTTTGAAAATTGTTGAGTTGTATAGTAAATAGGATAGTTTAAAAAATAGTTTATAAGAATTTGGCCTATATCTAAAGTTAGTTAACTTAAAATATAGGCCTTAGTTTTTTATTTTTGATTTTGTTTTAGTTTTTCTAGCATATCTTTAGTCATCTTTGCTAGGTCATATTCTGCTTTAAATCCCCACTCTTCTTTTGCTGCAGTTGCATCTATTGAATTTGGCCAACTTTCTGCAATGGCTTGTCTTATTGGGTCAACATCATAACTCATCTCAAAGCTTGGTATATGTTTTCTAATCTCAGCTGCGATTTCCTCTGGTTCAAAGCTCATAGCCGTTACATTAAATGCATTCCTATGAATAAGTTTTCTAGAATCTGCCTCCATTAAATCAACAATAGCATTTAATGCATCTGGCATATACATCATGTCCATATATGTTCCTTTAGCTATATAGGAAGTATATTTTCCAGCTTTTAATGCTTCATAATATATATCAACAGCATAATCTGTTGTGCCACCACCTGGCGGTGTTATATATGAAATTAATCCTGGAAAACGAACTCCTCTTGTATCTAAACCAAATTTTTTGAAATAATAATCGCACAAAAGCTCTCCAGATACTTTGTTTACGCCATACATTGTTGTAGGTCTTTGAATAGTGTCCTGTGGAGTATTATCTTTTGGAGTAGATGGTCCAAAAGCTCCTATTGAGCTTGGTGTAAAGAATTGACAATTAAGTTCTCTGGCAACTTCTAAAGCATTTACAAGTCCACCCATGTTTATATTCCAAGCAAGCATTGGATTAGCTTCTGCTGTAGCGGATAGCAGTGCTGCTAAATGCATAATAGTATCTACATCATGCTTCTTTGCTAATTCTAGCATTGCTTTTCCGTCTGTAACATCAAGTATTTCAAATGGTCCTGACTCAACAACCTGGTTATCATTTGGTTTTCTAATATCTGTTGCTATAACATTGTCGTTTCCATATATATTTCTCATTTTCATTATTAATTCTGAACCAATTTGTCCTAGTGCTCCAGTTACAAATATTCTTTTCATAAGTACCTCCAAACTATTATAATTTTTTCGTCTATGCTAATTTTATATTTATATTTATTACAACAATAATTTTACCAGATATCTATAGCTCTATCTAGCATTTCTTTTGCCTATACTGCAATTGTAATACTTTTGGCTCTGTAGTTCCTTTGACTAGATAAAGAACCCAAATTTGGGTTCTTTATCTAATGTTTATTGTTCAAATAGAGAAACTATCTTTTGAGTATTTACTTCAACTAAACCTTTATCAGTAATTTTTGCATTTGGTATTACAGGAAGTGCTAACGTTGCTATACGTAATAATGGATTTTTACTCTCGATGCCTAGTTGCTTTGCTATCTCTTTCATTTTTTCGATTTCTATAGTAAGCTCTTCACAAGATAGTTTAGACATGAGTCCTGCTATAGGAAGCTTAAGCTGACCAAGTACTTTACCATCTTTTACACATACTATTCCACCGCCTATTTCTATCAAAGTCTTAACTGCTAGTTCCCCATCCTCAGGACTAGACCATGCTACAGTAACATTGTGGCTATCATGTGACACAGTACTAGCTATAGCACCTTCTTTAATTCCAAAATTGCGCACTATACCTGTTGAATAATCATTAGTTCCATATCTATTAAATACTGCTATATACTTTAGCTCTTCATGTTCCCTAATATCTAAATACCCATCTTCTACAGATAATTCTTCTATCTTATATTCTGTTAGTGATGAATGTTGTGAAAAATAGCTTATTACTCTTGTAGCTATTTTTCCTTTTCTTATCGGGGCTTTAATTTTGAATTGTTCTACAGTTGGACAATTTAAATTAACTGTATTTCTCTTTTCTATTTCAAAGTCTTTTTCAGATATCTCAATGGTTAATTTCCCATTTTGTGCCACTAACTTACCTTCATGAAACACATAAGTTGGTTTCATTTCAGCTAAGGATGGTAATAGCACTATGTCTGCTACATATCCTGGTGCTATTGCTCCTAAATTTTCTATTCCTATTGATCTAGCAGCATTTAAAGTAGCTGCTCTGATAGCATCTATTGGCTTTAAACCTGATTCCATAGCTCTTCTTACAACGTGGTTAATATGACCCTCTGTAAGAAGATCTGATGATTCTCTATCATCACTACAAAACGTAAGATTTGGAGGACAGTGGAAGTCCTTTATAGCATTAACTATATCCTCTACATTTCTTGACATTGAGCTTTCACGGGCATCCAAGGTCATACCAAAACGCATTTTGTCTCTTGCTTCTTGTCCTACTCTAACCTCATGATCAGTCTTAGCACCTGCACAAAGATATGCAGACAATCCACGTCCTGATAGCCCAGGTGCATGTCCTTGAACAAATATATTTTTATCTTTCGCTAAATTAAGTATTTCCATCATTCGTCTACTTCTAGATATAACACCTTTAAAGTCCATAAGTTCTCCAAGTCCTAGAACTCTATCCCAGTTCATCACTTCTTTAATTTCTTCCTGCCCAAACTCTGCTCCTGAGTTTTCAACTCCTGGCACTGCAGGTACACATGATGGAACTAATATATATTGTTTCATAGGAAGATTCTCGCTAGCTTCAATCATATATTTTACTGCGTCTAGTCCTAGAACATTACCTATTTCATGAGGATCTGTAATAAT
>CAYYDM010000034.1:15615-21277 GCA_964470635.1 uncultured Clostridia bacterium | reverse complement strand
AGTTCCATGTGGAATTATTACCTTTGCAAAATTAGAAGGTGTCATCATACTACTTTCCACATGAACATGTGAGTCTATAAGCCCAGGAATTGCATATAGACCTTGTCCATCAAATTCTTGTTTTCCTACAATAGCATCTTTTTTCCTTGACTCTTCATCAAGTAATGCATCAGGATCTGCATCAATATGCGCAATAATTCCATTGTATATTCCTATATCAGCAGGGTATATTTCACCTGTAAATACATTAAAAAGCTTTATATTTCTTATAACTAAATCCATAGGTCGGATTCCAAGTGATGCTTGTATTAACGTTTCTGTGTCTTTCATAAGCAGTTTCATAAATTAATCCTCCTACAGTTTTTATGCTCATTTAATAATATAACCTATAAACTAATAAAATAGTATATTAGAGGTATACAAAGTAAGTAAAGTCCCCAATGTATTTCTTTTGCTCTTCCTGTTACTATTTTTATAAATACATATGTTAGTATACCTGCGCTAATGCCGTTAGACAAGCTAAATGTATAAGCTGCAAATAACATTGTAATGAAAGCAGGGAGTGCCTCTGTAAAATCTTTAAAATCAACTTGTTGAACCGCTGATATCATTAATAATCCTATAAGAATTAATGTCGCTGCTGTTGCTTCGGTTGGTATAATTAAAGCGACTGGTACCAAGAATACCATTGCTAAAAAAGCTAATCCAGTAACTAAGGATGTTAACCCAGTTCTTCCACCTTCTTCAACTCCAGAAGCTGATTCAACAAAAGTTGTTATAGTAGTTAAACCAAATATTGCACCTACAACAGTACCTATAGCGTCTACTAAGAAAGGTTTTTCAATATGAGGTAAGTTTCCATTTTCATCTAACATGCCTGCTTTTGCAGAAACTCCTAAGAGAGTTCCTAATGTAGAAAAGAAGTCACCTACAAGGAATGTAAATATTAGTGGTATGAATGATAACTTCAATACTCCGCTAAAATCTAGTTTAAAAGAAATTGGAGCAATTGAAGGTGGTAATGAAAATATTTGTTGTGGAAGCTTTGTTATTCCCATAGGTATTCCTATTAATGTTGTTGCCAAAATTCCCCATAGTAATGCACCTTTTACCTTATGAGCCATAAGTGCAGCTGATAATAGTATCCCAATTATTGCTAGTATAGCACCAGGGGAGCTTAAATCTCCTATTTTTAATTGACCATTAACAGCAGTTATCATTCCAGCATTTTTGAAACCTAATTGAGCTATAAAAAGCCCTACAGCAGGTCCCATAGCAATTTTGATGGTACGTGGAAGCATTTCAACTATTACTTCTCTAAGTCCTAGCACAGTAAGAAGTACAAAAATAATACCAGATATTAATACCAATGTTAATCCTTGTTGCCAGGTTAATATTCCGCCGGCAACTAGAGTATATGCCAAGAACGCATTACTTCCCATTGATGGTGCTAATGCAAAGGGTAAGTTTGTATAAAATGCCATAAATAATGTAATTATTCCTGATATTAATGCAGTTGAAACTGTTACAGCCTCTAATGGCATACCTGCATCAGCCATAATCTTAGGATGTACAATTAATATATAAGCCATAGTCATAAAAGTTGTAAGTCCTGCAGCAATTTCTGTCTTAATGTCTGTGCCATGTTCTTCTAGTTTAAAAGTCCTTTCCAAAATGTTCTTTTCCATGCTTTCTACACTCCTTTTTATTGTTTTTTCAAATCCTAATGATTATGTAGTTTCAATTATCACCTCCATAAAACTTGAAATAATAATAAATAACTAGATTTGTGCTAGTTTCACTTTTATTTATATATTGGCTTACAGATAAGTACCCCTTCGATAATTAAACATAACCCTAGTGCTAATATACACTTATTTGTCTATGGCTAGCTCTAGTATGGTATCTAATAAAATGTTACAACCTAATATTATATCGTCGTAACTTGTATCTTCCTCGGGTGTATGACTTCTTCCTCCAATACTTGGAACAAATATCATACCTACATCTGTAATGTCGCCAAACATACATGAATCATGCCCTGCACCACTATTCATAATTTTATATTTTGTTTTTCTTTTCTTTGCTAACTTTTCTATTGTCTCAACTATAAAGTTTGATAGTATTACCCCTTCAGCCTTTCCCATTAATTTCATATCACACTCTACATTGTTTTTTTTCGACATTTCTTCAGCTTTCTTTCTTATCTCTTCCACAACTATATTTACACCACATTCTTCCACATCTCTAACATCTATGGTAAATGACACCTTCTGTGGAATTACATTTGGAATATTAGGTTCACAAAGAATTTTCCCCACTGTGCATACAGTAAAAGGACATGCCTTATTTCTTATTATTTCATCTATAGAAGCAATAACATTTGCTGCTGCAACCATAGGATCTTGTCTATGAGCCATAGGGGTTGCTCCTGCATGATTTGATATTCCTTTAAACTCAATAGTATATCTTTCTAAGCCAGCGATAGCTTTAACTATACCCACTGGAATATTCTCATAATCCAGTACAACACCTTGTTCAATGTGTAATTCAAGCATAGCTTTTATTTGGTCTGAATTAACTACAAAATCGCTGATGTTATCTGGGTTTAGTCCAAATGATTTAGCAACATCGTATAGGGATTCTCCCTTTTCATTTTTCAATATTTTTAAATCTTCTAATGTGAGTTTCCCTGTCATAACTTTACTTCCAATCATAGGACTTCCAAAGCCACATCCCTCTTCTTCTACAAATATTACTAGTTCTATGGGGTTATTTATACGTATTGAATTTTCTTTTATCGTTCTTAATACTTCAAGTCCACATACGACACCTAACACCCCATCGAGATTTCCTCCATTTAAAACTGTATCTATATGAGACCCCGTTAATATTGATGGTGTCGCTGGATTAGCTCCTTCAAGCTTTCCTCTAATATTGCCTATAGGATCTATAATTACATCCAAACCAATTTTTTTCATTTCATTTATTAGATATTTTTTTGCTAATTTATCCTCATTGGTAAAAGAAAATCTTGTACAGCCTTTTTCTGGAGTTTGGTTAAATCTACCAATCTGTTCTATATCATTTCTTATACGTTCTATATTAACTTTCATCTCCATGCCTCCTGATAATAGCATTTCTCTGTTTCTATCATTTTTATTAAGTCAAAATAAATAGCAAAAACTATGCCAGAGTTGGCATAGTTTTTAGAATAATAATTTTTTAAAAGGATTTTTGCATAAATCTAATTGTTATGGTAGTTTTATCACTTATAATTTTAATATTATATTTTCATTTTCCTTTTTTACAATTCAATAAATTAGTTTTTGTTATATAGGTTTGGTAATTTTCTTTGAAATTTATGATATTTTTCATCAAGCGATGAATATTTTAATCAAGTATTTTACTTTTCACCTATGACTATATTATATCTTTGCATTTTTTTTACAATAGTAGACTGATCTACCTCTAAAACTTCTGCTACTTTCCTAGTTGTCTTATATTTTTTCAATGCTTCTTTAATAATTCTTGTTTCTACAGCTTCTCTTGCCTGCTTTAGGGGTATTATACCTTGAAGTCCAGTATCTACAACATCTTCCGGACCAATAACATTAATAATATGTGCCATATCTATTGTATCTTTTTGTACTGTTATCAATAATCTCTCTATTGTATTTTCAAGCTGCCTTATATTCCCTGGCCAGTCGTAAGAGGTAAGTAATTTATATCCTTCTTCAGATATTGATTTGCTTAATCCAAATTTCGCATTAAGCTTGTCAATAAAATGATGTATTAATATAGGTATATCTTCTTTTCTTTCTCTCAATGAGGGTATATGAATAGGTACCACATTTAATCTATAATACAGGTCCTCTCTAAACTTACCTTCCTCTACAAGCTTTTTCAAATTCTTGTTTGTAGCAACTACAATTCTAGTATCTATTTTAATTGGGGTCGTCTTTCCAATCTTATTAATATAGGAGTTTTCAATTACATGCAAAAGCTTTACTTGAACACTTAAAGGAATTTCCCCAATTTCATCAAGAAATAATGTGCCACCACTGGCAGCTTCAAAAAGACCTTTCTTTCCTTTCTTACTTGCACCAGTAAATGCACCTTCTACATATCCAAAAAGTTCTGATTCTAGCAGGTTTTCTGGAATTGCTCCACAGTTCACGTGAACAAATGGCTCTTGCCTTCTATTACTTATTTGGTGGATAGTTTTAGCTATTAGACTTTTTCCGACTCCCGTTTCGCCTGTTAATAATACGATTACATTATAGTTTGATACCTGACTAAGATTTTCGATGATATATTTCATCATCTTATTATTTCCAGTAACTAATTGATTTTCCTGTGACTGTTTTTTACGCATTTCTTCTCGAAACCAATTAAGTATTTCTTCTGTTTCTTTAAGCCTACTTTTTAGCTTTTCAAGTTCTGTAACATCTCGCGATATACTTATAATTCTTATGATTTCTCCACTTTCATCAAACATTGGTATTCCTGTTACCATTAATCTACTACCTGATTTTGTAGTCTGTATTAATGTAACTTTCTTTTTATTTTCTGCAACATAAGCAGCAGTAGATTTTGAGAGTACGCCTCTTTTTTCTAATTCCTTTGCGCTAACTCCTATCATCTCATCTTCCGATATTCCGAAGGATTTCTCACATGATTTGCTAACTCTTAAAATAACTCCCTTTCCATCTGCAATTACAATCTCATCATAAGTTGCATCCAATATGAGCTTTAATTCTCCATATATTTGTTTATAATGTTCTAATTCTTTTAGGATTTCGCAATCTAATAAGGATTTATCACAGCTACTATTGTGCTTATTCATAATAATTATCGTCCTCTCCATGTATCAAGGCATAAGAATTAATTAAAATTTGTTTAGTTACACCTAAATATAATTTATATTATACTAGATATTTTAATGATTTACTATTTGCATGTAATGATACATCTCTTTTAGGGGCAGCTTTATAATATAAAAAACTAGAGCTTAAGCCCTAGTTTTCTATATTTGATTCAAAGATTTTTTTATATCACCCTATTTTGTGGATTTCCTTCAATCCAACGGATTATATTTTCAAAAGTAATTTTGGCTCTTCTCTGCATAGCTTCTTTTGTTGCAAAGCCTATGTGTGGAGTTAGTACTGTGTTTGGTGAGTTAAGTAATGGATATTCTAAAGGTAGTGGTGGTTCCATGTCAAAAACGTCTATACCTGCTCCTCCTAATTGTCCACTCTTTAATGCTTCTGATAAGGCCTCATTATCAACAATAGGTCCTCTAGCTGTATTTATGAGTAATGCATTTTTCTTCATGAGATTTAATTTTTCTGCATTTATTAATCCTCTTGTGTCTTTTGTCAGTGGAAGGTGAATAGTTGCTATGTCGCTTTCTTTTAATATATCTTCCAAAGGCTTATATATTACTCCTTGGTTTACAAGGTCTTTGTTTTCACTTCTATTATAAGCTATTACTTTACAACCAAAAGCTAATCCTATTTCTGCTACTCTTTTTCCTATGGCTCCAGTTCCTATTACTCCTAGTGTTTTTCCAAATAAATCTGTTTGACTAAATCCAGCCATAGTTTTTCCTTTTCTTGTAGCATCATCCAAAGGTACAATATTCCTAAGTAACGAAATT
>CAYYDM010000034.1:8665-15605 GCA_964470635.1 uncultured Clostridia bacterium | reverse complement strand
ATGATTTGATTTTCTTTACATGCTTCTAAATCTACATTGTCTTCTCCAGTAAATGCTACTGAAATCATTTTGATTTTATCATTTGATTGAATAACTTCTCCTTTTAAAGGCATGTTTGCTAAAACTAGCACATCCATGTCCTTTACTCTTTGTTTTAATGTTTCTACTTCAGTTATTTTGTCCTTATAAATTATTAACTCATTACCTTTGTCTGTAATAGGTTTAGCAATAGCTCTGATTTCTTCTTCTGTTATTCCTAATGGTTCTAGTACTGCAATTTTCATTTAGCATCAACTCCTTTGTTTAATATTTCTTTATTCTCCTTGTTTTATTGTATCACTTTGTAATTGGAAAAACCATATAGTATCCATTCAAATGGTATTTTTACACATTCTAAATGGTATATGGATTAATTATATTTTACATATTGCTTAATGCTCAATCACTTTTTATAAATTACATACTTGAATAATAATCATATACCACTTTAGATACTTTCCCAATTATTTCTTTAGCTTCTATATCGCTACTTGCTTCTGTAACAAATACGCCTAAAAGATAATCCATATTATCTAAATAAAATATTCCTATGTCATGGCTAAGATTTTTTAATCCACCAGTTTTATGGGCTATGCTTACGTTTTCTAAAAGAAATCTACATAGACAATCTTTGTATTTCTGTTTTTTTAATATATCTATCATTAAGTCACACATATCTGGTGATAAAATTTGATTTCTATATATGCTTTCTATTATTATTGCCATATCCATGGCACTTGTATAGTTTTGTTGTCCTTCTTTTATTGCTTTAAAGTCCATCATTTTTCTGGATAATATAGTGTTGTTAAGTCCTAATTTTTCACCCATTTTATTAATATTGTCATAGCCCAGTAAGTCAATTAATATGTTTGTAGCAGTGTTGTCACTTACTATTATCATAAGTGTTATTAGGTCTATAAAGCTATATACATCTGCCGTTAAGTCTTTTATTATGCTAAAATTAACTTTGTCCTCTTCTTTTATTTTTATGCTTTCATTTAGCTGATATTTTCCTTCTAAAACCTGGTTTAGTGCCTCTATCATAACAAGTATTTTTATGGTGCTGGCAGATGGAACAGCTCTATTTTCGTCTAATAAATAAATCCATTTGTCATTAGTTAAATCTTTCAAAACTATAGATACATTTGCTTTTGTATCTTCATAACAAGATTTTATATTTTCTGTTAGCATTTTTTCACCTCATTTATAGTTCATGAAAGTACATAAGAGTCAAAAAAGGGGAAGCCCCTCTAAAAGAGGGGATGAGAATTTCTATTTAATTGCTCCTCCTAAATTCATGCATGTTCTAAATAACATGAATAACTCTAAATAATCCTCTGACTCTATTCTAATAGTTTTTTCGTTTATTCTCTTTGCCTGTGGCAATAGCATTACATTCTCTGCCTTTACTTCCGATACAAACTCTATGTCCATAGTAATATTTCCTGAGTATTCTAATACAGGGTATTCATTAGTATTGGCAAATACTTTTTTTAGTTTTTCTTCATATGTTTTCTTTAAGTCATTATAGGATAGATTGTGTGCTACGTATCTGCCAGCAGCTTTTTTGACTACTATGGTTTCAATATTACCTATTTCCTCTATAGCCTGAGCTGCCAGCAAATCATCTCCAGAGATGGCTAGGACAGGTACTCCAAAATATCCTCCTACACCTGCATTTATGCCACATTCTCCAACTTCTTTTCTATTTATAAAAACTCTTGATATTGTAGAACCCATGTATGTATGATTAAATACTCCATTAGGTGTTCCACATCTTGTATGATAGCCTATAAAAATAATGCCGTCAAATGTCTCATCTATACCCTGCATCATGCTAAGTGGCTTTGGAGAACCGCTTATAAGTTGTGCTCTAGGATCTAGCTCTTCGATTAATAGATTATCCATATTGTCATGGGAATCATTAACTATTACCTCTGTAGCTCCATTTTTAAATGCTTCATCAATTACTAAGTTAGCCTCTTTGGTCATAAGCTTTCTCATACGTTGGTATTCACTTGTGTCACTGTTAATATGAGCAGGAGAAACAACTCCCCAAATTCCTTCCATATCTACGGATATGAATATTTTCATAATATCATCCACTCCTTTATAATATTGTTTATTCTGAACACCCCCTAAAGGTACTCCTATCTAAAACCAGAGTTCCTTCGCCCATGGCTCAGGATGACAATTTTACGAACAGCTATAAATTGTTCGCTACAGGTTGTAAATTTACTTAGGAAATACACAATATACCACACCATTCCATGCATTTAAGAATTGGTGACTCATGTACTCTCTTCTTACACTTTCATTATCCAAAGCTGCTGGATCATTAACTATAATATATTCAACTCCATCCTTTATTTTAAATCCCCTAATAGCAATTAGATGACCACTAGGATATGCTTGTGGTGCTCCTTGAAGTTCTTCTGCTATTTTAGTCCTTATGGATGCTACTAGTGGCTTTCCTTGGCTAATCATAATCTTTATTTGATCTAAATCAGTAAATCTAGCCACATATGCAGTAAAGTCCTTTGTTCCTGCATAGGCCACATTATAGGACCAATTTCCATAAATCCCTGCCCCATTATCAAATACTCCCCTTGCTACCTCTTCTGGTTTTTCAAAATGTCCATAATATTCTAAAACCATTGATAATGATGTGGGGCTACAAATTATATTACCTATTTCAGGGACAATCATTTGAGAACGTTGAGGTAAATCTAATTCAATTTCCCAATCTTTATTTATTTCAAAACTTTTATGACTTAATATATCTAAATTTAAAGTAACTGCTATGAGTTTTAGTTTAGGGCTTGGTATAATTACATCTTCTCTTTTTAAGCATACCTTGTATCTAAACCCACTACCTTTTTCTTCTCCTAGTACTTTAATTAAATCTACATCTATAAAAGCTATATCATCTTCTTGATTTTTTACACTCCCATTATTGCCGCTTGACCACCACTTACCGTATGTAAACCATCTTGACCATTTTTCTCCCCGTCTAATCTGGATAAACAGTTCTATTTCGCTTTTATCTAGAGCTTTCGCATTCCAAGAGCAGATTAAATCTTTAAAGTCAGCAGTATTTATTATTGGAGATTCGTATATTCCCTCTAGATTATTTTCTTCTAGCACTATTTCCCCATCATTGTTTAAACTTACGCCTTTACTGAAGCCATTGTAGAAATCTTCTCTTTCATTAATATAGGTTCCTTCGTCATGAAAAAGCTCTTTTAGCTCTTTAAAGCTGTTATTATCTTTCACTAATACACCCCCGACACTTATTACAAATGCACAATGAGCAACTTTATTTTCTAAAATAATTTAGACACTCTTAAAAAATACTTCCATACTTGATTATGGTCTTAGCTAAATCTTCTTTATAGTCTTCATGTTCTGGATTTAGGCTATTAATACGCACTCCATTGTTACTTGAGGAAGAATGTATATATTTATCATCACCTAGATACATGGCAACATGACCTGGAAAGAATATTAAATCTCCTTTTTTTATTTCTTCTTTTGATATTTCTCTCATGTCGAATCCTTCTTTTATATGAGCATCTCTATAAATAGTTGCTCCATTCATAAGATATGATATGGAGCAGAGTCCCGAACAATCTAATCCAAGATGTGTCTTGCCACCCCATCTATATTGAGTTCCCAAATAATCTAATGCAGTATTAACTAGGTTATTTCTTAGCTCATCCTCTGGTATGTTCGTATATGAAGTTAAGTAATCTCCTATGTATATTGACTTTATCCAGCCTTCTCTACCATCTGGTAATATTATCTTAGACCATGCATCGGATGTCTCATTAGTTAATTTAATTATTGAACCCCTAACCAAATTTTGAATTATATAAGATTGATATTTAGACTCAGCCATAACATCTACGTATCTATGATTAATGATATTCTTTGCTTCTTCTTTCCACTTGTAGGTTTTTTCTGTATTTATGGATATATGACTCTCGTGAACATATCCCTTGTAGTTGTAGCTAGTTATGCAATTATACCAGCCATCATTAAGGTCCTCTAAAATTTCTAGTGTCATGCCGCATAAGGCCTCATCTGCTTTTTCTGTGTTAAATTTAGGTTTCAGCATTAGTGGTGCAATGGTACTAGTGACTAAAGCTAATTTCATTATTATTCACCTCATATTCAGTGTTTCAACCTTAAAATAAATCTTTTATAATTGTTTATAAGCAATACAATAGAAATATTGCATCCTAATCAATCACACAAACACTACTACTTACTCCATCTATTCTCACCCTGGCTCCTAGTGGTAAAGTAACAGTTGGAAGACTATGCCCGCATGGGAAGTCGTATATAGTTGGCTTGTTTAATGGAACTATTAGCTCATTAAATATTTCCATTAATGATAAGCTCTTTTCAGGCTCTTCAGCTTTGCAGTTTGTCCATGAGCCTAAAATTATTCCTGATGCACTTTCTAATTTTCCTGATTGTTTAAGCTGTAGCAGCATTCTGTCTATTCTATAGGGTTCTTCATCTACTTCTTCTATGAAAAGAATTTTTCCTTTTGTATCTATTTCATATTTTGTGCCTATTGAAGCTGCAATTAAAGATAAATTACCCCCAGTTAAAATCCCTTCACAATTTCCTCCTACTAGGGTTTTCATTTCTATGCTTTCTGAATTTTTTATTAGTCCTAAGGGTTTGTCACTAAAAATATTCTCTAAATAATAATCCATTGTATAGTCATCTACTTCTTTGTAAAGCTCCGTAGAAGGCATTGGTCCATGGAAAGTAACTAGATTGCAAATTTGATTAAATGCAATATGTAATGCCGTAACATCACTATAGCCAATAAAAAGCTTAGGATTCGACTTTATCATCTCATAATCTAATAATTCTAATAACCTAGCTGAACCATACCCTCCTCTAATAGAAAATACTCCTTTTACAGATGGGTTACTGAACATACTATTAATATCCCTAGCTCTTAACTCATCTCCTCCAGAAAGATAGCCATGTGAAGCATAACAGCTTTCTCCTACAATAACTTTTAGCCCTAGCCTTTCCAAGGCTTCTATTGCTGGCTTTATTCTTTCAGGAGGTGTTGGACTTGAAGTCCCTACTAAACCTATTGTATCTCCTTTTTTAAGTGGCTTTGGTCTCAACATTTTTATTTCTCTCCAATATTTTTTCATATTCCTCTATTTCTTTATCATTGCCTAAAACAAAATGACCTTTCTCTATTTCTATCCACCTTGGTGGATTGCTCTCATAATCATGTATGCTAGGGTCATATACTTCTAATACTTTGTTCTTTTCTGCTCTAGGGTCTGGAAGTGGTATAGCCGATAAGAGTGCGCGTGTATAAGGATGTAGTGGATTTCTAAAAAGTTTCTCTGTTTCTGCCATCTCCACTATTTTCCCTTTATGAATTACTGCCAATCTATCTGTGATAAACTGAACAACAGATAAGTCATGGGCTATAAATAGGTAAGTTAAACCTTTCTTTTTTTGAAGTTCTGACAAAAGGTTTAATACCTGTGCTCGAATAGAAACATCTAATGCAGATATTGGCTCATCAGCTATGATTAATTCTGGCTCCATGACTAATGCCCTTGCAACTCCTATTCTTTGTCTTTGCCCTCCTGAAAACTCATGTGGAAAGCGGCTTAAAAATTCAGGCAATAATCCAACATCTAAAAGAGCTTTTTCCACTTTTTCTTTTCTTTCTTCTTCACTTTTATAATTTTTCAAGTTATATAGTCCTTCTGATACTATATAATCTACTTTTGCTCTTTCATTTAGTGAAGACATAGGGTCTTGGAATATCATTTGAATTTTTCTAGTCAATTCTTTATCTAAGCTTTTATCTATATCCCCATTTATTTTCTTTCCTTTAAAATATATTTCTCCACCAGCAGTTTCATTTAATCTGATTATAGATCTTCCTATGGTAGTTTTTCCTGAACCGGATTCTCCTACTAACCCAAAGGTTTCTCCCTTGTATATATGAAAACTAACGTCATTTACAGCAACAAACCTATTCTTTTTTCTCTTACCAAATTCTACACGTAAGTTCTTAACCTCTAATAATATTTCTCTCTCTTCTTTAGGCATTATTACTCCACCCCCATTGCTGACGAAGTATTTGAATAGACTCAGGTGGCTCTACTTTTGGAGAACGAGGATCTAATAGCCATGTCTTTGCTTTATGTGTAGGACTAACTGTAAAATATGGTGGTTTTTCTACAAAATCTATTTTAAGTGCTTTTGGATTTCTAGGTGCAAAGGCATCTCCTACTATTTCATTGAATAGATTTGGAGGTGTTCCCTTTATTGAATGCAAAGGCTCTCCCTTAGCTCCAAGCTGAGGAAGTGAGGATAACAATGCCCAGGTATAAGGATGTTGAGCATTATAAAAGACTTCTTCGCAGGTTCCTATCTCTACTATATCGCCTGCATACATAACGGCTATTCTATCTGCCACGTTTGCTACAACTCCTAAATCATGAGTAATATATATAGTAGTCAAATTATATTTCTTTTTTAACATTTTCAAAAGGTTTAGTATTTGAGCCTGAATAGTCACATCTAATGCTGTAGTAGGCTCATCGCAAATAAGTATTTTAGGCCTACAGGCTACTGCTATGGCTATAACAACTCTCTGTCTCATACCTCCAGAAAACTCATGAGGATATTGGCTATATCTTTTTTCAGGCTCAGGTATTCCAACATCTCTTAAAATTTCAATTACAGCTTTTTTAGCTTCTTCTCTTTTTAATCCTTGATGAAGTTCAACTGCTTCTTGAACTTGTTTACCTACAGTTTTAAGAGGATTTAATGAAGTCATTGGGTCTTGAAACACCATGGCTATCTTTTTGCCTCTGATTTTCACCCAATCATCTTC
>CAYYDM010000034.1:0-8655 GCA_964470635.1 uncultured Clostridia bacterium | reverse complement strand
GCTAGATTTTCTCCATCATATATTATATTTCCGCTATCTATCCAACCATTAGCATCTAATAATCCCATAAATGTTTTAGTGAATACAGATTTACCTGATCCAGACTCTCCAACTATTGCTAAACTTTCACCCTCATAAAGATCAAGAGATGCTCCTCTTATTGCTGTTAAAACCTTTCCTCTCAGCTTAAATTTAACTACTAAGTCTTTTACGGATAAAATAATTTTCCCCTCTGTCATAGTGCCACCTCCTAAACATGATTTCTTGGGTCAGCTGCATCTGCAAACACATTGCCCATTACATAAAAAGATATAGTTATAAGGGATAGTACTATTGCAGGGAAAATCAATTGGTAACGTAAGGATGGAACCATCATAAGGGCTCTGCCTTCATTAATCAAATTTCCTAGTGATGGAATACTAACTGGCAATCCAAGTCCTATATATGTTAGGAAAACTTCGTAGCCTATTGCTGCTGGAATAGCTAATGCCATTCGAAGCATAATAACTGAAACTAAATAAGGTAAAAGATTTTTAGTTATAATTCTTCTAGTTGGAGTTCCTAAGCATTTTGATGCTAGATTGTATTCTCTGTCCCTAATAATTACTATAAGATTGCGTACAAAGCGTGCCATGCCTAACCAACCAGTCATGCACATTGCGAAAACCATTGTAGTTAAGCTAGGACGCATTATATATGTTAATAAAACTAGAATAATAGTTGTTGGTATATTGTTTATTACATTGTACATTTCAGTTATTGCACGGTCTAGGCGTCTTACGTATCCCCACAACGCTCCTACAACAATTCCAACTATAGCCTCCCAAATACCTACCACTATTCCTATTAATAGTGAAGTTCGTGTGCCGCTCCATATACGAGCCCAAAGATCTTGCCCAATAGAATTAGTCCCAAACCAAAACTCAGAATCTGGCCTATGGTTTCTAAGCTGCATTTTTGTATTCTCATCAATATATATCTTAGTAGGAAGTTTTTGATTTGGTAGATAGGGTTGAATTAATGTAAATGTTAAGAGTACTGTGATTAATAATAAAAGAAACACTGCCAGTTTATTTTGTGTGAAAACTTGCCATGTAGAGCGCCAATAAGAATAATTAGAATAGCCTGCTCTCTTTGCTGCTTCATCATCATACTCAGCAAATTCAAATAAATTCTCATTTATATTTTTTGACAATTTATTTACTGCCTTGCCACCCATTACCTAGCGCCCTCCTTTTTCTGTAAATTTATACGTGGATCAAATGCTGCCATGAGTATGTCTCCTAAAAACAAACCAACTATGCCTATTGATGAGTATATAAGAACTAAAGCCTGCACTAATGAATTGTCTTGTCTTTGAATAGCATCTACTAATAATCCACCCATACCTGGAATTGAATATAGAGACTCTATATAGATAGAGCCAGATATTGTGTATAGTAATGATGTAGGTAAATACTGAGCCATGGGAACAAAAGCGTTACGGAAAACATGCTTTACCATAATACCTTTGTCTTTCAAACCTTTTGCTCTTGCTAGTCTTACATAATCTTTGTTTATTTCATCTACCATATAGCGTCTCATCCACATTGCATAAGATGCTGTACTGCCCAAGGACATGGAAATGGCAGGTAAAATCCAACTAACAGGCTTATCAGGTTTAAAAAGTATTGGCAATTTTAATATATCTGTAACGTATAACTGTAAAAATAGATAATATACTGCTGCTGGAACAGCATTAATAAATACAATATATCCTGTGCCAAGTTTATCCCAAAGCTTACTTTTGCTACGTGCCATGATTATACCCAAGGAAACACCTGCAAAAAGAGATATTCCCATAGCTGCTAAACCAAAATATAATGAGTAAGGAATTTTAGTCTTAAGAATTTCTGTGATAGGTACTTTTGGTCTATAGATTATAGATTTTCCCAAATCTCGTGATAGAAGGGCTTTGTAGAAATTTCCTAGTTGCACATGTATTGGATCTCTTAAACCCATGCTAGTTAAAATTGCTTCTCTTTGTGCTTCATCTAATTTTTCATATCCACTTCCAAAGTATCCTTCCTCCGGCATAAGTCTCATTAAAAGAAATACTACTGTAACTATGATAAATAGTGTAATTAGTGACTGAAATAATCTTTTGAGTGAGTACCTTAACATCTCCCTCCCCCTTTTCTTGTTGTCTAATAGGTTACTGTGATAAACTAATTATGTTATAAAGCAAGGACTATTAGCCAATAGTCCTTGCTTTACTTTTTTTATCTTCCAGCTGCTTTTAGGGCTTCAGCACGTTCTTTTTCCCATTTAATTAGTCCTGCACTAAATTGTTCTGAATTCATAGGTTTTTCCATAATTTTTTGTCCTTTATATCTTTCAGCAGATACTCCAAATGGTGAATATGGTGACTCAAATGGATTAAGTCTGGAAGCAGAGTACCCGCCTCCACCTACTGCATATGGTATAACAAAGACTTGATCTATGAAAAACGCTTCAGCCTCTGCAAATAGGCTATAACGCTTATCTACATCTAATACTTCTGCTTTAGCTACATCTACCATGTTTTCATATTTGTTCTTACCATTAGCTTCCTTATATCCTTCTGCCAGGTGTGGCCAGTTATATGTGCCTGATGGTGAAAATGGATCTGTATATGTTTCTGGGTCTGCGTAGTCTGGTCCCCAGTTACACTCTAAAAATGCATAATTTCCAGAACGTCTTACTTCTTTTAAGAAACCTGTAGGTGGTTTAGGATCTATTATTATATCTATATAATCTATTCCTAGTAAGTTCTCTAGTTGTTGCTCTACTACCTGCGCACGGTTTGCCCATTCGGTTGAGCCTGTGTTATAAGGCATCAATACTTTAATTGGGAACTTAGCTTTACCTTTTAGCTCTTCCATCGCCTTATCTCTATATTCTTTAGCTAAACTTTCATTAAAAGAATCTGTATTTGCAAATTTAGCCAAGCTTCCAAGCTGAGTATAATCTACTCCATCTAGGTCAACGAAGTTCTTTGGTGTAATAGTATTGGATATTCTTTTTTCTGGATCATATGGCTCTGCTGTTAACATGGCTGCTTTTCTATCTAATGCATGGAATAGTGATTTACGGAAGTTTAGATTATTTACTGCCTTCTTCCAGTTTTCTGGTTCATATTCTGCAGGGAATTGAGGATCAAAGTTAAAAGCATAGAAATAAGTGTAAAATCCTGTTCTATTTGGACGTACCATGTCTTTCTTTACAGGATCCTTCATCCATTCATCAATAATTGTTGAAGAAATATCTGCATAATCTATTTCTCCACGTAGGAATAGTTCCGGTTCTAATGTAGCTGCTTCTTTATTATAAGTATATGTGATTTTTTTGATGTGAATATTTTCTTTATCCCAATAGTTTTCATTTGCTACAAGAACTCTTCTAGTCTGTGGTTCAAAGGTTTCCATTATATATGCGCCGTTATATAGTAGAGTAGTATTATCTGTACCGAACCTTTCTCCTACTTCGCTTAAATATTGCCCATTAACAGGGAAGAAGCATACATAAGTAAGCATTGACAAGAAATATGGAGTAGGTTTTTCTAGAGTATATTCTAGAGTATATTTGTCTTTTGCTTTTACTCCTACTTCTTCAAAATCTGTAATTTCTTCATTATAGAATTTTTCTGCATTCTTAATAACTGAATATGCAATATTTGCAGTTTGTGATTCGTTTTTATTATCTAAAATATACTTCATAGCATCTACAAAGTCTTGTGCTACAACTTCTGCATATTCCTTGCCATCATGAGTGAACCATTTAACTCCTTCTCTTAGTTTAAATGTCCATGCTAACCCATCATCAGATACTTTCCACTCAGTAGCTAAACAAGGTTGTACAACCCCATATCTGTCATAGTCAATTAAAGTATCAACTAGGCTAGCTGCTACAGCAAACTCATTTGTAGATGCTGTCACTAAGTAGTTTATTGTTGTAAGTTCCCCAGCGTAAACCCTTGAATACTCTTGCTCTACATTACCAACGTTGGTAGCCTCTCCAGATTGTTCGCCTTCTGTGGTCTTTTCAACGTTTGCAGGTGTATTCTGACCCCCTTTTGTACAACCAGCTAATAGCATTAGTAGTGCTAGCATTATAGCTATTATTCTTTTCATTTTTCCCCCTCCTTAAATATTACCTACTTAATAATCCCTCAGGTACCCTTTCCTTTGATATTAAATCTTCATATGTTTCTCTTCTCACAATTACGTATTCTTTATCTTCACTTAAAAGTACAACTGCTGGTTTAGGTAGTTTATTGTAATTACTAGACATGGAATAGTTGTAAGCCCCTGTACTTAAAACAGCTAGTATATCACCCCTTTCAATTTTCGGCACCATTAAATCCCAAATCAATATATCTCCTGTTTCACAACATTTTCCTGCAATAGTCACTAAACTATTAGGTCTTTGGTTACTTTTATTTGCAACTATTGCCTCATATTTTGCATTGTATAAGGCAGGTCTTGGATTGTCAGGTAATCCACCATCCACACTTACATAGGTTCTAATATTGGGTATATTTTTAACTGCACCTAATCTATAAAGAGTAATACCTGCTTCTCCTACTATCCATCTGCCTGGCTCAATTATAATTGTAGGTATATGTATTCCTAGTTTTTTGCAGTATGAAGATACTTTTGTCATTATGGCATCTGTATAATATGCAAGTTCTTTAACTTCATCAGCCTTATTATAATATATTCCAAAACCTCCTCCAGTATTAAGTTCTTTTGTAACAAAACCAAATTCATCATAAAACAATTTAACTAGATTTAATAATACTTCTACAGCTAAAGCATATATATTTTTATCATAAAGATTGGAGCCTAAATGAAAGTGAAATCCCATAAGTTCGATATTTTTATATTCAATAGCTTTTAATACTGCCTTATCAATAATTCCTTTTGCTAAAGGAATTCCAAACTTTGAGTCTTTTTGCCCTGTTGATATGTATTTATGGGTTTTTCCTTCAATACCTGGTGAGACTCTAATCAAAATATTTACTTTCTTTTTCTGCCTATTTGCTATTTCATCAATTATGTCAATTTCATCAATATTATCTACTATAATTCTTCCTACATTGTTATCAATAGCCATTTCTATCTCTTTATATGATTTGTTGTTTCCATGAAACATAATCCTATCCATAGGGAACTCAGCCTTTAGTGCAGTGTATAATTCCCCACCTGATACAACATCTAATAATAATCCTTCACTTTCTATTATTTTGCACATTGCTATAGTTAAAAAAGCCTTGCTTGCATATGCAGCCTTGGTATTTTCATACTTATGCAAAAAATTAGCCTTTAATTCCCTACATCTTTGTCTTATGATGTCTTCTGAAAGTACATACAATGGTGTGCCATATTTATTTGCAAGCTCTACAGTATCATGTCCCATAAAAAGTAGGTTAAAATTGCTACAGTCTAGTATTTTCAACAGTATAGTTCCCCCTTCTATATCATTAAACATATTTTTATATTCTTCGGTTTTTTTGAAAATACTGATTATTTCACTTGAATATAAACTCATATGACTGTCCTATTGTTTGAATATTCCGAATATTATAGAGCTATTTAGAGAAGGGTATATCTGTGTCTCTTGGGAATATATTGTTTATAGTATATTCTATACAAACTAAAATTTTCCTGCAAATAGATAATTTTGAAAATAAAAAATTTAATGACCTCACAAAACAATGCTCAATTTAGAATCTTTTTATTTTTTAATACATAAAGTTTATTATTTTCTCTGCTATCTCTTCTAAATCCTTTCCGTTGATATCTGCATTTAAGCTTTTCTGTCCAATCTTCGCTGTTTTGCATCCAGCCACTTTCCCTGCCTCAATATCAGTTTCCATATCTCCTACCATCCAGCTATTACTCAAATCTAGTTTATATTTTTCAGCTAATTCCAGAATCATACCTGGTTTTGGTTTTCTGCAATCTGATTTTCTTTTGAAATCAGGGCAATACACTATTTCAGTTATTTTACAAAAAGGTTCTACTTCTTGGATTAGTTTTTCGTGTATTTTATCAAGTTCCTCATGTGTTAAATGCCCTAATTCAACTCCACCTTGATTAGTGACTACGAAAAGCTGGTAGTCAGCATCATAGAGAACTTTTAGACCTTTTTTTGCTGCATCGTATATTATTAAATCTTCTGGTTTATTAACATGCTTTTTGTTATCATTGATAACTCCATCTCTGTCTAAAAAAATCGCTTTTATTATTCTCACCCCTGTTATTTAATTATGAGTTGTTTTATTGTATAATATTTATTATGTAATAAAATATGCACCAGTAATTAGGAGGTAACTATGAGCCAGAACTACAAGTTTATACAAAATTCTAAATGCGAGTATTTCCCATGCCATAAGGTAAAGGATAATGAAAACTTTAATTGTCTATTCTGCTACTGTCCTCTTTACATGCTAAAGGATAAATGTGGCGGAGGTTTTGTTTATAACAATGGGATAAAGGATTGCTCAAATTGTATTATCCCCCATAGTCCTGGAGGATATGAATATATAATGAATAAGATGGGAGAAGTAATTCGTATAGGAAGTGAAAGAGACTAGAAAAAATTCTAGTCTCTTTTAAATATATTTGATTTTTATATATCTACTTTTTTATATATCTACTTTTTTATCTAACATATTACTACCAAGAACGAATAATATTATGGACATTACTATACCAAAGATACTTGATGCTATATTAATATCTAGTCCTGTTAATCCAAATGTACCTGTACTGAAGTTCTGACTAGTGCCCTTTATAATCTCAATGCCTCCTGGTAAAACTTTCGTAAGTATGAACTGAACTAAACTGTAAAGAGTGTTTAATGCCAAGTATATTATTAAAGCTAGAAACTTTCCAACTTTTTTATCTTTAAAAGCTACCTTGCTCAATATAATTGAAAAATAAGCAGTAATTAAAAATGTAGTATAGCTTAAAATTCCTTGCGCAAACATGAATAATATATTTTTCAAAGTAAAATAATCAGATATATAACTTTTTATGCCTAAATCTAAAATTGGTGTAAAGGTTATATTAAACATATAGAATATAGGTCCACTAGATAAAACTGATAGCAATGCCATCCACATTAATGAACTAATAAGTTTCATACCAAATATCCTGTTTCCTTTAATGGGAAGAGTAAATGTTAAATATCCTCTGTCATCATAAAGCTCATTTACAAACGAGCTTATGTTAAAAGCAAGCATTATAAAGAAAGCCCCAATATTCAGAATTGTCATGATTACAAAGTTTGGTATAAATGCATTAAACTTATATGCAGTTAATATTAGTGCTATATTTACTATTAAATCTATTGCTATTAGCATTAAATTATTTTTATAGCTTCCCATTATCTCATATTTTAATAGATTTTTCATTATCTATACACCTCCCTGTAAAGCTCATCTATGGAAACTTCTCTTTCTGTCCTTAGTTCCTCTGCGTTTCCAGATAATATTATCTCTCCATTAGAAATAAAAGCTACATCGTCAAAGAGTCTTTCGATTTCCTTTACTAAATGAGTAGTGATAATCATTGAACTATCCTCATTGTAGTTATTTATAATGGCGTCTAATATATTTTCCCTTGCTACTGGATCTACTCCTGCTATTGGCTCATCTAGTATATATAGTTTCGCTTTTCTTGAAAGAACAAGGGTTAGATTAAGTTTCTCATGCATTCCCTTTGAAAGCTCTGTTATTTTCATTTCTTTGTTAAGCTTCATAAATTGCAGTAACTCTTCACATTTTTTATTGTCAAAATCCTGATAAAAATCTTTGAATAGGTTTATTGCATCCTTTACCTTCATCCATTTATATAAGAAATTTTTATCTGGAAGATAAGATACTATAGATTTAGTATAAACTCCTGGCACATTACTATCTATTAGTACTTCTCCTGATGATGGACTAAGTATGCCTGCAGCAATTTTAATAAAAGTAGTTTTGCCGCTTCCATTAGGTCCTAATAAACCTAGTACTTTTCCTTTCTCTAATGTAAGGTTTACATTGTTTAAAGCCTTTTTATTAAAATAGCTTTTATTTAAATCTTTAGCCTCAAGTATTGTGGTCATTTATTTCCCCTCCTTTTTAAGCCTTTCATTTACTAGTACTACTATTTCTGATGAATCAAATCCTAGCTTTAGCATACCGTCAATAAAGCTATCTAAAATATCCTTTGACATTTCTTTTTTTAATTTTAATATTAGGCTTTTATCTTCAGAAACAAAGTTCCCCATGCCTCTTTGAGTATAAGTTAATCCTTCTCTTTCGAGCTCTTGATAAGCCCTTTGTACAGTATTGGGATTGACTTTAAGTTGTTGTGAAAGCTCTCTTACTGAAACCAATTTATCTCCTCCTTTCAGCTTGCCTGTGACGATTTCTTCTTTTATGAAATTCACGATTTGTAAGTAAATAGGTATATTATCATCGAATATTACGTTCATTTTGCACCTCCTATGTAACAAAATTTCTTTGTGTTAGTGTATTAATTAAATAGTACACTAATATTCGAGTATAGTCAATAGCTTTTTTGGAAAATAAGAAAAGCTTCTATCGAAGCATTAAAATCAAGGAAGCTTTTCTTGAAACTC
>CAYYDM010000033.1:0-26105 GCA_964470635.1 uncultured Clostridia bacterium | reverse complement strand
CGCCTTTTCTATATTAGACGGAAGAAGATGGCTTTTGTTCCAAAAAAACAGGCCGTAGCCTGCTATCTTAATTTGCTTTTTATTTGATCAATATTTTTTAGGACAATATCTCTTTTGATTTTCATAAGCTCCGTGTTTTTCTTAGGAATAGCTGTTCTCATATTTATTATTGATAGGTTTAGCTTTTCCATAAGATCCTGATCTTTTTTATCAAGCTTTATTTTAGCTCTGATCATGTTCATAGTTTCTTCTGCTTGCTTTATGCTACCTTCGCTTTTATCCCATTCCCCTTTCATTCCATATAAATGAGCTTGCCTAGCAAAGTATCTTAGTCTCATTAATTCACCCTCATGGTTCCCTTTATAAGAATCATAAAAAGTAGCCATATTATAGGTTATTTCGTTGGAATATGTTAAAGCATTTAATATATTTTTTTCTTCAACTGACACGGTTAAGTTATTTATCGTATCTTCAAATTTTGATAACTCTGGTTTCTTAGCACCCTTTTCTATAGCTTTTATTTCATAATCTCCCCATGAAGTATGTATTTCCTCGGTGGTTTTCTTGACTCCCTTCCACATTTCTTCAACTTTTTCTTGTTTTGTTATTGGCTTTTTCTCTTCCTCTCCCTTTTTACCTTCAGATGTCTTATCTTGATTTCCTTCAGCTTTTTTCTCCCCGCCCGAACCACTACTTTTCCCTCCACTATCTCCTCCACCATCTCCTTCGTCCTTTTTCCCGTCATTTCCTTTAGTTTCTTTACCTTTTTCTTCTTTTTTTTCATCTTCTTCTAGTTTTTCTGGCTTCTTCATTTCCTCAAGAATTTTTTCTATTTCATCTGTTACTTTTTCGCTTTTTTCTTGCATTGTTTTTAGTTTATCTGAAACTTTTTCTTCTTTACTTTGCAGCATAGGTTTTGGTTGTTTTTTACCACATGCTGTCGTTGAAAATATTAATAAAATTAAGAGTAGTAAAAGCCATAGGGCTGTGTTTTTTTTGAAATTAAACAAAGCAATCACCTCAAATTTAGTATATCCAAGATAATTGCTTTTAATTATTCGTAAATTTTTTTAAATATTTTCTTGTTCTTGACTAGCAGACTCCTCAAAAACAGTTTCTGATTCCTTTATAGTTGATGATAAATATTTTGGCAATTCCATCCCTGCCATTTTAAACAAATCCTCATATGGAGGAATTGATTTTAACATCCCTGACAAAAAATTTGCTGTAGCAGGAGTACTATCTCCCTTGCCATTCATAGTATCCCATACAGTTACTTTGTCTATCTTAATGTTCTTAATAGCTTCAACTTGAGTCTTCACAAGCTCTGGAAGCTTATCTGCTATCATTAACATAACAGCATCTTTTGAATCTCCGCCCGCTGCATTAATAAGTTTTTGAAATCCTTCCGCTTGCTTACTTAATATTTCCATAATACCTTGAGCTTCAGCCTGCATTTTGAAAAGTATTGCATCTGCCTCTCCTTTTGCATGGCGGCGAATTCTCTCTGCTTCTGCTTCTGCGGCTATTTCTACTTTTTCCTTTTCTATCTGAGCTTGGATAATAATGTCCGCTTCCTTGGTCGCTCTTTCCTTGCTGGCTCTAGCTTTTTCTGCTTGCTCCTCTGCAGAATATGCTTCTTCTAAAGCCTTAGCTGATTGAACCTTTTCTGCTGCAACTGCTCTTCTTTCTGCCTCTGCTTTCTTTTCTCTTTTTTCTGCTTCAGAATTAGCTATTGTAATGCTAGATCTATTTTCTCCTTCTACAGCTGTTGCATTGGCTTCAGCTACTTTAACTCTCTCATCCATTTTTGCATTTGCTTGGCCTATTGCTCCGTCACGGTCTTTTTCTGCTACGTTTTTCTTTGCATCATTTATTGCCTTAGCAGCAGCTTCTTTTCCTAATGCTTCTATGTAACCTGATTCATCTCTTATGTCTGTAACGTTTACGTTTATAAGCTTAAGTCCAATTTTCTTAAGCTCTGCTTCAACGTTTTTTGAAACATTGGCAAGGAACTTATCTCTATCTGAGTTAATTTCCTCTATTTCCATTGTAGCTATTACAAGCCTTAACTGCCCAAAAATAATGTCCTTCGCTAATTCTTGAACTTCTTTAAGTTGAAGTCCTAATAATCTTTCTGCTGCATTAGTCATTATTCCTGGTTCTGTTGAGATACCCACTGTAAACCTTGAAGGTACGTCGACTCTTATGTTTTGATTACTTAATGCATTTGTAAGATTTACCTCAATAGAAATTGGTGTCAAATCAAGGTATTCATAGCTTTGTATTACTGGCCATATAAAGGCTGCTCCCCCATGAATACATTTAGCTGATCTGTAGTTGCCATCTGCACCTTTTCCAGTCTTACCATATACTACGAGTATTTTGTCTGAAGGACATTTCCTATACCTTCTAAAAATAGCTGCTATAGTACTAAATATGACTATTACTATTACAGTGACAAGTATTACAGGATAAAGTGGACCCATTTACATATTCCCCCTTTTCTATTTTCTAATATGCTTCATCTTCTAAGGCATAGCTTCTTGAATGCTTTTCCACTAGAAGAATTTGGTTATTCACCACTCCAACTACTTTTATCAATTCCCCTGTCTTAATTTCATCCCCTTCGGTCATGGCTTCTATTTCTCTTAATGAGCCCTGTAAGGTTACGTTGACTTTTCCAACGCCACTTTCATTAGCTGGAATAGTTATATATACTTCACCTATACAGTGCATAGCATTTGCTAAGCTCATAGTACCATTTTCAATAAGCTTGTTAGTAAGATAAAATATCCCTGAAACTATTGCCATAACTACTAAGCCTAATACAATTGATAATATAACTGTTGCTGTATTATTTAAATTAGAATTTGCACCAACTATTCCTGTCCAGCCAAAAACGGTAAAAAAGATGATAAAATTTCTTACTGTAAAGAAGTGAAATGCAGATAAATCGTCTAAGTTTCCTCCTCCGTGATGATGACAATCGTGTAAGTCAGAGTGGTCAAATAGACTATGATCGTCTCCGGTATCTGTACCATCATTCATTCCCATGAAAGTTAATATTAGTTGTATAATAAAAACCACGCTAAAAGGTATAGCAAAATACCAAAATACCTTTTCAAATGCAGGAATGCCATTCCACCATTCAACCAAAATTAATCACCCCTTTATAGGAAAATATATCACTATGAAACTATATTAAATATTACCTTAGTTTATACTAATTAATATGTTATTTCTACAACAAATGTAAAAAACCTCTTTTGGAAATATTGTTTATCTACCAAGCTGCTACCTGCCCATCTGTTCTTGGTTCTGTTGCACCACATAGAACTCCATCATCATTTCTCCAAATTATCTGGCCTCTTCCAAAGGTAGTGCTATTAGCCTTGACTACAATATCGTGGCCTGCTCTCATAAGCTCTAGAGCTAGTCTATTATCAAAGCTCTGCTCTACCTCTATGGTTTTACCTCCAACCCATTGCCACCTAGGTCTATCTAATGCCTCTTGTGGATTCATATTATAATCTATTGTATTTACCATAACCTGAAGGTGAGCCTGTGGTTGCATAAATCCTCCCATGATTCCAAAAGGCCCTACTGGCTTTCCGTCTTTAGTTAAAAATCCTGGGATAATTGTATGATAAGGTCTCTTAAATCCTTCAATGCAATTATCAGATTCTTCGTCTAAGCTAAAGTTTGCTCCTCTATTATGTAATGAAATTCCTGTGTTTGGCACTACCAATCCAGAACCAAATCCCATATAGTTGCTTTGAATATATGAAACCATATTTCCTTCTTCGTCTGCTGTACAAAGGTAAACTGTTCCTCCTTTAGAAGGTTGTCCAGCTTCGGGCATTATAGCTTTGTCTGATATTAGTTTTCTTCTTTCTGCTGCATATTCTTGTGAAAGCAATTCCTCTGTTTTTACCCTCATTGTTTTTGGATCAGCTACATATTTTTGAGTATCTACAAAAGCTAGCTTTAAAGCTTCTATTTGTAAATGTGTACTATTAAAGGAATCTCTAGAACCTAGTTCCATATCCTTTAGTATATTTAATGCCATAAGTACAGTTATTCCGTGCCCATTTGGAGGTATTTCATATACTTCATATCCCTTATAGACAGTACTTATTGGCTCTACCCATTCGGGATAGAAGGCTTTCAAATCTTCTTTAGTAATATATCCACCGTATTGTTTTGAGAAGGCATCAATTTTCTCTGCTAACTCTCCACGATAAAAGCTTTCTGCCATGGTTTTACCTATTTCTGTCAAAGTTCTTCCATGATCTTTTAAAGTTATGTAATCTCCTATCTTAGGGCAATTATCATTTGGTGCAAAGGTATCAAACCAAGTTTGAAATTCCTCTTTGCTTTCTCTTTCCTTAGCAAAATTTCTGTACGCTGCTACCCATCCAGCTCCTACACCTGGTTGAATAGTAAAGCCTTCCTTTGCATATTTAATTGCAGGCTCTAGAACTTCCTCGAATGGAAGCTTTCCAAATTTCTTTGATAACTCTGCCCAAGCAGCTGGTGCACCTGGTACATTAACAGGTATCAGACCGTATTTAGGCATTTCTGTATGACCTAATTCTTTTAATACCTTTGCGTTTATTGTCCTTGGTGAAGGTCCACTACTATTTAAGCCATGTAGCTTGTTTCCTGCCCACACTAGTGCAAAGGCATCTCCACCTATTCCATTAGCTGTAGGTTCTACAACCGTTAGTGTAGCTGCTGTTGCAATGGCCGCATCAATAGCATTACCACCTTTTTTTAGTATCTCAATTCCTACCTGCGCTGCAAGAGGATTACCTGTAGCAACCATACCTTTCTTACCATAAACCAAATTTCTCCTAGATGAATAGCTGTAAGTTAATGGATCAAATTTAAATTTCAAGGTGCATTCCTCCTTAATATATGAAAAATCCTAGGACCCCTGCTACAAATGTGATGAGTATAGGATTTGCTTTATACTTATAAGTTGCAAAAAAAGCTAATGCAAAAAATATAATACTTTTGTAGTCAATAAATGTTTCTTTATTGATTAACAGCAGCATTGCAGATAATACAAGTCCTACTACTACTGGCCTAAGCCCTACAAAGGCATTTTCTACATATTTGTTGTTTTTAAATTTAAAAAAGAAATTGCATATTATTAGCATTATAATTACAGAAGGTAGTGTAACCCCTAATGTTGCAAAAAAAGAACCAAAGATTGTATTTGTAACTGTGTATCCAATATATGTAGCGCTATTTATTGCAATAGGACCTGGAGTAACCTGTGATATAGCAACTATATCTGTAAATTCACTGATGCTAACCCAATTATTGATATCAACTACTTCTGTTTGTATAAGAGGCAGCATTGCATATCCTCCACCAAAGCTAAAAAGTCCTATTTTGAAAAATGTTATAAAGAGTCTCAAGTAAATCATTATTTCTTACCCCCCTTTTTAGCCATGTAAAGATTTCCTCCAATAGCGGCTAATATAATAAATAAAATAGGAGTAATTTTAAAATATTTTACACAAAGAGCTACAACAATAGGAACTATGAAGACTTTCCCCTTTATTTTGGAGCTTTTTGACAGATTAATAACTGAAGATGCTATTAAGGCTACTACAGCAGGTCTTATGGCTTTAAATGCACTTTCTATTGCCTGCATGTCTCTTATTTGGCTAAAAAAAGTAGCTATTGTCAAAATAATTAAAAATGATGGAAGTACCGCTCCTAGGGTAGTAAAAAATGCACCCTTATATCTATCCATTTTAAAGCCTACAAATACAGCTGTATTTACAGCTATAGGCCCTGGTGCAGATTGGGCTAATGCCAGAGTATCTACAAATTCATCTTTTTCAATCCATTTTTTCTTGTCCACAACTTCAGCCTCAATAAGTGGTACCATTGCATATCCTCCACCTATTGTAAAGGCACCTATTTTGAAAAAAACTGAAAACATTTCTAAATACCTTTTCATTTTGTCACCTCTTTTTTATTTTGGGTCTCTAATTATTACTGTATCAAATAATAAACAAAAAGTGTAGGAAAAATGCAAAAAAGAAGAACTGTCTATCATATTCTAGACAGTTCTTCTCTATTATTATTTATTGTTCCATCTAAATCCATTCATCATTCCTTGTCTTTGGCCTTGGCCGTTCATCATGCCTTTTCCAAATCCTCTTCCCATTCCTCTACCATTACCATTTGGACAGTCTCCAGGGAAGTTAAATCCATTTTCCTCATGATCTTTTTCCATGTACTCAATTCTCTCATTAAATAACTTTGCTTGTTCCTCTGTAATCTGTCCTGATTTAAGTGCTTCATTTACTCTTTCCTTTTTCCAGCTAATCATGTCTTTAAACCAGCTTGGGACATTATTTGCAGTTTCTGCAAATGCTATGGCTCCCATTGATAGTACAAGCACAGCTACTAATGATAAAACTATTATTTTCTTTTTCATAATAAAATACCTCCTTGTATTTGATACTTTGATTATAAAAAGAAAATGTGAAGGAAATATGAAGTTATTTAGATAATTCTTTAACCATTTGGTAAATAGTTCTTACTGCTACTCCAGTACCACCTTCAGCTATATATTCACTGCTTTTGCTAGTAAAGGCCGTACCTGCTATATCCATGTGTATCCAAGGTTTATCTTGAACAAATTCACCTACAAATAGGGCTGCTGTTATGGCTTGAGGGTTTCCTGCAGAGTTTGTCAAATCTGCAACTTTGGATTTAAGTAATTCTTTATATTCATCAAAGTGAGGCATTCTCCATACCTTTTCTCCTGTTACCTTTGAGGAGTCTTCTAAAGTCTTATAAAATTCGTCGTCATTTGATACTACTACTGTTGCAGATGAACCTAATGTAACTATAGCTCCTCCAGTTAATGTAGCTATATCTAAAACCTTTGATACTTTTTCTTTTTCTATGGCATAGTGTATAGCATCAGCTAGAGTTAGTCTACCTTCTGCATCTGTACTTCCAATAAATATAGTTTTTCCTGCCATGGAGCCAATTATATCCCCAGTTCTATATGCATTGCCACTAATTGAATTTTCACATGCTGCAACTACTGCGATTACATTTATTTTTAACTTTCTCTTTGCTATTGCTTCCATTACTCCAATTACAGAAGCTGCTCCACCCATATCACTTTTCATGTTTACCATTCCATCTTTTGTTTTTATGCAAAGACCACCGCTATCATAAGTAAGTCCTTTTCCTACTAGTCCCAATATATCTTTTTTATTCTTTTTATCACCGAAATATCTCATAACTACTAATCTTGGTCTATTCTCTGATGCTCTACCAACAGCTAAAAATGCTTCCATGCCAAGCTCTTGTATCTTATCTTCCTTTAGGATTTCCACCTCGAATCCACTTTCTTTACCTGTTTTTTCTGCAATGGCAGCTAGTTTAGCAGGAGTTAATACATTGGCAGGTTCATTTACCATATCTCTAGCTAATATGGTAGCCTTACTAAGTACATTACCTTCTTCTACTCCTTTATTGATATCCACTATTTCATCAGCGTCATTACCAACAAAATATACATTATTAACAGGGTTTTCTTTTCTATCTTTTATATATTTATCAAACTTATAAGACCCTAGTATTATTCCTTCAGTCATTGCTCTTGTTATTTCGCTTAACGAAAATCCTTCATTAGCTCCTGCTGGATAAATATCTACATTTTTTGCTTTAATCTTCATAGCTTCTTTTATGGCATTAGCATAATTTTTTCTTATTTTTTCTAAATCTAATTCTTCTTTTTTCCCCAAGCCTAACAATATTATTTTCTTAGGATTATCCTTTCTAGCTAATTTGAAGCTCTGAATTTCATTGTTTTTTCCTGAAAATTCCTCTTCTCTTAATAGGTACTTTATCATATCTTCAGCTTCTTTTAATGGTAAATTTATATCTGACTCTCCAAAGCCTTCGTAATATGGCTGTATAATTGCCTCAGAAAAGCCATCAGTAGATTTTTTAGTTAGTACTTCAAACAACATAAAACATCTCCTCCTTAAATATAAAATACTCGTAATATTATACAATTCTATACGTAAACTAAATTTCCTCCAATGTATAAACATATGTATATTTTTGATTATTTTTAATACACATGAACTATACAATACTATTTGTTAGGGGGCCTTATTTTGATATACGCTATTTTAATATTTTTTATAGGGTTATTATTAATAGTAAAGGGCGGGGATTGGTTTACAGAGTCTGCTATTTCATTGGCAAGGGCTTCTGGACTTCCAGAGGTCCTCATAGGAGCTACAATTGTAAGCTTTGCCACCACTTTACCTGAATCCGTTGTATCTATATCAGCAGCTCAAGATGGATATACCACTATGAGTCTTGGAAATGCAGTTGGTTCAGTTATTTGTAATATTGGTCTAATACTTGCTTTTGTTAACATAATAAAGCCTAGTAAAATAACAAGTAATTTTTTCAAGCTTAAGTCAATACTTATGATATCGTATTTTTTTGTAATGTCATTTTTAGCACTAGATGGTACAGTTAGTAAACAAGATTCGCTGATACTTATTGCTATGTTAATTATCTATGTATGTATTGACTTCTTTATTCTCAAAAATAAAACGGGCAAAAAAGTCGTTAATGAAAAGCTCCGTTTAGATTCTAAAATGAAACTAAAAATCGGCCTATTCTTTATATTAGGAGCTATGGCAATATTAGCAGGAGCCGAACTATTGATACATAGCGGAGTAATAATAGCAAAAGGCATAGGTGTTCCTGAATCAGTAATAGCACTATCTATAATTGCAGTAGGTACATCATTGCCTGAGTTTGCAACGGCACTTACAGCTTTAAAAAAGGGTCATGCTAATATTTCAATTGGAAATATAGTAGGAGCTAATATATTAAATATAACCATGGTTACTGGCATATCAGCTTTTGTAAATCCACTTAAAATATTGAGACAAAATATATTACTAGACTTTCCTGTTGCCATTATAATAATGCTAACTTTAGTTATTCCGTCATTTATGAAGAAAAAAATATATAGACTTCAAGCTATAATTCTAATGTTAGTATATATTGCATATGTTATATTTTTATATAGTGTTTATCTGTAATTTAGATAAATTGATTTTTAGTAATTCCATATTAATTTACTTTGATTATATTATTAATAAAAAAAGATTAACTCTGCATATAGAACAATGCAAGTTAATCTTTTTTCTAATGTCTTTAGTTAAAATAATTTATTGTTTATCCATTTTCTCTAGCACTTTTATAATAATTAGAGCTATTATACCTCCTATTAAAGCAGTTAGTAGCTGTGGAAAGCTTAGAGCTGCCTTTATTGGTGGCTTAACAGTCAAGAAATAATTTACTACGGAGTAAAGCAATCCAAATTTCAATAATGCTGCAACACCAACTCCCACTATCCTACTACGCTTCTTTAACAAAGAGTAAGTAAGCACATATAAAACATTGCCGCACACAATATAAGGTACTACAACAATCATTACAGGAGGTGTAACTCCTAAAACTACAGCCATAAATGGTGTTATTAGCCCAATAGCTGCCGCCCAAGGCAATCCACACATCTGGGATGCAATGATTAGTACTGCATTAATTCCAGAACCAGTAATAAGTTGCCCCATCTTTACAAATTGAAATACTAAAGCAATTGCTAAAAGTATAGCTGTTCTTGTTAAGGTTCTTGTTTTCTTATCCAATATATCACCTAATACCTTTCTCTCTTTATATAATGAGTGTGTAGTAGGTGGTGAGCTTTATGTCCATTAGCTTCTCCTAGGTATTCATCATATAAAGCTTTAATTTCTGGGTTATCATGAGATTTTCTCAAAGGCATATCCTTATCAATATTATATAGACCTTGAGCTCTTTGTCTGCATACTTCTGCAGTCTTACCTTTATCCATTATAATAGGTTGCCCTCCGCCATTTATACAACCTCCCTGACATCCCATTACCTCTATAAAATGATAATTCGCTTCTCCATGTCTAATACTGTCTAGAAGCTTACTTGCATTTCCTGTACCATGAGCAACGGCTACATTTATTTCAATATCTCCTACTTTTACAGTGGCTTCCTTAATTCCTTCTAATCCTCTTACTGGAGTATAATCTATTTCTTTTAAATCCTGTCCTGTCAATATGTCAGCAACAGTTCTTAAAGCAGCCTCCATAACGCCACCAGTAGCTCCAAATATTACGGAAGCACCTGTAGACTCTCCCATAATCTTGTCAAATTTTCGATCCTCTAAGGATTTAAAATCTATTCTAGCTTCTTTTATCATCTTAGCAAGTTCTCTTGTAGTAATAACTGCATCTACATCCTTTAATCCATCTACTGAAAGTTCTTCTCTTGCAGATTCGTATTTTTTTGCTGTACAAGGCATTACAGATACTACAAATATTTTTTTAGAATCTATACCTGCTTTTTCTGCATAGTAAGATTTTGTCAACGCTCCAAGCATCTGATGAGGAGATTTGCAGCTTGATAAATTGTCTAAGAAATCACTTTGATAATGTTCACAATATTTAATCCAGCCAGGTGAACAAGATGTAATCATTGGAAGCTTTCCACCATTTTTTATTCTGTTCAAAAGTTCTGTACCTTCTTCAATAATTGTCAAGTCTGCTGCAAAGTCTGTATCAAAAACCTTATCAAAACCTAATCTTCTGAGAGCTGCTACCATTTTTCCCTCTACATTAGTTCCTACAGGCATACCAAACTCTTCACCTAATGCAACTCTAACTGCAGGTGCAGTTTGAACAACAACATGCATGTCGTTGTCTTCTAAAGCATCCCATACTTTATCTCTATCATCTTTCTCCCTTAGGGCACCAACAGGACACACTTTTATACATTGACCGCAATTTATGCATGCCACATCTGATAAGCTTTGGTCAAAAGGAGTAGATACTACGGTTTCGATTCCTCTCCCAACAAAACCTATAACTCCTGTTCCTTGAACATTTCTGCAAACGCTTACACATCTTCCACAGAGTATGCACTTGTTTTGATCTCTAACAATTGAAGGAGATGCCTGGTCAATGGCATAGGATTTCTTCTCAGTTTGATAGTCTAATCCATCTATTCCCATTTCTTCTGCAAGCTTTTGAAGTTCGCAATTTAGGTTTCGTGAGCAAGTCAGACATTCTCTTTCGTGTCTTGCAAGAATCAGTTCAAGAATATTTGCCCTAGCTTCTCTGACCTTTTTTGAAGCTGTATTGACTTCCATACCTTCTTGAACTTGAAGAATACATGATGCTTGCAGAGTTCTAGCCCCTTTTACCTCTACAACGCACATTCTACAAGAGCCAACTTCATTGAGTCCCTTTAGAAAGCAAAGAGTAGGAATATCAATATTTAGTCCCTTAGCAGCTTCTAAAACTGTTGTACCCTTTGGTGCTTGAGTCTTGATTCCATCAATTGTAATATTTACCATTTCCATAATACCTATCCCCTTTGTCATAATCATTCATATCAAATAGAAAAAACTCCTTTTAGAAGAAGCTTTTTAGCAATCATAAACAATCCCATGCATCATAATGATGATGATTGTCAATATTGCTCCTTTCCAAACACGGGAGGCATAAACATTTCTGTTCATACCCATAGACTTATATCCATGGGCAGTTGCCTTTAGGATTATAAGCTCGGAGTTATTCTTTTTATATTTTAATTCTAATTCATCGTTATATTTTTGTCAATTGCGCTTTATGAAAATTAAATATAAATAAAAAACCATAGCAGAGAGAACTCTCTGCCATAGTTCTAAATTTATTTCTTTTTAGCTTTATATCTTAAACTACTGTCAAGTATACTTTTTCTTACTCTAATACTTTCTGGAGTAATTTCTAGTAGCTCATCATCTTCTATAAATTCTAGTGCTTCTTCAAGACTCATAACTTTAGGTGGTGAAAGCCTTAGTGCATCATCTGAGCCAGATGCTCTAGTATTTGTAAGTTGTTTTTTCTTACATACATTTACTTCTATATCATCGGACTTAGCATTTTGGCCTACTACCATGCCTGCATATACTTTGGTTCCTGCAGTAATGAATAGTATTCCTCTTTCCTGTGCAGCATATAATCCATATGTTACAGCTTCGCCAGATTCAAAGGCTACTAATGAACCTTGGGGTCTTCTAGGTATATCTCCTTTATATGGCTCAAAGCCATCAAATACTGAGTTTAATATACCATTACCTCTAGTATCAGTCATAAATTCTGAACGATAACCTATTAAGCCTCTAGCAGGTATTGAAAACTCTAGTCGTGTATATCCGCCACTAGGTTGAGTCATAGTTATTAGTTCACCTTTTCTCTGTCCCAGCTTTTCTATGACTGCACCAACAAATTCCTCTGGTACGTCTATTGTAACTATTTCCATAGGTTCATGTTTCTTTCCATCAATAGTTTTAAATAGTACTTCTGGCTTTGATACTTGGAACTCATAGCCTTCTCTTCTCATAGTTTCTATTAAAATAGAAAGATGAAGTTCCCCTCTTCCTGATACTTTAAATGCTTCTGTTGAGTCAGTCTCTTCTACTCTTAAGCTTACATCTGTATTAAGCTCTTTAAATAGTCTTTCTCTAACCTGTCTTGATGTTACAAACTTTCCTTCCTGTCCAGCAAAAGGGCTATTATTAACTAAAAATGTCATAGCAATAGTTGGCTCTGATATCTTCACGAATGGAAGAGGTTCTGGGCGCTCAGTGGCACATATGGTATCTCCTATGTGTATCCCTTCAACACCAGATACTGCTATTATACTTCCTATATCTGCACTTTCTACTTCAACTCTATTAAGTCCTTCAAATTCATATATCTTAGTTATTTTTACCTTTTTAGAAGCCTCTGGTTCTAGATAGTTTACCATTACTGCTGGCTCATTTACTTTAATACTACCTCTTTCAACTTTTCCAACACCTATTCTTCCTACATACTCATTGTAGTCTATTGTAGATATTAGAACTTGAAAAGGCTCATCTTTTTCTCCTTCAGGTGCTGGGATGTATTCCAATATAGTTTCAAATAGGTCTTCCATATTGTCTTTTTGTTCATTCATGTCTAATGAAGCAGTTCCACTTTTTGCAGATGCAAATACAAATGGACATTCTAGCTGGCTATCATCCGCACCTAGCTCTATGAATAAATCTAACACCTCGTCTATAACTTCATTAGGTCTTGCTTCTGGTCTATCTATTTTATTTATACATACTATTACAGGCAAGTTTAATTCTAGGGCCTTTTTTAGCACGAACTTTGTTTGGGGCATAGCTCCTTCAAAAGCATCTACCACTAAGATTACACCATTTACCATTTTGAGAACACGCTCTACTTCTCCACCAAAGTCAGCATGGCCAGGTGTATCTATTATATTTATTTTTGTACCCTTATAATGCACCGCAGTGTTTTTTGATAATATTGTAATACCTCTTTCTCTTTCTAGGTCATTCGAATCCATAACCCTTTCAGTAACTGCTTGATTTGCTCTAAATATTCCACTTTGTCTAAGCAACTGATCTACAAGTGTAGTTTTACCGTGGTCAACGTGAGCGATTATAGCTAAATTTCTTATATCATCTCTTTTTGTTTTCACTATTATTCCTCTTTCCAATTAAAATTCCAACAAAAGTTATTTTATCACACTGAGTTTAAAAATCAATAAAAATCAATAATAGAATTTAGTTTTGATTTAAACTTATCAATAAAATCCAAAGTTTATGAATATTTTCATGAACAATATATGTATTTAGTTTTTGTTAATTCTTGCGCATATATTTAACCATTTCATACCTAAACAAAAAACATCCTCCATCAATTGATGGAGGGTAGATATTTTTTATTTCTTCTTCCTTGTTTTTACATTGTTTTTTAATTGATTAGATTTATTGTTTGTTGATAAGTGCTTTCTCTCTCTTTCCTTGTTATCCTTACTGCTCCTGCTAGCCTTATTATCTTTATCACTCTTGTTAACACTTCTTTTATTTCTATTATCTTTTTCTTTATTGTCTTTTTTTCTAGGCCATATTAGGCATTTTTCTCCAAAGCCTATTAAGTCAGTTCTTCCTGTTTTTACAAGTGCCTCATATACTAAATCATAGTTTTTAGGATTTCTGTACTGAATCAATGCTCTTTGCATAGCCTTCTCGTGAGGACTTTTAGGCACATAAACCTCTTTCATTGTTCTAGGATCTAAGCCTGTGTAATACATACATGTAGACAATGTTCCTGGTGTTGGATAAAAATCCTGTACCTGTTCAGGCATATAACCCAAATCTCTCAAATATTCTGCTAGCTCTACAGCTTCTTTTAATGTTGAGCCAGGATGACTAGACATTAAATATGGTACTATGAATTGATTTAAACCTAGCTCTTTATTTATTTTTTTGTATTTAGCTATGAATTTTTCATACACTTCTCTATTGGGTTTGCCCATTTTTTCTAGTACTTTTGGAGATATATGTTCAGGAGCTACTTTTAATTGCCCACTTAGATGCTGACATAGTTCTTTGAAAAATTCATCATTTTTATCATGTATTAAATAGTCATATCTTATTCCAGAACGAATAAATACTTTTTTTACATTTGGCAACTGTCTAAGTTTTCTTAAAAGATTTAGGTAATCTTGGTGATCTATCTTTAATTGAGTACATGGATTTGGAAATAGACATTGTTTGTTTTTACAAACGCCATATTTTATCTGTTTATCACAGGCTCTGTGTCTAAAGTTTGCTGTAGGTCCACCTACATCATGTATATAACCCTTAAAATCTGGCTCCCAAACCATCTTTTCTGCCTCTGTCAGTATAGATATATGGCTTCTAGCTTGTACTACCCTTCCTTGGTGAAATGTTAAAGCACAAAAACTACAGCTACCAAAACAGCCTCTATTACTTATAATGCTAAACTTCACTTCCTCTATGGCAGGAACTCCGCCAGCCTCCTCATATATTGGATGGTAAGTTCTCATATATTGTAGTGAATATGTTTTATCTAGCTCAGACTGCTCTAAGGGTTTGGCAGATGGATTTTGTACTACATATACATCCTTATATGGCTCTATTAAGGTCTTACCCCATACAGAATCCATGTTATTATGTTGAGTTATAAAGCTCTTAGCATACTTCTCTTTTGATTGGATTATTTCATCATATGATGGCAGCATTGTACTATCTTGTATATGATCTATGGTCTTTGTCTTATATACAGTACCTTTTATAAAATTTAGATAATGAATATCTATGCCATTATCTAACCCATAAGCTATATCAATTATTTGTTTCTCTCCCATACCATAAACTAATAAATCTGCTTTTGAATCTAATAGTATGGAACGCCTAACTTTATCATCCCAATAATCGTAATGAGCTAACCTTCTAAGGCTAGCCTCTATTCCTCCCAGTATAATAGGAACGTCACTATAGGCTTCCTTTGCCCTATTCCCATAAACTATAGTTGCCCTATCTGGACGAAGTCCCATCCGTCCTCCAGGTGAATATGCATCATTTTTCCTTCTCTTTTTGGCAACGGTGTAATGATTGACCATTGAGTCAATATTGCCACCAGTTATTAAAAACGCAAGCCTAGGCTTCCCTAGCTTTTTAAAGTCTTTAGTATTTTGCCAGGAAGGCTGAGATATTATACCTACTTTAAAACCTTCACTCTCAAGCATCCTTCCAATTATGGCTGCTCCAAAGGAAGGATGGTCCACATATGCATCTCCTGTAATTAGTATAAAATCCAGCTGTTCCCAGCCTCTTTCTTTCATATCTTGCTTATCTATAGGTAAAAACTGAAACATCTAATCATTCCTTTTTAATTAATTCTCCTTCTAAGTGGAGTTTTAGCTTATGAGCCTTTTTTATACAATATTTTACCCATTGTGGGATTTCTTCATCCATTAGAACTTCTTCTGTTGTCATCCAATAAATTTCTGCAACCTCATTTGGAGATGCACAGTAAGGCTCTCCATTTTCAAAGCTACAGAGAAATATTACATCTACAACTGGTCCCCACTTTTTAGATATAAATCCTATGCTGTCAACATATTTAATATCTTCACCAAGCTCAATGCCTACTTCTTCCATAACTTCTCTTCTCAATGTATTTTCAAGAATACTATATTCTTCTCCTTCATTTTCCACCTTGCCACCTACCATGGCAATTGCTCCAGGTGCATATTCTTCTTTTTCACTTCTTTTTATCATAAGCCACTTATGGTCTCTATATATGGCACCTACAACATTTATCACATTTCTTATAGTGTCCATGCCTGTCCCCCTAAAGTACATTTTCCGACTAGGTCCTACTGTTATTTTATATATTATCATTTTTAATGGTGTAATGCTATAAAAATCAATGATTTTAGTATTCCTTCATAAAAAACTGTATCTAAACTAATTTGCATTAAAAAAGGAACTAGAGATGATGTTCTCGTTCCTTTTTTAATAATTCATTTTATTATCTCAAGCTTTTTCTTAATGCTAAATACTATTTTTTCTGTTTTAGGATTTTTATCCTACAACTCCCTTATATCTTTATTATAAGCCATAATTCCTGTTAGTGCTAAAAGAATGAGCCCTGAAGCCACAGGTAAAATCCATACGGGAATCAGGTCAATTAGCATACCTGAAAGTATCATGCCGATTGGTGTACAGGACATGGCAAAGGTAGTTAGTAGTCCGAAAACTCTCCCTCTTATATTGTCAGGTATTATCCTCTGCATAGTTACTTCAATAGGTATATTGATAATAACAATAGCTACAGAAATAATAAATCCTATTATCATATATGCAATAAAATAAGCATTTTTTGTAAAAACCATTAGCCTAGGTACTATAGAAAGTCCTAATAAAATAACACCTATGTTCATTACCATTAAACCATAAATTATTTTCTTATAATTCTTTTCACTCTGTGGCAATATGGATAACCCAACTGCGCCTATAAGCATACCCAATGGAAAAACAGCTTGTAAAAAACCAAACTGTGCCTCCGACATTTTTAATATTTCATTTACTATATAAGGGAATGGTACTGACATTCCTAAGGTTATGAATAAATTTAGAAATATTGCAGACATAACCATCATAAACATTGACCTTACTGATTTTAAGTATTCAAACCCTTCAATAAAATCACGTAGAAAATTCTTGATAATTGAACTTAGATTTGTTTCTTTATTTTCAACCTCTTTTGGCTTCTCTTTTAAATTAGAATTATTGAGGTTAAAATCAATAAACATTTCGCTAATACCTGAAAGTATAAAGGATATTCCATTTACAACAAGAAATAGCTTAATATCCACAAGTGCATAGACAAGCCCTCCTAAAAATGGTCCTGCTATAGAGGTTATAGAATTAATAGCCTGATTTAGAGAATTAGTTCTCATTAGATTTTTTTCATCTACTATATTGGGAACAGACGCCTGAAATGGAACATTGAAGAATGTATTGCATGTAGCTAATAAAAAGCTTGCTGCGTATATATAGGGTAATCTTAGATCATCTATTATTGCTAAACCAGATAATAGCAAAACAACAATTCCACTTAAAATATCCATTAGCACAACCATTCTTTTTCTGTCAATCTTATCACTCATAACCCCTGCTATGGGTCCAAAAATTACTCCTGGAAGTGTGCCAAATACTAATGATAATGCAAATGTAGTCCCTGAACCAGTAGTTTTTAGTACATAAAGGCTTATTGCAAAGCTATAAATTCGTGTACCAAATAAAGATACAAGCCTTCCTAATAGTAATAACACCATATTAGACGTGACTTTAGAGCTGTTAATTGCTAAATCCTGAGTTCTATTTTCCATTAACTTTCCCCCTTATTACTTTTACTAGTGTACATAATATTTTATGTATTTTATGGAAATGTTTTATAACAATAAATAAGAATTTTCATATTTTAAAACTAGTAAGTTGTACATTATTCTGCCTAATTTTTACCATTATCTTATCTATAGTTATACCATTTATAGACTCTAAAAGCTATAAAGAAAGAGCCATAAGTTAGCGCAAAAAACGTCAATAAATATCATTTTAACTTTTTCATAAAAAACAATAATTTTGTAATATTTGGGTATAAAATATATAAAATAATATAATGAGGAGGATTTTCATGCATAAAGAAGAATTAAACGTTATTAGTCAAGCTATTGTGAATGAAATTGAAGGCTACGAGTTTTACAGGATGGCAGCTAATCAAGCTGGTACAGGAGAAAGTAAGGATTCTTTCTTAGAACTAGCTAAGGAAGAACTAAAGCATGTTGAATATTTGAAAGCACTATTCAACAAAATTAAAAGTGGACAAGAAGATGATCTAAGGCTTGCATTAGAAGCTTCACCACCATCTCCAGATATATATAATTGGAAAAAGGTAAGTAAGGAAAATACTTCTTTGGCCATGTCCGTATTTAGTATTGGTATTCAAATGGAAAAGGCTTCTATAGAATTCTATCAGGATGCCAAGAATAAAACTAGCTTAGAAGAAGCAAGAAAGCTCTTTGATCTACTAATAAAATGGGAAAAAGTACATCTAGAACAGTTTACTGAGCAGTATAATATACATAAGGAGAATTGGTGGGCTGAACAAAGTTTTGCACCTTTTTAAAAATTTTTATGGAGTAATGCTGAAACCTAAATTAAAATCCACCTTCACAGGTGGATTTTAATTTTACCTATTTTCTTTTTCCCAGTCTACTTCGGCTGGCTCAATTTTAACATTGTTTGTCTTGGATTTAAATGTATTTACCCAGAATGGTTGAGATGGCAACTGTTTAGATGGCTCTCCAAACTCAAAATATTCATAGCCATCTCCTTTTATAGTCTTAAGCCCATGAAGCTCATACCACTCTTCATCAGTTAATCGTTTGTCACTAACAAATTCATAATAGGAATATACTCCTCCTCTTGTTAGATATAACTTTCCTTCAACAGGTACAACTACGTAGATTTCATCAAAATATCCTGTTCCCATACTTAGGTAATGATTGCCAGGTAGTGTTGCTACATCTGATACAAGCATTGCACTTTTTTCGATTGGATAAGTTCCATTAAGCAACTCGTCTTTAGATGCACTTCCAAATATATAGTCATTTAATGTTGCTTCAATAGTACCTCCTAACCATAGTAAACTGTTTTTTTCCTCATCTGTGAGAGGTTCATTATTAAGCTCTTTCAATGAAACGGTTTTTAAAAGCTGCAATAATTCAATATTCTTTTTACTGCCTTCTTTGAAAGCATCATTTAGCAACCCTCTAGACTCTAAATTTTGTGTAGTATAATCCATTAACCAAAGTAATGTATCATATAATTCTATATTTGGCTCAACATAGTGCTGGTCCCAAACTGGCATTGCTCCACCAGCTTCTGCTACTGGCTGCTTTCCGTATAAAACAGTATCATGCTTTAATTCTGCATAGCTGGATAGTGCAGCATTTAAGGATTTACTCTTCCAAGCATCATTAGTCATGAAAATAGGCATTCCAGAATCCTTATCAAATTCAGTTAATTGCTTTTTGATTGACCAAAGCCATCCATTATATAGATTACTTTGCCATAATTCGTCCTTGTAACTCCCTACTGCTGCCTTTAATACATTGTATTTTTCTTCATATAAAGGCCATGCCTTTTGAGGTTCATAGACTTTAAATAGCAGCTCTTCCCCATGCTTACTTCCCAATACTCCCATTACATCTAATCCATTTGGAACTGGTCTTTTACGTGGTTCCATTAGTTCCTGCATTATATACCCATCTAAAATATATCTTTGACCCATGAACTTAAAGCTTTTAGTTGGGGATTTTTCTGCAAACTTCCCTACTATTTGTGCTGCTCTTAAATCCTTCACCCCTTGGTGGAGCTTATCATAATAGGATTTGTCAATGAATTTATTAACATTTACATCTTTACCAAATACAGAAATTATCATATCCTTCATATCTAAAATATTTATGTCATCTGATTGACCTACATAAAAGCCTGTAGGCTCATAAATATTATTCCATGCTTTAACATCATTAGTTCCATTATAGTCCATAAATGCTGTATAAGTTAACAAAAGTGCCTTTAAGGTATTTTCATAATATAATTCATCTGTCTTCAAGTCCATTAATTCAATAGGAGTAAATCCATACCACATCATGGTCTTAAAGAAGTTTTCAAGTGTCTTATTTTTTGTATAATGACCTCTTACTGTAAATTGTGAATAATCAAGTACAGTTTCAAATAGAGATGAGTCTTCTTGTCCTGATGCATTTTGGGTAAGCTCATATTCCTTCTTTGCTAAATCTAAAATATCATTATCTACAGCAATCTCTATTTTTTCATCTCCAGATACAAGCATTTTAGCAACTAGAAAATATGCAATATTTTTTTTCTGTATTCCTTTCAGTTCATTATCTTCTATCTGTTCCATCAGAGCAATAGATTTATTTAGCATCCTATCTGTTAATGATTCTAAATCCTTAGACAAGTATTCTGTTTCAACATTTAAAAGTGATTTTTCATAAAACTGATGGTATAGATGCAATACTGTGTCTGCTGTAACAAAATTAGGTATATCTGAATATTCGTTTTCCTCATATATGTAATGTATTTTTGTTCTTCTACTAGGAAGCACAACAAATCCATTTTTAGAAAGCATGTTCTTCTGCTCATTAGTAAATCCAGAGAATCGATATATGTTTTCAATATTAGAAAGGTCCTCTTTAATAGTATAAGGCTTGACATGAGCTTTATAATCTGTGGATTTATAGGGTATCTGAATGTTTTTAATCTCTTCTGGCACTGTCCAATTCATACTAGGTTTATTTACGTCTACAATGTCTTCTTGTGTATTAGTAGGTTCATCATCTGTATTATTAACATTATTGCCCCTGCTGCAACCAAACAAAATACTGTTTAATATGATTATTAAAGTTAAAAGCTTACTTAACCTTTTCAAACTAATCCCTCCCATTTTAATCGATTTCTATAATCTGTCCCCTGTTTACCATTACCTTTACAGAAGTTTTTTTATCTTGATTTTTATATACTAGCTCCAGCAAATTGTAATCTAAGTATTTCACTTCTTCTACTGTATCATAGAATTTACTTTCTGCTAAAAGCTGAAAACCAAAGTCCATCCAATAATATACTAGTAATCTCTCCATTCCCTCTTCATTTTTATCTAAAACTACTAACTCATCTCCTTTTATATCTAGAAAATCTATTATGTAAAAGTCTTTCAAGTAATAACCTAACCTTGTTCCAGTCCATTTTTTATAGAGTTTTTCTCCATTCCAATTAAATACGAAAAGTCTATTATTTACTTCCTTATCAAAGTGGGTTGATTTGTTCACTCCTATAATTACTTGAGGTCCATCAGTGTAATCTATATTCCCTATTTCAATCTTCCACGGTGAAACCACAGTAAAATCATATTCAGCTACCTTTTCCCACTTATCCACTTTTGAAGATCCCGCAGATTTATAAATATAAATATCTCTTTTACAATTATCGGCACCTTTATCCTCTATAATTGCAAAAAGCCATTGTTCGTTAAATACATAATCTATTAGCTTTTGATTTGGGATTAATTCTATATTGCGTTGGCTATCTTCTTGGTTAAATTTTATAAGAATTATGACAAACAACATAGCTATTAGAACTGTAACTATAATTATTGTCAGCTTTTTATTTAAATACAAGGAATTTACACTCCTTTATATGTTTTTAGTAAAAAAATAACTTACTATAGTATTTTACCCCATTATAAGTATAGACGTTTTATATGGTTTATTGTTCCATTTGTTTGAAAATTATTGTTAACAGAATATAAGTGTTTAAAATATTATTAGCATGAATAAAAAACCACTGAATAAACATTGTCATCCAGCGGTTATTTTATTTGATTTCTTTAGTTAAACAGTTTAAGTAATATCTCTAACTTTAATCTATTCATAGGATCTTCTAAATCAAATTTAATTAAATCATTTATTTCATTTATTCTTTTCCTCGCAGTGTTAATGTGAATATAAAGCTGTTTTGCTGTTAGACTAAAGTTCATTTTATTCTCTAGATAAACCTTTAATGTTGTAACGTGTTCCTTGTATTCCTCAGAATTTAGAAGAATATTTATGTCTTTTAACATTATATTTAATTCATCTTCTTTAATATCCAGCCATGCAAAAACTCCTAATTCTGAATAAGTTATATAGTCCTTGTCAGGAAGTAAAAGTCTTCCGATATTTATGGCCTGTTCACATCTTAAATAATTTCTCTTTATTTCATATATTGAATCCCCTATGTCAGAACAACCAAAAACCAGTTTAATATCATTAATCTTTCCTTCCAGCCTTTCTACTAGATTCTCAGCAATATTTTTGATTAATCTGAGAGTATATTTTTCTGAGATTCTATCATCAATTGAAAATAATAGTAAACAGCTATTTTCATCAATAAGTGACATTCTAGTATCTATTTTGCTAGTATTGTTAATGGCATTTTTCAACTCATCCTTATAATTTGAAATGCTAATGTCGGGATTCGTTTGCCTCATCAACAGTAAAAAATATTTGCCATTTATGTCTATTCCTAGCTCATTGGCTCTCTTTGTTATATCTTCTGTATTAGTCAAGCTGCCACTAATAGTATCTAGAATAAATTTATTAAACCCAACGTCTCCGATTCTTTGTGCTACAAGCATTTGTTCATATAGCCCTTGAAGTAGCAAGAAACCAATTCTAATAGCAAATTGATCGAAATAATCAATCAATCCTGTTGCTTCAACTACTACAAAATAAGCATTTATCTTGTCCTCTACTGTAATAGGTATAGTAATCCAGCTATAAGGCCTTTCATATTTATCATCGAAAAATCTGTATCTAATCATTTTTAAATTGTCACAGAGTATTTCCTGCGTACAATCAAAGGATGGATTCCAAAAGTCTTCTACTTTTAAATCTTTAGTTAACTTTCCAAAAGCATGTGAGCTATAATATACTTTTTCACCTGAAAAATCATATAACATAGCAGGAAATTTCATTTCTATTTCTATTTGAGAAAGTATTTTTTTAATTTTTCTTACCCTATATGATAAATCTGAAAAGTTCCTCGGATTTATACTGCCTATTTTAAATCTTCTGATATTTTTATTCATGACAAAAACATTTAATTGGTTCATTATGTCCATCCAAGAAGGTCCCAATGGTATATCTATTAAAGGAATATTATGTTCATTAAAAGACTCAATAATATGTTCTGGTATTACTTTTAAGTATCTATCAACCTTTATTCCCATACCAGATATTTGTTTAAATTTGTCCATTTCAATATATTTTTCAAACAGTCCAGGATTTTGTTGAAATACATATCCTGATGAAATAACTAGCTCTTTGCCCTCAGTCCAGTTAAATCCATCTGGCGCATCAAGTATGGCTATGCCCTGTATTTGATTATCTAATCCCCTGTGACCTGCTAGTACTTTACAGTCTTTGAAAAGCTCAGATTCTAATATTTCTCTGATACTTATACCCATAGACTCACCTTCTTTAGTTTGTTATGTTTAGTATATCACAAAGGCCTCATAGAAAAAAAGTATTAAGCCATATCTAGTTGGCCTAATACTTTTTTCTTTACTTTAATGGACTTATATATTTTCTTTTTTCTGTTCTTTTGTTAAACTCTGCCTTTGCTTCTTCAACTAAATTAGAATCGTTTAGCAAGTCATACATCATTCCAGCAAAAATCTTGGCTGCATACATCATACCTTTCATACCCATTGACGAGCCTGATGAAGATGTTGCTTGCCAGGAATGGGCTGGTACTCCTAGTGGCCATGTGGCTGTTAAGAATAAGTTCATTGGCATTATCCATGATACATCACCACTGTCTGAAGAACCTGTTGATACTACTGTTTTTGCTTTCTCCTTATGAAGTACTCCTTGATGTATATATTTTTTTTCATTATTATCTGTTGAAATAAATTTTTTGATTTCACCTTCTACCACATTAGGATCCATGGTTTCTTGTATAGCCTTTGCAAATTCAAAATCATCTTCAGTATAATTTGGAGTACCAATTTCCATCATATTTTTATGAGTCATATCAAATAAGACTTTATTAGGTAGCAGTTCATAGCATCCGCCAAGCAGCTTATATTCAACGGTTGTCTCTGTCATCATAGCTGCACCTTTAGCAACTTTTATTAATCTCTCTGTAATTTCCTCAACATCTTTTCTATGAGGTGCTCTTACAAAATACCATGACTCTGCTTCCTTTGGAACGATATTTGGTGCACCACCTGCATTTGTTATGGTGTAATGAATACGTGCTCCGTCTATGACATGTTCTCTTAAATAATTTGCACCTACATTCATCAATTCTACAGCGTCTAAAGCTGATCTACCTGACTCTGGTGACTGAGCTGCATGTGCTGATACTCCATGGAATTTGAACTTAATAGAATTATTTGATGTAAAAGCTTTTTCTAAAGCTGTATTTATATTCATTGGATGCCAGCTAAGGGCAATATCGCATCCTTCAAATGCTCCTGCTTTAATCATCTTCACTTTTCCCACTAGGGTTTCTTCCTCTGGACAACCATAGAATCTTATAGTTCCACTTGTTTTAGTTTCATCTATATATTTTTTTATTGCAAGCACAGATCCTAATGCCGCACTCCCCAATAGGTTGTGTCCACAGCCATGTCCTGGTCCATTTGGCTTTAGTGGATTAAATTTAGTATCTACATTTTGAGACAATCCTGGTAATGCATCGTATTCACCTAAAACTGCTATGACTGGTGAACCACTACCATATTCCGCTATAAATGCATTTTCAAGCCCATTAATCTCCTTTATTTCAAATCCATAAGATTTTAGTTTAGCCCTAAATAAATTGGCTGATTCTCTTTCATGCTCTGAAATCTCTGGATTGTTCCATAATTCTAAACTTAATTCCTTTATTTCTTCAGTTATATCATCCAAATATTTAATAATGTCTGATTTATTCAATTTAAGCCCTCCTTTATATTGCTTTCTTCTTATATAAAGTTGTTGCTATTGCTATAGTGTCAAATACTGCTCCTAATGTAACTATATAAGTCGGCCTTCCTTACCTGTCTCATAAGATTTTTTAGCAAAAATAATTGCTTGGAATAATACTAATGCTACTGCTAGTCCTGCTGCTACCCACATAGGTAAGCTATTGGCAATTTGCATATAATCCATATTTATTCCTCCTTAGTTCTATTGTTAATTCAATGCTATCACACCTAATTATGTGAACCAACGCAAAAACTTTTCTTTTTTAGTCTAAATTGTGAAAACATTTTCACACTAGTTTTATAAAGAGAAAAAGACGAGAATTATATTGGGATTATTGATATTTTCTATAATGCAATAAATTATTATAGAAATAATCTATTTTGAAATTCCTTGTTTATTCTATAACATATTAGGTAGTTATAATAATTTATGATGAACTAGGGGTGAATTCATTGAGTAAAAATAATGAAGAATTAATAAAGGAAGCTAAAGAGCTTGCTGAAAAATATTATAGTGAGGGTAAATACTTATGTTCCGAGGCTATACTTGCATCAGTAAATAAAGTTCTTGAGTGTGGTATGCCAGAAGAATATGTAAGATTAACATCTGGTTTTCCTGTAGGTATGGGGGGTGCAGGCTGCAGCTGTGGTGCTTTAACTGGAGGACAAACTGCATTGGGCTTAGTATATGGAAGAACTAAACCAGGTGGAAATAATAAAAAAATCATGAAGCTTTCTCAAGAATTACATAATAAATTTAAAGAAAAATATAAAAGCACTTGCTGTAGGGTTCTTGTAAAGGACTATAAATTCGGTTCAAAGGAACATATTGAAAGGTGTACAAGAGTAACTGGTGATGTATGTCAAATGGTTATGGAGTTAATATTAGAAAATCAAAGTATTCTTTCTAAAGTGTTTAAATAATATGATTTAAGGACAAATAAACAATAAAAGCACTACCTAGTATTTTCTTCTAGAATAGTGCTTTAATTTATATTCTGATTATAAGACGTTTTGTTTGCCATAATTCATGATACT